>FR879452.1 GCA_000434475.1 Dialister sp. CAG:486
AGAGGAAGGGGCGAGAATGTGGGGCGTTTCAAGTGTATCGATCCCTCCTTCCTTTATTCCCCGTCAATTCCATGTAAAATTTGTCGATTGCCATTGATTCTCATTGACAGGGGAAGATTTTCTGACTATATTTAGTAAGGATAGCCCACAGCAGACCGTGGGCAGCAAGGATCGGTCACCGGATGCTTCCGGAGAGAGGGGGGTCGCCATGATACAGGCATACAAACACAATGAAAATCATGTTCTGTCCGCCGTTCCGCTGGAACAGCTGGAAAAAGGGTCCTGGATCAATGCCGCGGCACCGACATTGGAGGAGCTGGTCAGGATCAATGAACTGACGGGCATTCCCGTTGATTCCCTCCAGACCGCCCTCGATAGAGAAGAACGTTCTCATGTCGAGCTTGAAGACGACTATATCTTCGTCGTCGTGAATACCCCGGTCGTCCTTGAGACGGATGCGTATGATGCACTGCCGCTTGGCATCTTCATCACGCGCCAGTACTTCATCACGGTCTGTCTGGAGCCGAATACAGTCATTCAGAAATTCCTGAATAACTCGTTCACTTCTTTCCAGACGTACAAGAAGACGCGCTTCCTTTTCCAGATCCTTTCGCAAGCCTCCTCTTCCTTCCTGTATTTCCTGCAGCAGATCTACAAGCAGACTGATGTCATCGAGACGCAGGTCAGAAAGTCCTTGCAGAACAAGGAGCTCTTCCGTATGCTCGAGCTGCAGAAATCTCTGACGTACTTCAACTTCGCCCTGCATGCGAATGAAAACGTGATGGAGCGTCTGATGCGGCTTCGAAACAGTCCGCTGCACTCGCTCCTCAAAATGTATGAAGAGGATGAGGACCTGCTGGAAGATGTCATCATCGAAAATAAGCAGGCGCTCGAAATGGCGGAGATCTATACCAACATTCTGATGAGCATGATGGACTCTTTCTCCTCCATCATCTCGAACCGTCTTTCGCAGATCATGAAATTCCTGACGTCTGTCACCATTATCCTGGCGATCCCGACCTTGATCTACAGCCTCTGGGGCATCAATGTCCCTGTCCCCTTCGAGGAGTCGCCCTTCGGCTTTGTCGGTGTCATCCTGATCGGTATCCTTTTGACCCTTGTCGTCACCTTCATTCTGTGGCGCAAGGATATGCTCTGAATCTGACATACAAGAAACCCCCGGAGTGAGCGCTTCGAGGGTTTTTCTTGCGTGAAAATGGTATAATCGGGTAGTATGCTGGTGACTAGTGACTAGTGACTAGTGACTGGTGACTCTCTCGTATCGTCATTTCGAGCGAAGTCGAGAAATCTTTTTC
>FR879453.1 GCA_000434475.1 Dialister sp. CAG:486
TACGAGAACATCTGATGTCTCCTAGTCTCCTGGTCTCTTAGTTCCCAATCCCTAGCTACCAGTCATAAAAAAGCGGCGCGTGAAGCCGTGCGCCGCTTTGCTTTATTCCATCCCCGTCGCGCCGAGCATGACGGCGAGATCGTAGAGATCTCTGCGGAATGGCTCTTTCTCTTTTTTTGCCTCTTCGTAGGAAAGAATGCGCACGCGGCCTCTATGCATACCGATGAGCGCTCCGGTCTCTCCCCGGAGGAGCGCAGTCACCGCGCACGCGCCCAGGATGGAGCCGAGCTGGCAGTCTCTGGCCGTCGGCTGACCGCCGCGCTGGATGAAGCCGAGCGTGGTCGTACAGACGTCGATCTTTGTATGCTCTTTCAGCCACTCCCCCAGCGAGCGGGCATCGCCTGCGCCTTCCGCACAGATGATGATGCTGTTCGTCCGTCCCAGCTTCATCTGCGCCTCGAGACTCCGTGCCAGCGTCTCCCGTTCAAAGGGTATCTCCGGCACCAGGATGTACTCTGCTCCGCAGGCAAGGCCCGCATCGAGCGCGATGTGTCCCGCGAAACGTCCCATGACCTCCACAATGGCGGCACGTTCGTGGGCAGACGCACTGTCGCGGATACGGCTCACGGCAGAAACGACCACGTTCACCGCCGTATCATGACCGATGGTCTCATCCGTCCCATGCATGTCGTTATCAATGGTACCCGGTACCGTCACTGTCGGGATGCCGAGGTGCGTCAAAACCTCTGCCCCCTGCACAGAACCATCGCCGCCGATGACAACGAGCCCGTCGATGCCGTGCTTCCTTAAAATATCCGCCGCTTGGATCTGATTCTTCCGTTCAAAGAAAGCCTGACAGCGCGCCGTGCGCAGCATCGTCCCGCCGCGCAGCACGATCCCACCCACAGACGCCGAAGTCATCGGTGTGATGTCTTCATCCAAAAGTCCTGCATAGCCACGCTCAATGCCATATATCTCGGCGTCCATGGCAAGTGCCGTCCGGACAACGCTTCTCACAGCGGCATTCATGCCCTGTGCATCACCGCCGCTTGTCAGTACAGCCAGTCGTTTCATAAGAGTACCTCCTTTGGAAAATGGGTTGAAGGTTCAGGGTTCAGGGTTGTGGTGGCGGCTTCGCCGCGAATATGTATGGGCGCGAAGTCCGAAAGTCGTATTCAAGTCACTCATCACCATTCACGCAAGGTTCCTCAACCCGTTGAACCTGCTGAACCTTTTGGACCCGCAGAACCTGCTACGCCTTTTATCACAATCTCCGCTCAGCGAACTCCACATGATGCTGGTCCAGATAGCGGGCGATCAGGATCGCGGTCTGCTCCGGGTGGCAGTTGGTCGTATTGATGACCACATCCACACGGTCGCGCCACTTCGCCCATTTCCGCAGCATCTGCCGCACGTAGCCATCCACATCGGAATAGTCCATGGTCGGGCGCTTGCCGATGCGGCGGCGCACCCGCTCCGCAAGGCGGTACGGCTTCGCATAGAGCAGCACCATCACGCCATGCTCCGCAAGGAGATGAAATTTCTCTTCCGTCATGGGGTAATTGCCCCCCATCGCGATCACCGCTTCATGGTAGTAACGGACGCGGCTGATCACCTGCATTTCCTTTTCCGCGAAGGCCTCTGCCCCCGCATCGCGATAGAAGTCGGCGATCTTCATCCCCGTATCCCGCTCCATCATGCGGTCTGTGTCCGCAAGCTGCCAATCCAGCCCATCGGCCAGGATCTTCGCCGCTCTGCTTTTACCGGTCCCCATCGGACCGATCAGTACGATATTTCTCTTCTTCATAGGTACCTCGGCTTTGAAATGCAGTGATCTCGATCGCAAAGGACAAGACCGTCCCTTCTCGTTTCAATCGGACGAGCTTCACTGCATTCCACACTTCTTTGCTTTTTATTATATCAAAGCCGCGGACAATTTGTGAAAAACTGCCAGTGCCAACTACATGAATTTTATTAAAATTTCCATCCTTTTCCTCTGAGATCTCTTCCACGGAGACGCCTGCCTCCTCGAGCAGCTTCCCATAGGCCGAAGCCGGTGCCTTTTGAAAGAGCGACGAAAGGAGATCCAGATGCGCCGCATCCCGCTCCGCATGCCGATACGACAGCAGGAGCTGATTTTCCGCAGCCATCCCTTCCGCCCTCTCCCGCAGCTGCCCCGCCTCCCGGAAAAGAAGACCGCCGGACAAAAGGAGCAGCAGCGCCAAAAGCCCATACATCAGCGCGTACTTCGGATCATGCAGAAATCGGGATGCCATGGCGTCTCCTTTCGTTTCAGGGTTCAAGGGTTCTACGGGTTCAGGGTTCAGGGTTCAGGGTTCAGGGTTCAGGGTTCA
>FR879454.1 GCA_000434475.1 Dialister sp. CAG:486
GTTAACGATTTCCTTAACTTAATAGCATTACCGAAGGGGGGCTTTGAGTCTGCTTGAAAGCGCCGATCGGCTCAGAAAGAGGAGCATGGGCGGCAGCAGCGATGAGCTTCTTTGGCGCAGAATGGCACAAAGGGCGATGCCCAAAGCGGTATGTCAGTCTTCGCATCCCCTGTTTCTGCCCGTGAGGCTCTGTTTTCCTCCCCGAATCAAAAGAATTTTCATTTCCGGTATAAATGAGAGCGAAAGTTTGCTATAATAAGATGATGCTTAAAATGTAAAAATGGACTTACTATCTGAAAAAGTTGTTTTCTACAAAAACATAGTGTAATCAAAGAGGATTCAAGATGCCGGAAAAAGTATTACGATTGATATTCATCCTGCTCTTTACCGTTCTTGGCGTCGTGCTTTCCAGACAGGGCGAGTCAGTGCTGACGGCACTGCTCCCGAACTCTGTCCTGACAGAGACCATTCTGGGGATCACCTTCATGTCTCTGGCCACGATGCTTCTGGGTGGTATTTTAGGAGCTGTCGTGGGCTGCGCTGTATCGCCCTACCTGATTTCCCGCCTTTTCGCATTGACATCGCGGATGGAAAAGTCGCTGTCTGCCATGAGTACGCAGGATCTCATCGCAGGGACGCTCGGGCTCTTTCTGGGGCTCATCATTGCAAATCTGGTCGGACTTGCTTTCAGCTCAGTGCCGTTCATCGGGCCGTATGTCTCTGTCGTACTGTCCATCGTGCTCGGATATCTGGGGATGCATCTCGCAGTCAGCAAGAAGCCGGAGATGGTCGGCTGGTTTAAGCTGCATGCGGAAGAAAAGAGCGAGAAAAAGAAATCAAAGGAAAAACAGCGCATCGGTAAGCTGCTGGATACGAATATCATCATCGATGGACGTGTGGCAGATATTTTCCAGACTGGATTTTTGGAAGGGCCTATCGTGGTACCTGTCTTTGTGCTGGAAGAATTGCAGAAGATCGCAGACAGCTCGGACGTACTGAAGAGAAATCGCGGCCGCCGCGGACTGGATATCCTGAACCATATGCGCAAGAAGAACCGCGATGACATCAAGATCATCACCGATGATTTCGAGGAGATCAGTGAGGTGGACTCCAAGCTCATTAAGCTCGCCCGTGAAAAGGGCTACAAGATCATCACCAATGACTACAATCTGAATAAAGTGGCGGAGCTGCAGGGCGTCGCTGTCCTCAATGTGAATGACCTCGCCATCGCTGTGAAGCCGGCCGTCATTCCCGGCGAGCAGATCTTCGTCCAGCTCGTGAAGAATGGCAAGGAAGAAGGCCAGGGAGTCGCCTACCTTGATGACGGCACGATGATCGTTGTCGAAGACGGCAGCAAAAGCATCGGTAAGGAAGTGGCCGTCATCATTACATCGGTCCTCCAGACCTCGGCCGGGAAGATGATCTTTGCGAAGCTTGAAGAATAGGGTGACTGGTAGTGGGTGACTGGGGACTCGAAGACAAAGAGATATCAGATTCTCTCGTTTCGTCATTTCGAGCGCAAGCGAGAAATCTTTGTCATTCGCGGTCTGGCGGTCAATGTTTGGAATTTCCAAACGGGAAACCTGCTATCCAAGAGACTTTCGGGCATCGCCCCCTTTGTATCGTCGGAACCTTGAAGTTTGAAAGCGGGGATGCGTAGCTAGGGATTGGGTTTGCGATATGAGAAAACCGTTAGGAAAACACTGATGCTGCGATTGAATCAGCGTTTCCCTAGTTTCAAACCTCCGCGGCGCTTAGATCCTTCGACTCAGTTCTCATGTTTCAGATAAGCCATTTCCAAACATACGACGTTTTTATCCGCTCAGGATGACGAAATGCGCCGCACCACCCCAGCTGAACCCTCTGAACCTATAGAACCCGCTCCCCCTCTTTCGCACGCAATCAAGGGGCAGTAACCTTACACCTTCAAACACTCAAACCCATTTAGGAGTACATGTATTTATGAACAGTCTCATACTGGTGGCTGCCGGTCAGGGCAGCCGCATGGGGGCTCCGGTGAATAAACTTCTCTTGAAGCATCGGGGCCATTCGCTGATTTCTTATACGCTAAGGCATGTCTTTCAGAGCCGCTTTCTGGAAGAGCTCATCATCGTCGCAAGGGTCGAGGAACAGCCGATTTTTGCTGACATATTGAAAGGGATCGAGCACCATATCCCTGTCCGCTTCGCACCGGGCGGAGCGACGCGCACCCAGTCGGTGAAGAATGGACTTTCCTGTCTTGCGAAGGATTCGGAAAAGGTCCTCGTGCATGATGGGGCGCGTCCTTTCGTCGATGGGAAGACCATCGATGATGCCTTTGCTGCCATCAGCGAGGCACATCCGGCCGTCGTGGTCGGTATCCCCTGCGTGGATACCATCAAGGAGGTCGATGGAACATTGGTGCAGGGGACGCTGGATCGGAGCCGCCTTTTCCGCGCACAGACGCCGCAGGGGGCATTTTCGAAGCTGCTCAAAGCGTCGATGGAGGCTCTTTCCTCCGAAGAAGGGATCACGGATGACGCTTCGATCCTGGAAAAAGCGGGCGTGCCGGTCACGGTGCTGCCCGGGAAAGAACAGTTTTTCAAGGTAACGACACCGGGAGATTGGAGCCGGTTTACGAAAATGATCGAAAAAGAGGGCTTGCCCTTCCGTATCGGACAGGGGTATGATATACATCGATACGATGAAAGCCGTCCGCTCATGCTTGGCGGTGTAGAGATCGCAAAGACAGGCGGCCTTTTGGGCCACTCGGATGCGGATGTGCTGCTGCATGCCATCATGGATGCGCTCCTGGGCGCAGCAGGTCTTCCCGATATCGGGCACTATTTCCCCGATACCGATCCTCGCTATGAGGGAGCGGACAGTAAAAAGCTCATGCTCGAAGTCGCGCGCGTCCTTTCCGAAGAAGGCTGGCAGGCTGGAAATATCGACAGCACGGTCATCGCAGAGAAGCCGAAGCTTGCGCCGCATATTGCGGAAATGAAAGCATCGATCGCGCATCTTCTCGGGATTTCCGAGAATCAGGTGGGCGTGAAAGCCACAACGAATGAAAAATTGGGTGCAGTGGGCCGCAGGGAAGGTATGGCAGCTCTGGCATCCGTTATCATTTATAGAAAATAAGAAGGAGTTTTAACAGATGGAAAAGAAATTGAAAGTTCGTTTTGCCCCGAGCCCGACAGGCCCATTTCATATCGGTGGTGCGCGCTCCGCGCTCTTCAACTGGCTGGTTGCTCGTCACGCTGACGGCACCTTCCTCGTCCGTATCGAAGATACGGATCTGAAGCGTTCCACCAAGGAATCCGAAGAGAATATCAAAGATTCTCTGAAATGGCTCGGCATGAACTGGGATGAAGGCATCGACGTAGGCGGCCCGCATGGTCCGTACCGCCAGACCGAACGCCTCGATCTCTACAAGAAGGAAGTACAGAGACTTCTTGATGAAGGCAAAGCGTACTACTGCTACTGCAGCGCAGAAGAGCTGGAAAAAAGCCGCAAGGCGCAGCTCGATGCCGGCAAGACTCCGATCTATGATGAACACTGCCGCCACCTCACCGAAGAAGAAAAAGCCAAGTACGAAGCCGAAGGCAGAAAGCCGGTCGTCCGTCTCAAGGTCAGAAAAGACGGCGTCTTTGCTTTTGATGACATGGTTCGCGGGCATGTCGAATTTCAGGCGGCCGGTGTCGGTGATTTCATCATCATGAAATCCGACGGTATCCCGGTCTACAATTTCGCTGTCGTGATCGATGATGCCTTCATGGAAGTCACCCATGTCATCCGCGCGGAAGAACATCTTTCGAATACCCCGCGCCAGCTTGCCATCTATGAAGCACTTGGCTATAAGCCTCCGAAATTTGGTCATATCTCCCTGATTCTCGGTGAAGATCATAAGAAGATGAGCAAGCGCCATGGGGCGACCTCTGTCACCGAATACAGAAATATGGGCTACCTGCCGGAAGCGGTCGTGAACTATCTGGCGCTCCTCGGCTGGACCCCGAAGGGCGAACAGGAAATCTTCACGGAAGAAGAGCTCATCAAACAGTTCTCCATGAAGCGTGTCTCCTCGAATGATGCTGTCTTCGATATCAATAAACTGAACTGGATCAATTTCCAGTACATGAAGAAGCTGGACGCAGACCAGCTCTATGATCTGATCGTCCCATTCCTTGTGAAAGCCGGCTATGTGGATGCTGCTGTCAGTGAAGAAAAGAAAGACTGGCTGAAGAAGGTCATCTGGTTCATGAAAGACCACATCTACTTCGCAGGTCAGGCAGCCGATGAGTTGAGATTCTTCTTCGAAGATATGCCGAAGATCACCGACGAAGATGTCCTTGCTGTCATGAAGGAAGAAACCAGCGGCAAGCTCCTTAAAGCCTTCATCGAAGATCTGAAAGCACTTGAGACCTTCGATCAGGCAGAGATCAAGAAATGCTTCAATGCATGCATGAAAGCACAGGGCATCAAGGGCAAAGCTGCTTACGAACCGACTCGTATCGCTTTGACCGGTGTGACCCAGGGCCCGGGCATGTTTGAAATGATGGAACTTTTCGGAAGAGAAAAGACCATGGATAGACTTGAAGCAGCACTCGCGTACTGCTAAGAGAGGAAAGAGCCACAGAAATGCGCCGCATTTCTGTGGCTCTTTTGG
>FR879455.1 GCA_000434475.1 Dialister sp. CAG:486
ACGCGAAAATGAGATGATCGTTATTTCACATCGCCTTTTTGGATGGGAATGGGAATATCCCCCGGCCGCTGGCTGCTGCCTGTCATTTCTGCTATACTAATTGCGTCACACTGCAACTCCCCGGAGAATCGTGACGGGAGGGAGGCACCTGTATGGAAAGTATATTCACATTTTTGATTTCTGTCGCAGCAAGTATCGTAGCCTACTATATTTGCAAATGGCTTGACGGAAATTACTAGCAGTGCTTGATAAGCCTACATCAAGAAAGAACCCCTATGAGATGTACGAGATCTCATAGGGGTTCTTTCTTTTGGCACCACATGGGTATATTCACATTTGCCTATCCGTATCTTAGCACGATTCCCTCACTCCGTCAACGCCGTTTTTCTCCTATAAAATGGCGGCGCAGCCGCCACCTACATTTCCCATTCCTAGTTTTCCTTAGTATCCGCGTATCTGCTTTTCATCTGACAGATCGAAGAGATCTCCGTATCCCGCATTCGCCATCGCCTTCACCGCGTAGACACAATTCTGCGAGGCGGCGTAAATATAGCGGTCATCGATAGGAGCGATGTGCCGAGCCGCGCGCATCTGAGCGATCGCCGGATTTGCCAGAAAATCGTCCCGATATTTCCCTGCACCCGTCGTATCCGAGGAACGGTCGGTCGAGACGAAGAGCATATCCGGATCCGCCTTGACGATGAGCTCGGGCGAAATGGCCTGCCCATTCGCGCCGCCTGCCTTCTCGATCGCATTCTCCAGACGCGCCCGCGTCAAAAGCTCGTGGAACATCGAGCCGGGTCCCCCATAGCGTGTCATCTGCGAGACCAGGTACACCACCGGCTTCTTGTCCGTACGCGCTCCCAGCGTATCATCCACCTCTTTCAGCTGGCGGTCCATCTCGCGGATCACATTCTCGCCGCGCTCCTTCTCCCCGACCGCCGCCGCAATGATCCGCACATCATCCTTCACCTGCTGGATCGAGCGAGGCCCGTCGATCACCACGACAGGGATGCCCAGATTGCGATACATCGTGAGCTCCTCGCCCTTCGTGTATGTCGAAGCCACCACCAGATCCGGCCGCGCCTGCGTCACAAGCTCCATCGACAGCCCCGCGAGAGGAATGGTCATCGGGATATCCTTCGTATCCTCTGCGATATAGGAAATCGCCGGATCACGATCCGCCTCCGTCGCTCCCACCAGATGATCCGCAGTCACGACACCCAGAAGCATCGTATCAATCGATGCCGAATTTCCCAAGATCCGCTTTGGCTTGCCGGGGATCTTCACTTCCTGCCCCGTCGCATCAACCACGGCATAGCTCTCTCCCTCACCGCTCATCGCTACCTGCTTCACCCCGCAGCCAGTCACAGAAAGGGAAAGCAGGAGCGCCAATCCCAGTCCCATCGTTTGATATATTTTCATGCGTCCTCCTATGATAGAAATCTTTGTTGTTTCTAATCATAACATAAAAATACTGTCAATGGCGAGAAAGAGGTTTCATAGGTTCTATAGGTTCCAAGGAGGGACGGCGCATAAAAATCAGAAGCGCCATGAATTTTAGGGAAACACTGATTAAATCATTGTCAGATTTCATTCTTGAATTTTTATACAATACAAGGAATTATTCGACGCGAATAGCGCGCTATTTAAGGAGAATAATGACGAAGCAGTGTATAAAAATTCTTATGAAATCTGACTCTGCGATTTAATCAGCGTTTCCCTAGATGAGAGGTACTCTCTTTTAGTCCCTAGCTACTCATCCCTAGTCACTAGTCACCAGCCACCGATCCTTCCAAAGCATCTGTCAGCACCTTGTACACGCCGACCGTGAGCGATGCGATCTCCTCCGTGACAGGCATGAGGTCGGGGATGAGGATCGGCTTCATGCCGGCTGCGTGCGCCGCACGGATGCCATTCGGACTGTCCTCAAAGACGTAGCAATCCGCCGGAGGGACGCCCAGTCTTTTCGCAGCCAGCAGAAAAATATCCGGTGCCGGCTTCCCGTGAAGGACTTCATCTCCGCTCACAACGGCAGAGAAATAGGACGTAAGGCCGCTGACAGACAGATTGCTCTCGATCTGCGCCCGCCGCCCGCTGCTCCCGATCGCCATGGGGATGCCGCATGCGTGAAGCGATGCAAGGATCTCTCGGCAGCCGGGCTTCAGAGGCACGCCGCATGCAAGCTCCTTTGCCACGCGCCGCTTGCACTCCCGCTGGATCTCCGTGCCATCCTTCACCCGATAATGCTTCTCGATGATGCGGTTCATCACCTCGCCCGAGGTGCCGCAGATCTCATACTTGAAAGCATCCGGCAGTACGATGCCCCGTTCTTTTGCAATGGCATTCCAATACTTCTGAAAGACGGCCTCCGTATCAAAAAGCGTGCCGTCCATGTCGAAAATGACTGCTGTGGACATGTTGATTCTCCTTGATCTGTGGAAACACGGGATCAATCACAGAGAGGCGATCCGCATTTCCCTACCCCAAATGACTTCCCGCCATCCGGAAAACGGGCAGCATGACCGAAAAGAGGACAAGCGCCGTGAGGCCGCCCACGAAGAGCAGCATGGCAGGCTCCGCGATATGGCGGAAATGACGGAGCTTCTCCTCCGTTTCCGCCGTCATGAGCCTTGCTGCCTGATCCAGAAATCGCGGCAGCTCCCCGCTCGAAAGTCCCACCTGACAAAGCTCAAAGAGGAGCGGGAAACAGAACCCGCTTTCCTCCCATACGCTCGCAAAATTCTCCCCCTGCATCAGCTTTCTCTCCATACCGCGCACCTTTTCTTCTGCCACGTGATTGCCCAGCACCTTCATGCTGGCGGCGAGCGCTTCCGAGAGCGGCTTTCCGCTTTCGAGGAAAGAGGACAGCGAAAGAGTGAATCGGATGAGCAGCAGACGGCGATAAAAGGCAGAGCGGTAGAGCCACACTTCCTTTCGCCGCCGGCCCGCGCGCGTCCGAAGGTACAGCGCTCCGGCGATCAGGACAGCGAAGAGTATAAGGCCAAGAAGCATCCCCCAGTGCCGAAGGAAAAGCCCCAGCGCCAGCCCCGCTTGGGCCGCCAGCGGCAGCGTGATCCCCAGCGTCTCGAAAAGCATCGCAAAGGACGGCAGGATGAAGAGCAGGATCACCAGAAGAAGCACCAGCGCGAAGGCAAGCACAAAGAGCGGATACGCCAGCGAACGCGAGAGGCGCCGCCGGAACAGATCCTCCTTCTCATAGTACAGCGCGATGTGTTTGAGGGCCGACGGCAGTGTCCCCGTCATTTCTCCCACTTCCAGCAGAGAAATAAAAAAAGACGGACACCAGCCGCCCGCCGCAAAGCTCTCCGACAGAGAATGCCCGCTCGCGATCCGCTCTCTCGCAGTGAGGAGGAGCCTTCTCTCCTGCGGTCTTTCTTTCGACGCGAGGAGCGAGAGCGACTCCGTCACCGTCAGCCCAGCGGAAAGGAGTGCTGCCCAGGACGAAGCCAGAAGGGACAGCGCGCGGCGGCTTGCAAAAGGCCGCGCGCGGAAAAAACGATGCGTCTCTTTCTCCTCAAAAAGGCGGATGACCGACAGCCCTTCCGAGAAGAGGGCTGCCGCTGCTTCCCGCTTCGTCCTTGCCGCAAGGCTTCCTTCGTGGATCCCGCCCTCTTCGTCATAAGCCTTATAGTGAAATTGTTTCATGAATGGTCCTTTGCTGTGGGAAATGAGTGACTGATGACTTGGTAAACAGGTTCAACAGGTTCAACGGGTTCAAAAGGGGTGGAAGAGGCGCACAATTTATTCCAAACTCTTCAAAAGCCGTTCCCTTTCCCGTTCACTGATTCCCTTCATGGCATACATCGCCTGCTTCATCGTCCGCATCTGCGAAAGTCCCATTTCCATATACGACGGGATCTGCTCCTCCTTGCCCTCGCGGATCAGATGCGCGACGGCAGCGACATTCGTCAGGATCTCACGCAGGAGCCATGTCTCCTTGCCGCTGCGATAGAGCATCTGAGAAGAGACCGTCACGAGATTCGCCGCCAGAAGCCCCCGGATCTCCTCCTGCCGATCGCCGGGAAACGCATGGATGATGCGGGCAGGCACATCCTTCGCGCGCGTCGTGTGCAGCGTCCCCAGCACCAGATGCCCCGTCTCCGCCGCCGTCAGCGCCGCAGAGATCGTCTCGCTGTCCCGCATTTCACCCAGCGCGATGACATCGGGATCCTCTCTCAGCGCATCACGGATGCCCTGCGGAAAATCCGCCACATCACGCCCGATCTCCCGCTGATGGATGAGCGCCTTCTCCATAGGGATCACGTACTCCACCGGATCCTCCAGCGTCACCACATGACAGGCTCTCTTCTGGCTGATCAGTGAAAGAATGCGCGCCATCGTCGTACTCTTGCCGCTTCCCGAAGAGCCCGTGATGAGGACAAGCCCGTGCGACAGCTGCGATACCTTCTCCAGCCACGTCCTGTCGGGATCCGCGCCGAGCAAAGAAAGCTCCGGCAGAATGCGGATCGCCGCCGATGCCAGACCGCCGCTGCGATACAGATGCAGACGGCAGCGGACATTTCCCAAAGAAAACGCACTGTCCGCGCTTCCTGTCCGCTGATACACCGCCTGCCTATCGGGAGGCACATAGGAAGAGATGAGCTCTGCAAAGAGCTGAGGCTCCGCGATCTCCTTCATCTTCTTCAGCGCCCCATAGACACGGATCATAAGAGGCAGCCCCTCGGTCAAGTGAATATCCGTCATGGCAGGATTCGCTGCCAGCAGTTTTTCTATATCCATCTCATGCCTCCCCGGCCAGAATGACCGCCGCCGACTCCGGCGAGATCTCCCCCTCTTCCATCAGAAGAAGTGCCGACTCGCCCATCGTTTTCTGTCCCGCTTTCCGCATCGCCTGCTGCAGCTTCTCCTGCGAGAAATCCTGATGCAGGATGCGTCTCTCGCTGTCTCCGATGGCGATCATCTCAAAGACCCCCGTCCGCCCGGAAAAACCGCGATGACGGCAGGCCTCACAACCCGCCCGCTCGTAAGCTGCCTGCCCTGCAAGGGAGCGCGGCAGAGCGTGGGCCGTCAGGAGATCCTCCGTCAAGACCACCTCCCTTTTGCAGGAAGGACAAAGCCTCGGTACCAGCCGCTGCGCCATCACCAGCGACAGCGACGCTGAAAGAAGATAGGGCGGTATGCCCATATCCATCAGACGAAGCGGCGCAGCGGCCGCGCTCATCGTGTGGAGCGTCGACAGCACCAGATGCCCCGTGAGCGAGGCATGGATCGCGATCTCCGCCGTTTCCCTGTCACGGATCTCCCCGATCATCACGATATCCGGATCCTGCCGTACCAGCGAACGCAGCCCTCGCGCAAAGGACAGCCCCGAGCGCTCATTCACCTGGATCTGCGTCACGCCCGGCAGCCGGTACTCCACCGGATCCTCGATAGAAATGATACTCACCGTCTCCTGATTCAAGAGCTTCAGCGCCGCATACAACGTCGACGTCTTTCCGCTGCCCGTCGGCCCCGTCGTGAGGATCAGCCCCTGCCCCTTGGAAAGCGCCCGCCGAAACAGCGACTCCTGCTCCCTTCGCATCCCCAGCTCATTCTTCTCGATAAAATTCACCCGCCCCGACAGGATACGGATGACGATCGTCTCCCCATACATCGAAGGCAGGACAGAAATACGGAAATCATACGGCACCCCATCAATCTCCTCCGCCCAGCTCCCATCCTGCGGCAAACGGCTCTCCCCCACATCCAGCCGCCCAAGGACCTTCACGCGCACCGAAAGATTCGGCGCCATGGAGGAAGAGAGACAAAAGCGATCCGAAAGCAGCCCGTCCTTCCGAAACCGCACCCGCACAAAGGAAGCCCCCGGCTCGATATGGACATCACTCGCCCTCTCAGCCGCCGCCTGTCGCATGATCTTCTTCAGCACCACATCCGCTCCACCGCGCAGTTCTTCCATGCGACCGCCTCCTTCTTACCATCAAGGATTTTTCCTCATTATAGCATAAATAGAAAACGCCCATCCAACAATGTTGGAAATATCGCACCCTGTCGTTGGCATGACTAGCGACTAGTAGCTAGGGATTGGTGGCTAGGGATTAGGTCTTCGATACGAGAATACCCTCTTCTAAAAAGGCAGCGATGCCGCCGCCCCGTGAGACCATCCGCTCCCCAAGTACCGTCATCCCGAGCGAAGCCGAGGAATCTTTATTGCACTGCCGCCATATGTACACATGCGCCCTCACTCAAACGACACCTTGGTGCTTCCTTTTTCGCCTTTCCCTCGCTCACGATTTACCGCTCTGCAAGAAGGATGCCTCTACTTCGGCCCCCATGACACGCAAGAAAGACGGATCGTCTCATATCGTTTTTCATACCGCTGCGTAGAGTTGTGCCTCTTCGAGGCACTCTATCCTGCGCCTTTGGCGCGGCCCTTCTCCAAGGGCCTACTCGTATCATCGGAGTG
>FR879456.1 GCA_000434475.1 Dialister sp. CAG:486
ATGCCGGGAAGTAGCCTTCGTCAGCACCTGCTTTGAATACATTGGCAATGGTGAACTGCCAGCCAAGGAGAGAACCGAAGCAGGAGAGAACCATGAGGCCCATGATGACACGGCCGATGGTCGGTCCGAACATCGAAGCAAATACGAGACCGAACGGAGCGGAGCTGGAAGCCAGTTCTTCTGCCGGGACGATACCGAAAATGATGTTGGTAGAAACGATGTAGCAGGCTGCTGCGAGGAGTGTACCGCCGAGAACGGCTTTCGGTACGTTGGTTTCCGGGTTGTCGACAGCATCAGCATTCGCGCAGGCAGATTCCATGCCGAGGAATGCCCAGAGTGTCATCGTGATCGCATTGATAGCCGCTTCACCGAATCCCAGGTTATGAATATTCCAGTTTGCAGAGTACAGGGATGGCGAGAACCAGAACCAGCCGACGATCGCCAGGCCGATACATGGGATGATGACGCCCCAGACGGTAACGGAAGAGACCTGACCGGTGTATTTTGCGCCGCCAAAGTTCAGAACAGTAGCCAGCCAGAGTGTGAAGACCGTCGCCGCGCAGGTCATGACCGGATCAAGCGTCGTCCCGAGGAACCCCAGCGCATACCCCACCGCTGAGATCGCGATCGCTGTATTCGCAAAGCTCAGAGACACACCGTAGGTATAGTTAGCAAGGAAGTTGCCGGCCTTGCCGAAGGAGTATTCTGCGTAGCCGCCCATGCCGCCGCCTTTTTTACTGTACATGCCGCACTTGGCAAAGACGTAGGCCAAGGCCATGGAGCCTACCGCCGTGACAAGCCAGAAAACGATAGAGAGTGCGCCCACCTGTGCCAGCTTCGACGGCAGCATGATGATGCCCGAGCCCATCATATTCACCGCAGTGAGGATGGTCAGCTGAAGGACGCTCATTTTATTTGCACTTTTGCTCATGATGATCCCCTTATGTATTTGTCTGTGTCTCATTGATGGCTGCGGGGAGCGATGCTTCCCGCTCCCCTTGCCGTCAACGAAGCGTTGCTTTATTTTTCAAATTCTTTCTTCAGAACATAGCCGTAAGCATGTTTCAGCCCGTCTTCACCGGTCTGTACATAGACGCCCTGGATTTCAGGAGCGAAGCCCGGGAGCTGGTTGATGCCTTCGACAAGGTCTAAGAAGTAAGTGACTGCGGTCTTGGACCAACGTTCACCCGGATGTACGCAGAGAACGCCTGGCGGATATGGAAGAGCGCCTTCAAGAGCGATGCGGCCTTCCGCTTCGGTGAGGTCGACGAGGTCGCCGTGGCCTCTCATGTATTCGAACTGTGCTTCCTGCGGATTCATCACATATTCAGGGAAGTAGTCAGCGAGGAAGAGCTGCTTCTGCAGGGTGGATACTTTGCGGTCTTTGTAGAAATCATGCATTTCCTGGCACAGACGGCGGATGGTGTATCCTCTGTATTTTTCTTCGTATGCGTTGTAAATGGACGGGAGTACTTCAGCCATCGGAGCATCTTCGTCGATGAGCTGTTCGAAGCGGATGAGCTTCGCTACGAGGTCATCCATCTTGGTCGCGCTTTCTGCCGGAGTCATCAGGAAGAGGATGTCGTTCAGGTCGCATTTTTCCGGAATGATGCCGTTTTCACGCAGGTAGTTTGCGAGAATGTTGCCCGGGATACCGAATTTTTCATAGCCGCCATTTTCTACGTCGATGCCTTCGGTCACGAACTGCAGCTTCATCGGATCGATGAAGTACTGGCCCTTGCCGTAGCCATCGAAACCATGCCATTTAGCGCCCGGTTCGAATGCCCAGTAATCCATGTCATTTGCCATCTGTTCGGTATTGCCCTCTTCCCACTTCTTGCCATGGACCATCGGCGGTACGAGCGGACGAATGTAGTGGCAGTTGCGGAGCACCTGTTTTCTGGTCTCGATCACAGTCTTTACAGCGTCGACCCAGAGCTTCTTGCCGCCTTCGCCTTCATGCATCTTCGCATTAACATCGAGTGCTGCGAAGAGCTGGTAGAGCGGAGAGGTGGATGCATACATCATGAATGCATTGTTCACGCGCTTATGCGGTACGTAGCGATCCTGACCCTTGATGTGGGAGTCTTTCTTGTGGATCTGAGAGGTCATGGAGAAACCAGCCTGCTGTTTGTGGACGGACTGGCTGACGAATATGCCCGGATCTTCCGGTCCGAGGTCGAGCAGCAGCGGGCTGCAGTCCTTCATCATCGGGATGAACTGTTCGTAGCCGACCCAAGCGGAGTCGAAGAAGATGTAATCGCAGAGGTGACCGATCTTATCTACGACCTGACGGGCATTGTAGATGCAGCCGTCGTAGGTGCCGAGCTGGATGACGGCGAGACGGATCGGGCGCTTTGCCTGTGCTTTCACCGGATCTTTTTCAGCGACGAGCTTTCTGATGTAGTCTTCGTCGAAGCAGTGTTCCGGGATGCCGCCGATGGAGCCGAACGCATTTCTTGCGGTTTCCAGATAGACCGGGGTCGCGCCTGCCAGAACCAGTGCGCCATGGTCGATGGATTTATGGTTGTTTCTATCGAAGAGAACGATATCGCCCGGTGTCAGGACTGCATTCAGAACCACCTTGTTCGAAGTGGAGGTGCCGTTCAGTACGAAGTAGGTCTTGTCTGCATTGTATACGCGGGCTGCGTGTTTCTGTGCTGCCAGTGCCGGACCTTCATGGATCAGAAGGTCACCCATCGCTACGTCAGCGTTGCAGAGGTCAGCGCGGAAGGTATTCTCGCCGAAGAATTCATAGAATGCACGGCCTGCCGGATGCTTGCGGAAGAAAGCACCGCCCTGGTGGCCTGGGCAGTCGAACTGGGAGTAACCATTTTCGACATATTTCTTGAGGTCACGGAAGAATGGCGGCAGCACATCTTCTTCATAGTGAGCCGCAGCGCTCTCGATCTGGCGAGCGTAGAAATCATGGTCGGTCTCATTGAGATCCATGACGCGGTATACCTTGGAAAGCAGTGCGTCTTCTTTCAGGCCTTCGCCGGTCTTGATCATCAGCACCGGGATCTTGAAAGCGGCAATCATTTCCTTTCGAAGGACATCTTTGTCCTGATCCGTGATAACGACAGCAGCCACATCTGTGAAATCAGTGCGGGCGAAGTCAGCCTGCTCGCGGCCGGTGATAGCCCCGAAGATTTCCAGAGCTTTGTCAGTATAAGCGATCTTTAACTTTTTCATGAGTAAATCCTCCATTTTTTTATCACTCTATGTCTCGAACTGTGCACGTTGTCCGGATGATTGCTTCATCTGTATACATCTTACTTGAAATTCTCTATTTCTTCCAATACTGAAACAGGCCGAACCGAAGAGAATTCACATTCCTATCACAAAAGGCATGGTGATGGGAGTATATCCCCTATATCATAACAAATTTGATATAGGCTGAAGTGGCTGGTGACTAGAAATTAGACTAAGAGGCTTAGAGACTTTAGACTTGGGGACTTGCAGACATCAGATACCAGAAGTCTGATGCCTGATGTCTCCCAGTCTCTTAGTCTCCTTCATCAGAAGTACAAACAGCCATGCAAAGGCATTGCTGCTCCTTTTATAACAGACTTGTTATAAAAAGTAAAAAGCCGCCGGAAACGTTTTCGTTTCCGGCGGCTTTGACGGTATCATTCCATGAGATAGGTCCTGTTTGCCGTAAAGCGGACATACTCCCAGAAGTGATCAATGAGGACTATCCGTCCCTATTAAAACCGATATTGGCCCGTATTTTAGAGGGCATTGGCAGTGTGGGAACATCCCCTACGGCGTCATCCTTCCCCGCGATCAGGTACAAGACATGACTGTTCGTCCCTTTGCCTATGCGCGTATAATAAATATATCCATTGGTTGAAAGAAAGGATGATCCTTATGACAGAAGAAATCAGAAACACACTCACCGAAGCAGTAAAGAACCTCATCGCCGCTCCCTCTGCTTGCCCGGAAGCAAAGGCCGCTTGTAAAAAGTGGCTCGCTGCAGCCGGCACCGCTGACGAAGAAGCAGCCACGGCTATTCTGAAAAAGGAAGCCGAAGCAGACATCATGCCGATCGATGGACTGATCGGCTTTGCCGGTTCTGACGCCGGCAAAGCACTCTTCGGGGAGGAAAGAGCCGCTGCCCTCCTCGCTCATGCGAAGGACATCAAGGAAAAGGGCGCTCGCTTCTGCGACTGCCCGGCCTGCAGCGCCTGCGCCGAGATCATAGGTACATTGAAATAATGGATCAGTAAAAAGAAAAACCAAGTGCGCTCTCTATCCATTGCCTTTCGTAAGGAAATGCTGCTTTCTTCGCATTTGGTTTCCCTTAAGGAAACGCTGATTAAATCGCAGAATCGGATTTCATATGGATTTTTGTACATAGTGTCGTCGACATTCTCCTTAAATAGTTCGCTATTCGCGCCCTCTGTCTCCTCGCTCTGTATAAAAATCCAAGAATGAAATCCGATAACGATTGAATCAGTGTTTCCTTAGTAAAAAACTGTGGGCTTTCATTCGCAGGCCCGCAGTTTTTTATTTCCCATCCTCCTCAGATATGCTATGATAAGGAAATCGGCTGTTTTCAGAAAACAGAATCCACCAAAGCAGTCTCTCATCATCAGTCACTAAGGAGCTACCCATGGAAACATTTCTTCAATATGCTGTCATCTGCCCGCTGGTCATGCTTGCGGGCTTCGTCGATGCCATCGCCGGAGGCGGCGGGCTGATCTCCCTGCCGGGCTACCTGCTCTCCGGGCTTCCCGTCCATAATGCCATTGCGACAAATAAGATGAGCTCGACGATGGGAACAGTGCTTGCGACATTCAAATTTGCCAAAAGCGGCTTCATCCCGTGGAAGCTCTCGCTCTCCTGCGTGGTCTGCGCCTTCGCCGGTTCCTCGCTGGGCGCGAATCTTGCTCTCCTGATGGATGCGAAGATCTTTATGATCTTCATGCTGATCGTTCTCCCTGCGACAGGGCTCTACCTCACGCGAGGCAATGTACTGGTCACAGAGAAATCGCCGTACACGTATAAGAAAACGGTCATCCTCAGCATGGTGACTGCCCTCTTCCTCGGCGTGTATGATGGCTTCTACGGCCCCGGCACCGGCACCTTCCTGCTGCTGCTTCTGACGGGCATCGCGCATCTTCCGCTGAAAGAGGCGAACGGCGTGACGAAGGTCATCAATTCGACGACGAATATCGCTGCGCTCTGCATCTTCCTCCTACATGGCAAGGTACTCTTCCCCTTGGGCATCATCGCCGGCCTCTTCGGGATGGCAGGCAACTATCTGGGTGCGCTCTACTTTGAAAAGGGCGGCGCGCGCAATGTGAAGCCGATCATTCTTCTGGTCCTTTCGATCTTCTTCTGCAAGATCGTGTATGAAATGTATATCAAGTAAAAAAGCAGCCGAAGGGCTGCTTTTTTTCGCCGTCAATCACTGTATTTTGCCTATGACGGAGAAGAAGGAAGAGGTGGATGCGAGGTGCGGTGTCTATTTCTGCTGCCAGCCACGCAAAATAAAAAGCCGACGTGAAATAACGATCATCTCATTTTCGCGTTCCATCTGCCGCG
>FR879457.1 GCA_000434475.1 Dialister sp. CAG:486
CGGCGAAGCCGCCTCCTCTTTGCCTTCCCAATCGGGGAAGGCTTTGCGTCTTCGGTATTGTTTTCAGGTAGGGATGACGCTACAGGCAAAGCTATACTAATCCCAGCCCCTATTTCACCAGCGCATGTTCGAGGACTTCATCGACGTTTTTGACGCAGACGAAGTGGAGCTGATCGCGGACGGATCGGGGGATCTCATCGAGGTCACGTTTGTTCTTTTCCGGGAGGAGGATCTGCTTGATCCCGAACTGGCTGGCAGCAAGCACCTTCTCCTTGAGTCCGCCGATGGGGAGGACTTCGCCGGTGAGGGTGATCTCTCCGGTCATGGCGGTATCGCCTCTGACTTTGCGTCCGGTGTAGGCACTGGCGAGTGCGGTGGCCATGGTGATACCGGCGGATGGGCCGTCTTTCGGTACGGCGCCTTCCGGAAGGTGGATGTGGGTGTCAAGTGTCTCATAGAAGTCTTCGGCGAGCCCGAGTGCTTTGGCGCGGCTTCGGATGTAGGTATAGGCGGTCTCGGCAGATTCTTTCATGACGTCACCGAGCTGTCCGGTCAGGATGAGGTGACCCTTGCCTTTGATGGTGACAGCTTCGGTGTCGAGGACTTCGCCGCCGACGGCGGTCCATGCGAGACCGTTCACGCGGCCGACCATATCGCTGTGTTCTTCGGACATGGGCATGTATTTCACGGGGCCAAGATATTTTTCTATGGTCTTGGCAGTCAGTGTCGGCAGGCTGTCATCGGCAAGAACGATTTTTTTACCGACTTTGCGGCAGAGAGCGCCGATGGTGCGTTCAAGATTGCGGACGCCGGCTTCTCTGGTGTAGCTCCGGATGACGCGGCGGAGAAGGGCCGGAGTGAAATTGATGTCTTTCGCTTTGAGGCCGTTTCTTTCTCTCTGGCGGGGCACGAGGTATTTCTTTGCGATCTCCAGCTTTTCTTCTTCGGTGTAGCCGGAGAGCTCAATGAGTTCCATGCGGTCTAAGAGAGCCGGTGGAATGGTGGCGACGGAGTTCGCTGTCGCGAGGAAGAAGACTTTCGAGAAGTCGAAAGGAATGTCGATGTAGTTGTCGTGGAAGGTTTTGTTCTGCTCGGGATCGAGAGCTTCTAAGAGGGCCGAGGCAGGGTCGCCGCGGAAGTCAGAGGAGACTTTGTCGATCTCGTCGAGGAGAATGAGTGGATTCTTCGTCTGTGCCTGGTTGATGGCTTCGATGAATCGTCCGGGCATCGCTGCGATGTAGGTACGGCGATGTCCGCGGATCTCCGCTTCATCATGGACGCCGCCTAAGGCGATGCGGGCAAATTTCCTGCCCATGGAGCGTGCGATGGACTGTGCGAGTGATGTCTTGCCGACACCTGGCGGCCCTACAAAGCAGATGATCGGCGCTTTGGCATCGGGAGCAAGTACACGGACGGCGAGGTATTCGAGGATGCGTTCTTTGATCTTGGTCAGGCCGTAATGGTCTTCGTCAAGGATCTCCTTCGCATGCGAAAGGTCGAGGATGTCTTCGCTTTCCTTGCCCCATGGCAGGTCAAAGACCCAGTCCAGATAGTTCCTGGCGACGGCAGTCTCCGCCATCATCGGCGGCATCGAGGCGAGGTGGTCGATCTCCTTCTCGAGCTTTCCCTTCTCTTCTTCGGGGATGGCAGAGGCTTTCAGCTTCTCACGGTATTCTTCCGCTTCCTTCTGCTGACTTACGGTGTCACCCAAGCGGTCCTGGATGGTCTTCACTTTCGTGCGCAGGAAATAGTCCTGCTGCTCCTTGTCCATCCGTTTTCTGACTTCCTGATTGATGTCGCTTTCCAGCTCGCCGATGGCGACTTCACGATCCACGCACTCGCTGACGATCTTCAGTCGTTCGATGACGCCTAATGTCTCTAGGATCTCCTGCCGCTTCTTCGGCGCAAGCAGGAGCTGCGAGGAGATGAAATCAGCGGTCTCGCCGGGATCATCGATCTGTTTCAGCTGGTTCATCTGGTCTTCCTGCATCCCCTTGCCTGTATTTCTCATCCATTCAAAGAAATTCTTGATGAGCAGACGGCGATACGCCTCGGCCTTGAGGGGATCTTCGGTGTATTCCTCTGCATCGTCTACTTCTGCAGAGATGCAGGTCTCTTTCATCTCCGCATGCACCACATGCACACGGGAGACGCCTTCCACCAGAATGCGAACGAGACCGCCGGGCAGCTGAAGCATCTGGTTCACTTTCACCACCGTGCCGTATTCGTACAGGTTCGAAAGGTCGATGTCTTCTTTCTTCCCATCCTTCTGCATCACGCAGACAAGGTAGCGGTCACGGCGCATCGCAAGACGTACGGCAGCAACGGATTCATCACGGCCAATGTCGACACTGACCGTCATTTTGGGATAAATAGCAATATCTCTCATTGCTGCGAGCGGCAGAGTGAGAGCTGTATTTTTCTGTGTAGCTTCGTTCATATATAATTCCTCCATAATACACTTTATTATATCATGGATAGATGGAAATTTGTGAATGAGAAATGGATACCGCGCCCCGTCTCCCGCGGGGAAGGCTTTGTGTCGGGGGATACCGCTTTCCCCATCCAACCTCCGCCCCTTCGGGGCACCTCCTTCCATAGGAAGG
>FR879458.1 GCA_000434475.1 Dialister sp. CAG:486
AGGGAAAGAGAGGCGCATTTGTGCTGCTTATGAAAGCACCCGAGCGCCGCTGATGCGGTCTCCCTTCCCTTGCGGGGAAGGCTTATAAAGTCTCCCAGTCACCAGTCATTCCTTTGATAAGCGGGGAGTGGATCGTCTCATATGTGTGGCATGAGATCCTTCGGCTCAGTCCTCAACTGTTCTGGCTGGGGGTTTTCACACATGGGGCGTTTTCCTCCGCTCAGGATGACGATACGGGGGAGCGGGTGGCTTCGCAGAATGGATGCGGAATCGGGTGTGCGTCTTTCTTTCTAATGAAATAGGTGATGGTATGGAGGTCTCTCCCTCCAAGCCTTGCATGTGATCATGATCTTTCTAAAAAAGCATCAGCCTTTATGACTGGTGCTTTTTCTGCGATCGGGCGATCTCTTCCGTTTCATTCTTGCCGTGGGATTTCATTCGTGTTTCTCTAGCTTTTTCATCCATTGTTGTATACAATAAAAGCAGTGAATGCCATTGCATTTCTAGGGAAACGCTGATTCAATCGCAGAGTCAGATTCTACAAGAATTTTTATACATAGCTTCGTCATAGCCTTCCTTAAATAGCTCGCTATTCGCGTCAGGTTATTCCTCGTCATGTATAAAAATTCAAGAGTAAAATCTGACAACGATTTAATCAGTGTTTCCCTAGACGCGGCGTTTTGATTTTATGATAAAAAGTCCGATCGTAGGAGTGATAGTATGACAAACAGGCACTGGCTGAAGCGCGAGGTGCCCGCATGGGTGAAAGAGAAGCTCATCAGTGAAGAAGAGGGGAAGGTGCTGCTGGCCCGGTACCGGAAGGGGAAACCGGGGCCGTACAAGGAGGCCTTCTTTGTGATGGCGCTGGTCTGCCTTCTGGGCGGACTGGGATTTCTGGGAGCAGGGCTGTGGAATGGGCTCACGCAGGATGAGCGGTTTCTGCTGGCACTCGTTCCTTTGCTGGTCTCGCTTCTCTTCGTGGCCACCATGGTGCTGCTGGATCGGAGGATCCCGGATGATCCAGTCGCAGTCAAGGGGGCAGCGATGCCCTTTGGCGCATCGGGGGTGCTCGATGAGGTGTCAGACTCGGCAGGGAGTCTGGAAAGGGCGCAGCGCATCGGCAAAAAGGCGCAGCTCTGGGGAGCGCTCATGGAAGAGGAGCGTCTGGAGCCGGCGAAGACGTGGCATCACCGTATGCCTGTATTCCTGCGCGAGTCGGCTGCTGCATTCCACGGTGTGAGCATTCTCGCTGCTTTCTGGATGGTGGCGGATTCTTTCAAGCTGACGGATGATCTCTACGTGGGTCTTTCGCTTTGCGGTTTGCTGCTTTTGGTGCTGACGCTCGTGACAAGCTCGGCGGCGTCCGGCATCTTGTATATGATCGTGTCCGTGGGGGTCTTCTATACGGCACCGGTGCGCGGCTGGCCGGAGTTTCTTTCGTGGTTTTACATGCTGACGGCGCTCGTGATGCTGGCGCATCTGCTGCGGGAGCGTCGTGACCGCGCTGTCGTGTGCTTCTCCTGGGTCTGGGCGGTCGGCATTCTCCTTTTGATCTTCTGGTCGGCGGGAAATATGCTGTGGCAGACGCTTTTCTTTTCGCTTGCGGCGTCGCTCACATGGATGGCGGGAGGAGCTTTCCGCTCATATGGCGTAGGCGCGGCAGCGCTCCGCTTCTTCGGTGGGATCGCGGTCTTTGCGGTGCTGCTCGAAGGCTCGTATGGGGCAGTCTGGGCAGATGTGTCGGGGAGCTACGCACTGTGGATCCTTTTCCTGCTCTTCCTTGCTGCGGATGCGGTGCT
The DNA here is from genome assembly GCA_000434475.1 of Dialister sp. CAG:486. Classification (GTDB taxonomy): domain Bacteria; phylum Bacillota; class Negativicutes; order Veillonellales; family Dialisteraceae; genus Dialister. Next base: position 1,800 of record FR879458.1, read on the forward strand.
TATCGTGCGTATGGCGGTCAAGCAGGAGTGGCTCTCGATCCTTGCGGGGCTTACGCCTTTCATCATGGCGGTCTCGGCGATGATCGCGATCTTTGGATCCTCCGGGGCGCTCTCTGCGACGGTGGTCTCTATTTTCTGTGCGATCCTTTCGGTCGCCGTCATTGCCCGCGGCGTGCAGATGGATCGTCCGATGCAGCGCTGGGGCGGTGTCGCGCTTCTGGCGGCGGACGGCGTGATCCGTGTGATGGATTCCGCACTGTCGCTCTCTGAGCGTGGGCTTTTTTTCCTGATGGTTGGATTGCTCTCCGGCGCAGTCTGCTTCCTGCTGTACCTGCCTGCGAAGAGGAAGCGAAAGGTGGTTCCCGCAGTGGAAGAAAAGGAGGACGACCATGCTGAATAAGAAGCTGTCTCTCATTCTCCTTGCGGCGGCGGCAGTCGTAGAGCTGACGAGCCTTGTCTGGATCCGCGGCGAATATCGCAGTACGATGATCGATGGGGCAGAGTATCAGGTCCCTGCGGCGATCGATTTCAAGGGGGATTTCTATGAAAGAAATTATCTTCCCGTGACAGTGCCTCTCACCGAAGCTCCGTGGCACGGGGAGAAAGCACCGGAGAAGGGAGAGGAGATCTATCTCGCGCTCACCAGAAATGCCGATGGTATGATGGAGATTACCGGGGCGCAGGATACCCGTCCCGGTGGGGACTACCTCATCACTCGCGTACTGTCGTACATCGACGGCATGGTGCATTTCCATTTCCCTGCCGACAGGATGTACATGTCGCCTGAGCAGCTTGCGAAGCTCTCGATCGTCGAGCTTTCCGAACGCGTACAGGTGAAGAATGAGCAAAAGAAGACCACGGAGACTCATATGAAAAATGAACTCTCGGCACTGATCCATATCAAGGATGGCCGCGCAGTCATTGCGAAGGTCCTTGCCAATGGTTCGCCCGTCGAGCAGACCTTCACCACGGTCGGAAAAAATATCAATGTGACCTATGCGAAAAGCGCTAAAGAAAGAGATCAGTATAGTACGAGGATCAATAAAGAAGAGAAACCGGAGTGAGACTAAGAGACTAGGAGACATCAGATATCAGACTTTAGATCCATGCGTTTGGACTTGGCGGGCGCTCGGTCTATCGTATTCTCGCCTTCGAGTCTCATTTATGATCATTACCAAGGAGGCCATCTATGTACATCATCCTTATGCGTCACGGCGAAGCAGAGCCGGAGACAGAAGATATCGCCAATAAAAATCGTTCCCTGACGCCGAAGGGCATGCGTCAGGCACGAAAAAGTGCGCGCATCCTCAGCAAATTTCTGAAGGACAATCCCATCCGTATCTTTACCAGCCCCTACCAGCGCACGCGCCAGACGGCGGGGATCCTCGCCGAAGAGTGCTTTGCCGAGGAGATCCATACCGCCGAAGAGCTTCTCTCCTCGAACTGGCAGATGGTGCTGAATCATCTGATCTCCGACGGCAGTCCCATCGCACTCGTATCCCACCATCCCTTCCTGCAGTCCTACCTGCTCTCCTCCTGTAGCGCGGCAGTGAAATTTGACCTTGCCGTTATCGCTGTCATCGATTACGACCTCCGCTGGCGGCAGGGGAAACTCGTCGGCTACTTTACACCGTCGCTGAAATTGATGAAGAAAGAATAATTGGGGATCCGACTCATAAGTCACCCTACCGCATCGAGAATCCATCCTGCGCCTTTGGTGCGGCCCTTCTCTAAGGGTCTACTCAGTTAGCATACTGGACGTTTTCTTGCCATAAGAGACAGTTCTTAAACGCGTTCCCCCTTAGAGAAGGGGGCGGCCAAAGGCCGGGATGGATGTGCCTCATCGAGGCACAAATCTGCGCAGCAGATTCTTCTTTCTCTTTTTTTAGACCTTCTCATAAGTCACCCTACCGCTTCGAGGATCCATCCTGCGCCTTTGGCGCGGCCCTTCTCCAAGGGCCTACCCAGTTAGCATACTGGACGTTTTCTTGCCATATGAGACAGTTCTTAAACTCGTTCCCTCTTCTCCAAGGGCGAACGCGTCTAATGATAGTCGCATATCGTAGGGAAGCGGATTGGCATGATAACGGAGCAGGATATATCCCATGTAGCGGCATGAAAAAACAATGTGAGACGATCCACTGACTGATGATCGCCCACTGTAAGCAGCTAACTATTTCCAAGGAGGTACCTATGAAAAAATTACTCACCATCGCGGGCTCCGACTCCTCCGGCGGAGCCGGTATCCAGGCAGACCTGAAGACCTTTGCTGCCCTCGGCACCTACGGCATGAGCTGCATCTGCGCCCTGACAGCGCAGAATACGAAGGGGGTCGGCATGGTTATGAATACTCCGATCTCCTTGGTCAAAGCCCAGCTCGAAGCCATCTACGACGACGCAGCACCTGACGCCGTCAAGACAGGCATGCTCGGGACAGCTGCCATCGTGAATACGGTTTCTGATTTCCTTGGAAATCACCGAAGCGCACCTCTCGTCGTCGACCCTGTCATGGTTGCCACCAGCGGAGACAAACTGCTCGAGGACGATGCCATCGCACTCTATAAAGAAAAGCTCATCCCCCTGGCGGCGCTCATCACGCCGAACATCCCCGAAGCAGAGGTCCTCTCCGGCATATCCATCACGAGCGAGCAGGACCGCCGAAAAGCGGCTGAAATACTTATGACCTTCGGGTGTGAAGCCGTCCTCATAAAGGGCGGACATCACATCATGGACGCCGATGACCTTCTCTATGACGGCAAAAACTTCATCGCCTACCCCGGAGAGCGCATCGACACGAAAAATACCCACGGTACAGGCTGCACACTTTCAAGCGCCATCGCGGCAAGCCTTGCCAAAGGTTTTCCTCTCGAAGGCGCAATAGAGGCCGCCAAGGACTACCTCACCGGCGCCATCGCGCGTGCGAAGACAGACTCCGTCGGTCACGGCCATGGGCCCGTCCATCATTTCTGGTTCTATGGAGATACATGGGGGAGGATGAAATGAGCTATCCCTTCTTTGCCTACATGTCGCGCCTGAAATACATCGCCCGCTGGGGTCTCATGCGCAGCACCATCCCCGAGAATGACGCCGAGCACACTCTCCAGACTGCCATGATCGCCCACGCCCTCGCCCTCATCCGGCAAGACATCTTCCATGAGCCGACAGATCCCGAGCACTGCGCCATGCTCGCCCTCTACCACGATGCCAGCGAAGTCTTTACCGGTGACCTTCCGACACCTGTGAAATACTTCACTCCCGGCCTCCACGAAAAGTATGAGGAGATCGAGACCGAGGCCAGGAAGAAACTCCTCGCGACACTCCCCGAAGAACTACAGGAAAGCTACGCATCCTATCTCGTCACCCTTGAGCAGGATCCCCTCTGGCCCCTTGCCAAAGCCGCCGATACCCTCTCAGCCTTCCTCAAATGCGCCGAAGAAGTCCGCGATGGAAATCCGGAATTTCAAGAAGCCTATCGCACGACACGAAAAAAACTCGAAGACCTTCATATGAAAGAGGTCGACTGGTTTCTCGCGCGTTTCGCCAAGAGCTTCGAGAAGACGCTGGATCAACTGAATCAGACTCAGTAAGAGCAGCCCCTTGCGGGCGGCTCTTTTTTGTTGTGAGAGACTAAGAGACTGGAAGACATTAGATTTAGAGACTGCGGGAACGGATGGGAGACATCAGATGTCAGACTGAGAGAGGACACGTTGGTGCGTAATCTGAAGTCTAAAGTCTAAAGGTCTTGCTGAGCATCAAATGTTTATACTGCGTGTAACAGAATGAGTTCTTGCAAATGGAAGACAAAGGGGTGGAGTGTTATAATAGTAATAAGTATCAGTAAAAAACGATCTAAATGGCGGAGACTGAGAGAGCAGGAGACATGAGGTATCTGAAGTTTCCCCGTCTAGTTCCATTTAGTCTCTCAGTCTGGTAGCTGACGTCTAACATCTCAAATACCAAAGGAGCAAATCATACATGAAAATACTTGTTACCGGCGGAGCCGGATTCATCGGTTCCCACCTGATGCGGACACTCGAAGCAGCAGGCCATGAAGCCATCGCACTGGACAATCTCTCCACCGGCCTTCGTGAGAACCTGCTCCCGCATATGAAGCTCATCGTCATGGATGTCCATGACAAAGCGGTCGAAGACGTTTTCAAAAAGGAACACTTCGATGCCGTCGTGCATCTCGCGGCGCAGACCCTCGTCTCCGACTCCATGACCGATCCCGAGCGCGATATGCATGAGAACATCGCCGGCACGGTCCGTATCCTCGAGTGCTGCCGGAAATACAGCGTCAAGCGTATCATCTTCTCCTCCTCCGCGGCGACCTATGGAGATGTGGCCGATAGCGCGCTCCCGATTTCCGAGACCCTGCCGCAGCAGCCGCTTTCCTTTTACGGCCTCACCAAAAAGACAGCCGAGAATTATCTCGAACTTTACCGACTCGCTTACGGCATAGACTATGTCATTCTCCGCTTTGCCAATGTCTACGGTGAACGCCAAGGCGACGGCGGAGAAGGCGGCGTCATCAGCATCTTTGCGAAACGCATGGCTGAAGGGAAAGGCATCACCATTTTCGGCGATGGAGATCAGACCCGCGACTTCGTTTATGCCGGTGATATCGCAGACGGCATCCTTGATGCGCTCACCACCGAAGCGGCCAATACCGCCTACAACCTCAGCACTTCCGAGGAAACCAGCCTGAAAGAACTGGTCGCTATCCTCTCCAAAGTCTCCGGCAAAGAGATCGTTCCCGCCTATGATAAACCCAGAGAGGGCGACATCTACCGGTCCGCCCTGAACAACGCCAAAGCCAAATGCAATCTCCGATGGGAGCCTAAAATCTCTCTCGAAGAAGGACTCCGGCGCACCTACGAAGACTTTGCTAAAAGAGAAGGCAAATAGTAAGCCGTCGGCGGTATGAAAGCCCATGCGAGATAATCCCTAGCGAGTAGGCCCTTCTCCAAGGGCGAACGCGTCTGACGATAGTCGCATATAGTCGGGAAACGGGTTAGCATGACAACAGAGCAAGATACGATCCTACCGGCGGCATGAAAGCCCATGTGAGATAATCGTCATCTCACATCACCGCCATTTGCAGAATACCGATTTCTAACAATTCCCTTCTTCCGCCACGCAGAAATTCGAAAGCTGACGCTTTCGTATATCCCGGCCTTTAGCCGCGCCCTTCTCCAAGGGCGAACGCGTCTGGCGATAGTCGCATATCGTTGGGAAACGGGTTAGCATGACAACAGAGCAAGATACAATCCTATAGGCGGCATGAAAGCCTATGTGAGACAGTCCCCCGTGAGTAGGCCCTTCTCCAAGGGTGATCGCATTTGAGAATTGCCAAATATTTCACAAAATGAGGATATCAGTTATGTTCATTCGTCAAAATCCCCTTCTGAAAAACCGTGCGAGTGAGATGCGTGGCCACATGACGCCGCAGGAGACGCTCCTCTGGAATTATTGTCTGAAGCGCCTTCCTGTGCAGATCTACCGCCAATATGTCATAGAAAGTTACATCGTCGATTTCTTTTGCAGGAAAGCACGGCTCGTCATCGAAGTCGACGGCGCACAGCACCACTCCATGGAAGGCATGAAATACGACGAAAAGCGCAGCAGCCGCATAGAGAAATACGATATTCTCGTCATCCGCTTCTCAAACCTTGACATCGAGCACAACCTCAAAAATGTGGGGCAGTACATAGAAAATATCATTCGGGAACGCCTGCAATCGCCGGAAACAGAATCCGAACCATAAACCGTAAGACGTGACAAGTGAGCCAGTCTCAATTAACCAGTCCCCTAGAGCCGGCGCAGGATAAGGGCTTCCCTTTTTGGCAGATAAGAAAGAACGCATCACACATATGGATGATGCGTTCTTTTTGCGTGCAGCCAAGAAGCAGGAAGCTGGTTTTATGAGAGGGGAAATGAAAATAGAATATTGTTAACGTTGAATAAAGCTGAAAGTTGTTATATGATATGTATGTTAACTTTACAGATTCATAGGTATAACAATCGAGGCGATGAAGATGATCAGAGGAGAAGCAGCACTGGCCGGTGGAAGCCGGACGAAGGAGATGGTGCTCTTTGGTTTGTTTACAGCACTGATCGCGATCGGGGCGTTTATCAAGATCCCGGTGCCGGTGTGTCCGTTTACGCTGCAGCTTTTGTTTACGACGCTGGCGGGGCTTATCCTGGGGAGCCGAAACGGGGCTTGCTCGGTGGGGCTATATGTGCTTCTGGGGCTCGCTGGGGTGCCGGTCTTTACGGAGGGCGGCGGGCCTTCGTATATTTTCCAGCCGACGTTTGGATACCTCATCGGGTTCATCGCGGGTGCATGGCTGACGGGTTGGATCTCAGAGAGAAGCGGGGACTTCTCTTTCGGAAAGACTCTTTTTGCAAATCTGGCGGGGCTCCTGGTGGTGTATCTTTTCGGGATGGTGTATGTGTACATCATCAATAATTTCTACCTGGGGACGCCGATCGGCATCTGGCCGGTGGTGCTGTACTGCTTCGTGCTGGCGGTGCCGGGGGATATCTGTCTGTGCATTCTGGCTGCGATGCTGGCGTCGCGGCTGAAGAGGGCGATCGGAAAATAGCGGAGGGATCCCTTCTGCGTTTTCGGACGCCGTGTGAAGGTGAGGCGCATGGGAAGGGCTCGGCGCAGGCTGCATGGCTCTCGTCTAATGCCGCACATGATATTTTCTTTCACGCAGGATGATGAATGGCGTTTGGGTACATGGTCAATGGTGAAGGGATAAACCCGTCACGTTTTATACGAAGGAAGGCATAGCAATGAGCAAGGGACTTTTTATCACGGGGACGGATACGGATATCGGGAAGACCTATGTGACGGCGCTTCTGGTAAAGACGATGCGTCAGAATGGGTATGATACAGGCTACTACAAGGCGGCGATCAGCGGGGCGAGGGCGGTTGCTGCATCGGATGCGGGCTTTGTGAATGAGTTCGCGGGGATCCATGAACCGGAGGATATGCTCTTGTCGTATCTCTATCAGCATGCGGTGTCTCCTCATCTGGCGGCGCGCCTTGAGGGGCATCCGCTGGAGAAGGATGTGATCCTTGCGGCGTGGAAGCGGGTGACGGAGGCGTATCCGTATGTGACGATGGAAGGGTCCGGCGGCATCGTGTGTCCGATCCGCCACGATGAGAAGGCGGTGTACTATCTGTCGGATATCATTTCTTGGCTGCATTTGCCGGTGCTTGTCATCGCGGATGCGGGGCTGGGGACGATCAATCATGTGGTAACGACGTGCGAATATATCACCCATAGAAATATTCCGATCCGGGGCATCATCCTGAACAACTGGAAGGGCGGTGTGATGGAAGAGGATAATGTGAAGATGATCGAGGAGATCACGGGGGTCTCTGTCATCGCGAAGGTCGCGAAGGGGGATGAGATCCTTCATTGCGATCCGAAGGTGCTGGAAGGATTGTATCAAGAGGTGTGATGGATAGTTTGCGGCAGACAGTGGCAAAGGTGGCATTGTCCAACATGGGTTTTATACCGCTCGTGGGATCCATCCTGCGCCTTTGGCGCGGCCCTTCTCTAAGGGCCTGCTCAGATGGAGGAAAACCCAAAAACCATAAACCATAAATCGTACACACGATTTCCAAACAACCAACAACAAAGTAAAAGGAGAGAAGTCTGATGAGTGGAATCAACTGGGAAGCGGAGGATGCGAAGTATATCTGGCATCCGGCCATGCAGATGAAGGATAATGAGGTATTTCCGCCGGTGGTGATCGACCATGCGAAGGGGTGCTATCTGTATGACACGCATGGCAAGGCGTACCTGGATATCATTTCTTCATGGTGGTGCAATCTTCTGGGGCATGCGAATCCGGAGATCAATGCGGCGCTGAAGCAGCAGGTGGATGAACTGGAGCATGTCATTTTCACGAATTTCACGCACAAGCCGGCGATCGAGCTGGCTCGTGAGCTGTCGGAACTTTTACCGGCGGGCCTCACGAAGTTCACTTTCCATGATAATGGGTCGTCTGCAGTCGAGGCGGCGCTGAAGATGGCATTCCAGTATCAGTATCAGACGGGACATCCGGAGAGGACGCGCTTCATGTGCCTGCCGGAGTCGTATCACGGGGAGACGATCGGGGCCCTCTCGGTCGGCTCGATGGATCTGTATGCGAAGATCTTCCACCCGATGCTGATGAATAATATTCATTTCAAAGGTCTGGACTGTTACCGCTGTCCATACGGCAAGACGAGAGAGACGTGCGGCGTGGAGTGCTTCGAGGACGCAGAGGAGGCCTTTAAGAAATATGGAAAGGAAACCGTGGCGTGTATCGTGGAGCCGATCCTGCAGGGCGCGGCCGGCATGCGTATCTATCCGGCGGAGTATCTCCGAAAGCTTCGAAAGCTCTGCGATGAGTACGGCGTGCTCCTGATCGATGATGAGATCGCAGCGGGCTTTGGCCGCACGGGCAAGCTCTTTGCGATCGAGCATGCGGGCGTATCCCCGGATATCCTCTGCACGTCGAAGGGGCTGACGGCAGGCTACATGCCGATGTCCATCACCATCACGACAGACAAAGTGTATGATGCCTTCTATGATGATTTCGGCACGCACAAGGCCTTTGTCCACAGCCATACCTATGCAGGAAATCCGATGGGCTGCGCCATCGCGCTCACTGTCCTCAAGATCATGAAGCGTGACCATATCCTCACGAAGGTGAATGAGAATGGGAAGTACCTGCATGAGCAGCTGATGCAGGCTCTCGGCAGTCACAAGAATGTCGGAGAGGTCCGCCATATCGGGCTCATCCATGCGATCGAGCTGGTCGAGGATCCGAAGACGAAGAAGGCTTTCGATCCTTCGCGCCGTATCGGCTGGCATATTTTCAGAAAGGCCATGGATCTGGGGCTTGTGCTTCGCCCGATGGGGGATATCATTTATTTCAATCCGCCGCTCAATATCACAAGAGAAGATCTGGATCGGGGTGTCTCCCTCTGCAAGGAAGCGGTCGAAGCCGTGCTGGGGAAGTAATGGCTGGTGGTTAGTGACTAGTGACTGGTGACTGGTGACTGGTCGTCAGAAATCAGACAAGGAGCATAAAAAGACCCGTGATTCTCAAACGAGGGAATCACGGGTCTTTTTGTGCTTGAAGTCTAAAGTCTAAAGTCTGACGTCTGACATTTAATGTCTGACGTCTAATCCCCGGTCTATCAGAATTCCTCCACCAGCTTGTAGCCTTTGCCTTTGAGAAAGGCTTCGGTCTCGGACTCGGTGGTGCTGAAGACGGCGATCGGGGAGCTGGTCGCACGGTCGAAGGAAATGTAGAGGTAGCGGATCATGACATTGGCTGCCTGAAGGTCGCCTAAGATGCGGTCGAGGGCGCCCGGCTTGTCCGAGCCCATATCGACGGCGATGACGAGGTCGACGCGGCACTGGTAGCCTTCTTTTTCAAGGATCAAGACGGCTTCTTCCGGTTTATCTACGATGAGGCGGACGATGCCGAATTCCGCGCTGTCGTTGGCGAGCATGGTGTAAATATTGATGTTCTCCTTCGCAAGAATGGATGTCATGCGGGAGAGGGCGCCCTGACGGTTCGCCGTGAAGATGGATACCTGTTGTAACATGATGGACCTCCTTGGATGGGTGAATGTATCTTTATATTGTAGCATAGGAGTGGGAAATTAGGAATGGGATTCGGGTTCAAGGTTCAGGGTTCAAGGTTGTGGTGGCGGCTTCGCCACACATATAATGCGGCGAAGCCGCT
>FR879459.1 GCA_000434475.1 Dialister sp. CAG:486
GCTGTGAAGAAATGAGGATTCATTTCTTCACAGCTCCTTTTTTTATTTCAGCATGGCCTTCCATTCTTCGGGGTAATCGCCGCGGTATTCGACGACTTCCTCGAGCGGCTTTCTGGGCATCGGCTTGACTTCCTTGTCGGTGTAGCCGAAAGCGATGGCAGCGACCATCTCCCCTTCTTCGCCGAGCCACTCCTTCAGCTCATCGTAAGCGAAGAAGACATTGCAGGTCCAGAGACTGCCGATGTCATGCGCCGTCGCTTCGAGGCACATGTTCTGGATCGCTGCGCTGATAGACTGGATGTCAGCGAGCTCCATCATGTACTGGTCGCTGGTGTAGGACTTGCGGTAGTCATTGCCCTTGGTATTGATGACAAAGACGATGACCGGTGCCTGTTCGAGCACGCGCGCGGTGTAGATGGCAGACGGGATGAATTTCTCATAGCCCTTGCTGAAAATGGCCGTCTCGTCGCCCTTGCGGTTTCTCATGATGCCTTCCTTCAGGCGTTTGACCATGGCTTTGCGTTCCTGTCCGCGGATAACGATGAATTTCCACGGCTGGGCATTCTTTTCGGATGGCGCCCAAAGTCCAGCAGTCAGGATCTCATCCAGATCTTCCTGCGGGATCGGCTTCTGCAGGAAATGACGGATGCTTCTTCTTTTGACGATTTCTTCTATCACTCTGTGGTTCTCCTCTATCTATGATAAAACAACATAGAATTTATTATATGTAATTCGCAGAAAGAAATCAAGGAGGAAATAGACTGAAAGTCAAGAAGGGGGATCAGGTTGAGCGGGTTCAGGGTTCAGGGTTCAGGGTTGTAGTGGCGGCTTTGCTGCCGTATAAGGATGGGCGACCCGAGGGTGGTCAGTCTCAGTCACTGATACTGACCGATCGCCTGCTGCATTTTTTCGGCGCTTCCCATGAGGCGATCGGCTTTGTCTATGAGCGCATCCATGCGGGGGTCTTTGCGTTCGGTGACGGTCGCGCCGCTGGCAAGGACGCCGGCAGACAGATCTCCGCCCGAGATCTTGACATAGGTGTCACCGATGAGTCCGGAAGTTGTGATGGAGAATGCCGCATCCTTGGGGATCGTCGCTTTCCGATCGATCTCAAGGTGAAGGACGGCCCTGCCTTCTTCGATGGTGATGGATCTCAGCCGCCCGACCTTGACGCCGGCGTGGAGCACGGAAGCCCCCGGCGTGATGCCCTGCGCATCATCAAAGACAGCATAGACGGGGAAGGTGGTCGGGAAGAGGCGCTCCATCGGATGCAGAAGGAGGGCAGCGATGCCGATCGCAAGGAAGAGGAGAAGGGCGGTCATGCCGATCTTGGTTTCTTTGGTCATGATGGAAATCCTTTTTGGCAAAATAGTCAGGATGGCGGGGGTTAGACCTTGGGGCGTGCCGTCCCTTGACACTGAATGAAAGCTTTGCTCGAGTTAGGAATGAGGAATAAAGGTGGCGGCTTCGCCGCATTTTAGATGACGGTATTCCCGTATCGTCAGCCTTCCCCTCGAGGGGAAGGTGCCCCGAAGG
>FR879460.1 GCA_000434475.1 Dialister sp. CAG:486
TTTTATACTCCGCGGTGCTTCCATATCTTTATGTGCCGCACCACCCCCGCCCTACCCACTGACCCCATGGAACCCATAGAACCCGCTCCCCCTCTTTCATCCCCAATCAAGGGACAGCACATCCCCGGGGCTGACCCTGAACCTTGAACCCCTGAACCATTCTGCTCTTATTTATGCTATAATATGTCCACACTCTATATTATAAGAAAGAAGGTCTATTATGCAGAGACTTGTATCCTACAACTACAAAGGCGAACGCCAGTGGGGCGTCCTGTCCGCCGACGGCACTTCCATCTACCCCGCCATCGATCTTGAAGAAACCTACTTCATTCCCCTTGCTGAGACGCTGGGCGATTTCATCGAAAGCGGCGAAGAAGGCCTCCTGAACCTCGCTCACGCGCTCGAAATGAACGGAAAGGACAAAGCCGTCGCTCCGATCGCACTCGCAGACGTCCGTCTCGAAGCCCCCTTCTACCCCAGAAGGAACGTCCTCTGCGTGGGCAAGAACTATCAGGCACACGTCAAGGAATTTGACCAGAACGCCAATGCCAAGAACCCGGAAGATCCGATCTTCTTCACCAAAGCCACCACCTCCATCATCGGGCCAGACGAGGAAATCGACAGCCATCCCGCAGTCACCCAGGAAGTCGACTACGAAGGCGAGCTCGGCGTCATCATCGGCAAACGAGGCACGAACATCGCGGAAGAAGATGCGATGAAGTACGTCTATGGCTACACCATCATCAATGACGTCACTGCCAGAGACCTGCAGAAAAAGCACCTCCAGTGGTTCCGCGGCAAGAGCCTCGATACCTTCTGCCCGATGGGCCCGACCGTCATGGTCGGTGACTGGCCGCTTCCCTTCACCATCTACACGAAAGTCAATGGCAGCCTGCGCCAGGAAGGCACCACCACCGATCTCATCTTCTCCATTCCGAAACTTATCGCGACCCTCTCCGACGGCATGACCCTCCTCCCGGGCGACGTCATCGCGACCGGCACCCCGCAGGGCGTAGGCATGGGCTTCAACCCGCCGAAATTCCTCAAAAAAGGCGATGTGGTAGAGATCAACATCGACCCAATCGGGACACTGAGAAATCCGGTGAAATAATATCTCATCAAACGCAAAAGCGCGACAATCCAGCAAAGATTGTCGCGC
>FR879461.1 GCA_000434475.1 Dialister sp. CAG:486
ATTACCCCCTTCGGGGCTTCAGCCCTTGAGCGGTTATTTGACGGCTTCCATCAGGTCTTTCAGATTTCTGACGAAGACGGTATGTTCTCTGACCTCGTCCAGATGATGCGCTTCATAATAGGCCAGGACTTCTTTTTTATTGCGTTCCGACAGGATGAAGTGGGTAAATTTCATCTTGAGCGCTTCTTTGAGACGAAGAGTGACACGGGAAACGGGCATGATCTCTCCGGTGAGACCGATCTCTCCGAGCGCCATAAGGTTCTGCGGGACGGCGACGTCGCCTCTGACAGAGATCAGTGAGAGCGCGACAGCCAGGTCGGCGGCAGTTTCCTTCACACGAAAACCGCCCGCCACATTGAGGTACACATCTTCGGTCGAGAAAGGGATGCGTCCGCGGCGTTCCAGGACGGCAAGAAGGATGATCATGCGGTTGTAATCATAGCCCGCCGCGATGCGGCGCGGGATGGCAAGGACCGAGTGGACGGTGAGTGCCTGGATTTCTACAAGGACAGGTCGCAACCCTTCCATGCAGGCGACGACAGCCTGACCCGGCGTCTGACTCGTGCGGTCACGAAGCAGGTATTTTGACGGGTCTTCGATGCCTTTGAGCCCCTGCCCTTCCATGACGAAGAGTCCGGACTCGGCGGTGGAGCCGAAACGGTTCTTCACCGTCCTCAACACGCGAAACTGGTAGCTGCGATCGCCTTCGAGGTAGAAGACCACGTCAACCATGTGCTCCAAGATGCGCGGCCCCGCGAGATTTCCTTCCTTTGTCACATGACCGATGATCATGACAGCGATATTCTCACTTTTCGCGAGGCGCACGAGTACGGCGGTGCAGTCGCGGATCTGCGCGGGACTTCCCATCGGGGATTCATTGGCCGACAGATACATCGTCTGGATGGAGTCGATGACCAGCATGGATGGCTTTTCTTTTTCTGCCTCAGAGACGATGGCATCCAGATTGCCGCCGGAATAGACGAAGAGATCGTCATCAGCAGCGCCGAGTCTTTCGGCGCGCATCTTGATCTGTGCTTCGGACTCTTCCCCGCTCGCATAGAGGACGCTCCGTCCCGCCTTTGCCATGGCGTGGCAGACCTGGAGAATCAGTGTCGACTTGCCGATCCCCGGCTCTCCGCCCCAAAGGATGACGGAGCCGGGTACGACGCCGCCTCCGAGCGGACGATCGACCTCGGGCATCGAAAGCTGCATGCGTTCATGGTTTTCCAGATTCACTTCCGAGAGCTTCTGCGGACGCTTGCCGCTGACCACCTCATGCGTCGTCCGCAGCTGCTTGGGGAGGACTTCCTCCACCGTCTCCTCGAGTGTATTCCATGAGCCGCACTGCGGGCATCGCCCCATCCATCTCACAGTCTCTGCCCCGCAGTTCGAGCAGACGAATTTGGTTCGGTTCTTGGCCATGGACGTATCTCCTTTATCATCACATCGTTCATCAGTACGCTATACAATTTCTCAAAGTTAGGAGTGAGGAGTGAGAAGTGAGGAGTGGTGGTGGCGGCTTCACCGCAATTTTATCATTCGGCGCTTCGCGCCGCACCTTCCCCGTTGAACCTTCAGACCCCAGAGAACCCGTTGAACCCCTAAAAACACAAAAAGAGTGCAACGGGACATTCCCATTGCACTCTTATTATATCATCTGCCTAAAGGCGATGGCATCATTCCGCGTGGAAAGTCAGCTTGCCATCCTTGGCATCCATATGAAGGACTTTCTTCTTTTCGAGACCCTCCTGCAGAATGAGCTCGGAGATCGGGTCTTCGACTTCTTTCTGGATGGTGCGGCGCAGCGGACGGGCACCGTATTCCACATCGGTACCATGATCGATGAGGAGCTTTTTCGCTTCTTCGCTGGCATCGAGCTTCACTTCGAAGTGCGCGAGCTTCTCGCCGACCTTGGCAAGCATCAGGTTCACGATAGAGGAAAGATCGGTAGCGGTGAGCGGATGGAAGACGATGATCTCATCGATACGGTTGATGAATTCCGGACGGAGCGTGTGTTTCACTTCATCCATCATCAGCTTCTTCACATCCTCGAAGGTTTCCTTCTTCTCACCTTTGTCCTCTGCTTTGAATCCCAGTTTCTTCATCTGGTTTTTCAAGAGGGCAGAGCCAAGGTTACTGGTCATGATGATGACAGCATTCGTGAAGTCCACGGTGCGGCCCTGACCATCGGTCAGACGACCATCATCGAGTACCTGCAGCAGGATATTGAAGAAATCCGGATGCGCCTTTTCGACTTCATCGAAGAGGATGACGCTGTACGGCGTCTTTCTCACGGCATCGGTCAGCTGGCCACCTTCTTCATAGCCGACATATCCTGGAGGCGCACCGACGAGACGGGACACTTCGTGTTTCTCCATGTATTCCGACATATCGAAACGAATCATATTTTTCTCACTGCCAAACATGCATGCAGCGAGCGCTCTGGCCAGCTCGGTCTTGCCGACACCGGTCGAGCCGAGGAAGAGGAAGGAACCGATCGGACGTTTCGGATCCTTCATGCCGGCACGCGCACGACGGATCGCCGTGGCAACGGCATGGACAGCCTCATCCTGACCGACCACTCTCTTATGCAGCTCTTCTTCCAGATGGAGCAGGCGCTCGGAGTCGCTCTTCTTCAGATTCTGCAGCGGTACCCCCGTCCATTTGGCGACGACTTCTGCCACATCTTCTTCCGTGACTTTAAGATCATCATGATCCGCCCCCTTCCAGTCCTTCTTCATGAGGGCGATCTCACTCTGCATCTTCTTGGCAGCATCACGATACTCGGCGGCTTTTTCAAAATCCTGCGAAGCCACAGCCGCTTCCTTTTCTTTCAAAAGGGAGGCCAGCTTTTCTTCCTTCTCTTTCAGCGCATCCGGTGTCGAAGACGCTTCCATGCGGACCTTGGCGGCGGCTTCATCGATGACATCGATGGCTTTATCAGGCTGGAAACGATCCGTGATGTAACGACCGGAAAGTTCGACAGCCGCTTTCATTGCTTCATCGGTGATCTTCGCTTTATGAAAGGCTTCGTAGCGATCACGCAGACCCTTCAATATCTTCAGCGTATCTTCCGGTGTCGGTTCACCGACTTTGACCGGCTGGAACCGACGTTCCAAAGCGGCATCCTTTTCGATATACTTCTTATATTCTTTCAAAGTGGTCGCACCGATGCAGCGCAGCTCCCCGCGTGCCAGAGCCGGTTTCATGATATTGGCTGCATCCATGGAGCCTTCCGACGAGCCTGCGCCCACCAGTGTATGCAGTTCATCGACGAAAAGGATCCAGTCTTTATGTTTCTTCACTTCATCAATGACTTTTTTCAGCCGTTCCTCAAATTCGCCTCTGTACTTGGTACCGGCGACGACGGAGGACATATTGAGAGAAATCACATGGCAGTCCTTCAGGATCTCCGGCACATCATGAGAAACGATCCGCTGTGCAAGCCCTTCTGCGATGGCTGTCTTGCCTACGCCCGGCTCACCGATGAGGACAGGGTTGTTCTTATTTCTGCGGGACAGGATCTGGATCACACGATTGATCTCCGTCTGACGCCCGATGACAGGGTCGATCTTGCCCTGTTTGGCTTTTTCATTGAGGTCGATGGCAAAATCCCCCATCTCTCCCAGTTCTGCACTGCCTTCTCCATTTCCGTCTTCCGAAATATAGGTATCGAAGGCTTTCTGCAGCTTCTCCTGTGTCACGCCGAAATGCTCCAGGATCTGCATCGCAACGCCGCTGCCTTCCCGAAGAATGGCAAGCAGCAGATGCTCCGTGCCGACGAAGGAATTGCCAAGATCATTGGCTTCCTCCAGCGCCATTTCCAGCACCCGTTTCGTCCGCGGCGCTACATACAGCTCACGGCGAGAGAAGAAGCCGCTTCTTCCCTGCCCGGCGAGCAGCGGCTCCACCGCCTCTACGGTCACGCCGAGCGAATTCAGGATCTTGCCGCCCGCCGAATCTTTTTCGTGGGCAATGCCCAAAAGCAGATGTTCGGTCCCCAAATAATCACTGCCCAGCTTCGCAGCCTCTTCTCCTGCAAATTTCCAGGCATTTTTTACACCATCTGTATATCTGTCTTCCATAGAAATCCCTCCTTTGTTTTGGGATGATAGTTATTTCATATTACGACTTTTTACTCTCCAGCGCCTTGATCTTATCTCTGACCTCGCAGGCGCGCTCGAAGTCTTCGCGATCGACGCAGCTCTTGAGCTCCTTGCGCAAGGCTTGCAGCTCCTCGCTCTCCGCCGGAGCATCCGCCTTTTCTTTGGCCTTCGGTTCATTGACGGGAATTTCATTCTTCCCTTTCTGGAACGACGGGCGGATGGACTCTTTGAAGCGGTTGTAGCCGTCTTCATTCTCCGGTAGCTTTTCCGGGCTGACTTCGATGAATTGTCCGCCCTGATCTTCCAGCGTGCGGGTCCCGAAGGGGTCTTCTAAGAGATGACCAAGCATCGAGCCGCCGAAGAAATGATCCAGCGGACTGTCAAAGAATCCATGTCCAAAGAAGCTCTGCTCCTTCTGGAAGACATGCTCTTTCTCTGCGCACTCACTGCAGAGATGCTCCTCTTTTCTATGTCCGTTCACCACCTGCACCATATGAACGGTGGCAGGATGTGCATGACAGCGTTCACAAAGCATATTTATTCTCCTTTCAGCGCCCACTCGATGCGATGGATCATCGTCCGTCCGGCTTCCTTTCGGTGTCCTTCCGGACAATACTCCAGCATCGTGTGCGTCATCGCATACATCAGCCGATACTCACGCTCGGAAATGATGTCGTAATTCAAAAGCATCTGGAAATATCCCCGAAGACCATTTTCTATCTCCTCCTGCGATACCGGTTTGTCTTTTGTTTGACGATTTGACTTTTCATTCTGGTACTGACTCGCTGCCGCCTTCAGCCGATGGTAGTAGTCCGGCACCTCCTCACGACAGGCAGGTCGCAGGGAGATCTTGATATATCCACCGCTCCCCCGCCGTGACTCGACAATGAATCGATCATTGGCGGAGAATCTCGTATTGATCACATACGTCACCTGTGAAGGCGCACACGCGAGCCGGTCGGCCACCTCTTTGCGCTTTAGCAGCAACTGATCTGTATTTTGCTTATCCATCAGATCCAGAATGAAATTTTCTATTTTATCAGATAGCATCGTGCTATTCATATCACTCACCGCTTTCCACTTGACCTCTTACCTTATTTCTGTAATCTATTATACATCAAATAGTCAAATAGTCAATAACCTTTTTGATTTATTTTCTTTCCCCATTTTGATGGCTGAATCATCCCTCATGTAAGGCCACCCAAAAAGGCGATGTGAAATAACGATCATCTCATTTTCGCGT
>FR879462.1 GCA_000434475.1 Dialister sp. CAG:486
GCTATCCTCTGCGTCATCACCGGCTGCCTGAAAGAAAAAGAAGCTTACGCTGGTATCGACTGGGTAACGATTTTCCTCTTCGCTGGTATGCTTTCTGTAGCAACTGCTATGGATAAGACTGGCGCAGGCAAGATGATCGCTGACTTCGTCGTCGGTCTCATGGGCGAAAACCCGAACCCATATGTCCTGACCGCTGTACTCTTCCTGATCTCGAACGTACTCACTCAGTTCATGTCTAACACTGCATCTGCAGCACTTTTGGCTCCTATTGGTATTTCCATTGCTCAGTCCATCGGATGCGATCCGAAACCGGTACTGATGGCTCTTGGTATTGCAGCCTCCATGGCATTCGCAACTCCAATGGCTACTCCGCCAAATACCCTCGTACTTGGCCCTGGCAACTTCTCCTTCAATGACTACGCAAAAGTCGGTGTACCGATGTGCGTCATTTCCTGGATCGCTTGCGTCATCATCGTCCCGATCTTCTGGCCATTCCATTGATCCCAGAACGGGTGCGGTGACAAGCACTTTTCAGGTACCCTAAGGCTCCTTCCGGGGAAACCCGGAAGGGTGGCCTTTCATTTCACTCTAGGCTGCGGTTCTCCGCAACGGCACCTCAGGTGCTAAAAATAGAAAGGTGGATTTAACTCATGGATACTCCAGGCCCGCTTTCCATTTGCCTTACTAACATGGTTATCGTATTCGCAGTTCTGATTTTCTTGGCTTTCGTCATCCAGCTGATTCACATCGTGGATCCGACCAAAGGCAA
>FR879463.1 GCA_000434475.1 Dialister sp. CAG:486
CGATGCCGCTGCGGTCTTTGCGCGCTAAGAAAAGGCGAATTCATTGCAGAGTATAATCGGAAAGGGGACATTGGCAGCAGGCGGCTTTCTCGTAACGTCATTTCGAGCGAAGTCGAGAAATCTTCCTTGCCCTGCGGTTATCCATGTCAGTGTGAAAATGAAAATCAACGTCTTTGTGTTTCGTTTCCCTGCTGTATCACGTCGGCCGTTTATGGGTCTGCCAGAAAGATCCCTCGGCTGCGCTCGGGATGACGAAACGGGGAGCGGATGGTTTCTCACTCGTTTTCAGATCGCTGCCATCCATCCGCTTTCTTCGGTGTGTCCCTCTTCAACGAGTTCGCAGCGGGGAGGAATGCCTGAAGGACTGTGGAGAGCGTTCTTCTTGTATCGTCAGCCTTCCTCAAGCGGGGAAGGCCAATCGGTGGCGGCTTTGCCGCAGTATAAAGAAAGGCGATGCTTGAGGTTCGGTGGATAGCAGATTTCCCGTTTCAATTCTCTTGACATAGGCCGCCCCGCCGCGAATGACAAAGATTTTTCGGCAACGCTTTCAATGATGATACGGGAGTATCACCCCTAATCCCTAGTCACTAGTCACCAGCTACTTCTTCAAGTACGGCACGACGGCGCTGCCGTGGGGGATGATATTGATGGCGTAGTTTGTCTTGCCTTCGTCTTCGAGCTGCTTCTGGGCGAGCTGCCAGGCTTCTTCGACGGTGGCGACGGGGATCTGGTGGGTCTTTTCGCGGAGGATGTCGAAGTTTTCCGGACGGGTGACGATGTAGACGGTGTGGGTGAGGGCGGTGTTCAGGTTTTCAAAGGCTACGAAGAAGGGGATGGTGAAGCAGTCGCGCAGGCCCTTTTCCATATCGACCAGGTTCTTGTACTTGAAGCTGCCGAGGTAGGCGGCGGGTTCCATGATGTCTTCGGCTTCGATCATGGTGATGATGATGCCGCCTTTCTTGGTGGCGATCTCAGCCGTGGAGTAGCACTTGGTTCCCTGATACAGGTTCGTGTCCTTCGGATAGCCGCCGGCGGAGACGATGGTGACGTCGGCCTGTTGCTTCATCGGGACTTTCTGGAGGCGGTAGGTCTCCTTCGTGCCTTCGAGCCATGCTTCGTAGGGGTCGCCGCCGACCATGGAGGAGATGCGGCCTTCTTCATTGATGATGGAGTGGACGAGGAAGCAGGGGTGTACCATGTCGCAGGCTTCCTGCATGTCACTGGATACGGGATTTCCTTCGATCTTTAAGAGCTTGGCGTCAGGGTTGAGGCCGCTGCCGAGGGTGGCTCCGAGGGCGTGGCAGTGGTTCTGCTGAACGGTGTCGAAGCCGGCAACGCCCGGGAGGATGAGCTTGCGGCCGCCGCCGAAGCCGGCCATGTCGTGGGTGGAGACGGCATTGATGAGGATGACCTTGTCAGCATCTACGACGCGCTTGTCGATCCAGACTTCGGTGCCGAGGGTGGTCTTTCCGAGGTAGGTCTGCTGGGATTTGTCGGTGGAGATATGCTGGTACATGGTGATGCGGCGGGCGACTTCTTCGCCGACGCAGGTGATGTTCTCTTCGTCGGTGTGGGGGCGGTGGGTGCCTTGCGCGAAGACGATATAGATGTCCTTGTCGGGGATGCCGGCGAGGTTCAGTTCGTCTACGACGTAGATCAGAAATTCGGAGGCGCGGTTCCAGGCGCGGGTGATGTCGGCGACGACGAGGCAGACTTTGTCGCCGCTCTTTACGACTTCCTTCAGCGGGGCGCTGCCGATCGGGCTTCGCATAGCAGCAAGGGTCGCTTCTTTGACGTCGCAGGCGGGTGTCGGGACGCCTTCCAAGATATCAGAAATATGGTCTTCCGGCAGCATGACGGACTGCACGCCGCGGCCGAATGCGAGTTTGAATTCTTTCATGGATGAGATCCTCCTTGGTGGTATGGAAATGGGTATGTCGTCTCATTATAGCATGAATGGGGAGAGGGAATTAGAAATGAGAAATGAGAAATGGTGGTGGCGGCTTCGCCGCAGTATAAAGGAAAGTAATGCCCGACCGTTTTTGGGGGGTGACGGGTTTCCCGTTTTCGTTTTTCTGACATTGTCCGCTTGCCCGCGAATGACAAAGATTTCTCGGCAACGCTTTCAATGACAATGTGGGAGTCTGACGTCTCTTAGTCTTCCAGTCTTCTGGTCACAAGTCCCTAGTCACAAGTCCCTAGTCACAAGTCACCAGTCACTTATTATTTCTGAATTTCCTCTTTCCAAACGATTTCCTTCCATGATATAATACGAATTACACACTTCATAGGAAGGTCCGAGGTCGGGCGAGGCAGCTAGCGCTGTTTTCGCTCGGCTTTTTTTGTAGGAGAGAAGGAATGGGCATGAAAAAATGGAGAGATCTGCCAGAGGCGCAGGGGCTGTATGACCCCAGAAATGAACATGATGCTTGCGGGATCGGCTTTGTGGCGAATATCCGCGGCGAGCGCTCGTATGGTATTGTCGATGATGCTTTGAAGATCTTGGAGAATCTGAAGCACAGAGGCGGTGAGGGCGCAGACCATAAGAGTGGGGATGGTGCGGGGATCCTGACGCAGATCCCGCATGATTTCTTTCATCGCGAGTGCGAGGTGCTGGGCTTTTCGCTTCCACCGGAGGGAGAGTACGGTGTCGGCATGATCTTTGCGCACCGCTATGAGGATTTCCGCAAGGAGCAGATGAGGGTCTTCGAGGAGATCGTGAAGGAGGAAGGACAGACGGTCCTTGGCTGGCGCGAGGTGCCGATCGATGAGAGCATCATCGGTGAGGCGGCGCGCTCGATCCGTCCGCGTTTTCTGCAGGTCTTCATCGGCAGGAATCCATCGCTTCGGGATCAGATGGATTTCGAGCGCAAGCTCTACATCATCCGGCGGCTTGCGGAGAAGAAGATCATTCCGCTCTCGGAAGGCATGGGGACGGATTTCTATATCGCCAGCCTGTCCTCGCGCACGATCGTGTACAAGGGGATGCTGACGAGTGAGCAGCTGCGCCATTTCTATCTGGATCTGTCGGATCTGGACTATAAGACGGCGATGGCGATGGTGCATTCGCGTTTTTCGACGAATACATTCCCGAGCTGGGCGCGCGCTCATCCGAACCGTTACATTGTCCACAATGGGGAAATCAATACGATCAAGGGGAACATTAACTGGCTGAATGCGCGTGAGAGCAAGTCGCGCCCGTCGAACGATCCGGAGCTGGTGAAGGCTTTTCCTGTCGTCGATGACACGGGGAGCGACTCGGCGATGTTTGATAACTGCCTGGAGTACATCCACATGGCGGGGCATTCGCTGGCGCATGCGATGATGGTCATGATGCCGGAGCCGTGGGAAAAGGATCCGGCGATGGATGAGGAGAAGAAGGCATTCTACCGGTATCACAATTTCATGATGGAGCCATGGGATGGCCCGGCGGCGATGTGCTTCTGCGATGGCGTCGCCATCGGCGGGATGCTGGATCGCAACGGTCTGCGTCCGGCACGCTACTATGTCATGAAGGATGATCGTGTCATCCTGTCTTCGGAAGTGGGGGCGGTGCCGGTCGATCAGGAGAATGTGCTCTACAAAGGACGCCTCGAACCGGGCAAGCTCTTCCTCATCGATACGGCGCAGCAGCGCATCATCAGTGATGAGGAGATCAAGCACACCATGGCGAAGGCGCATCCCTATGCGAAGTGGTGCGAGGAGCATCTGCTCGATCTGAAGGACTTGGCGAAGGAGGAGAAGGAGCCGGAAGTGCCGGAGGATCTCCTTCTCGAGCAGAAGAATTTCGGCTATACGGTCGAGGATCTGCGCGATATCCTGACGCCGATGGCGGAGAACGGCAAGGAGCCGATCGGCGCCATGGGGATGGACGCGCCGCTCGCGGTCCTGTCGGAAGCGCCGCAGCTGCTCTACGACTATTTCCAGCAGAATTTCGCACAGGTCACGAATCCGCCGATCGACGGTGTCCGTGAAAGGATCGTGACCTCGTCCTCGGTCGTGATCGGCAACATGGCCAATATCATGGATCCGGATGAGAAGGGGACGGCGGCGCTCTTCATCGACCGTCCGCTCATCACGAATGAGGAAATGGAAGTCATCAAGCATCTCAATAGCAGCCAGCTGAAGCCGGTCGTGCTTTCGCTGCTCTATCCGGCAGCCGGCGGCGGCCGTGCAATGGAGAAGGCGCTCCATGAGCTTTTCGCAGCCGCGCTCGCTGCGGTGAGGGATGGGAAGAATATCCTGATCCTCTCTGACCGCGGTGTCGATAAGGATCACATGGCGATCCCGGCGCTTCTCGCTTCGGCGGGGCTGCACAATGATCTCATCCGAGAGAAGGTGCGTCCGGATGTCGGTATCATTCTGGAGTCGGGCGAGCCGCGTGAGATCCATCATTTCGCCGCGCTGATCGGTTTCGGCGTGACGGCGATCAATCCGTATCTGGCACTGGAGACGGTGAAGGATCTCGCGGATAAGAACCGCCTGCACGGCAAGAGCGCGAAGGAAGCGCTCGCAAACTACCTCACGGCAGCGGTGAACGGCATTCTGGGCGTCATGAGCAAGATGGGGATCTCCACCGTCAAGAGCTACCACGGCGCGCAGATCTTCGAAGCTGTCGGCATCGGCAAGGAGGTGGCGGAGAAATATTTCGGCGGCATCAGCTCTCCGATCGGAGGCATCGGCTTGAAGGAGATCGCCAAGGAAGCCGAGATGCGCCACGAGGCGGCGTACGAGGGGACCAAGGGACTCTCCTCCGGCGACGTCTATATGTATCACCGGAATGGCGACGAACCGCACATCCTGACGCCGGAGGCCATCCGTCTTCTGCAGCGGGCATGCCGCACGGGAAGCTATGAGGTCTACAAGGAATTTGCGAAGGTGGTCAATGAGCCGCTCATCCGTCTTCGTGACCTTTTGGAATTCAATTACCCTGCCGGATGCAGTATCCCGATCGAAGAGGTCGATAGCGTGGACTCCATCGTGCATCATTTCCGTACCGGTGCGATGAGTTATGGCGCACTCAGCAAGGAAGCCCATGAGTGCATCGCGAAAGCCATGAATGCCCTTGGCAGCCGTAGCAACACCGGGGAAGGCGGCGAGGATACCGAGCGCTTCGCGCTGCTCCCTGACGGTTCTTCGGTCAATGACGAGATCAAGCAGGTATCGACAGCACGATTCGGCGTCACGGGGAATTACCTCGTCCACGGCAAAGAGATCCAGATCAAGTGCGCGCAGGGGGCCAAGCCCGGCGAAGGCGGACATCTTCCTGGCAGCAAGGTCGATCCGGCCATCGGCAAGACACGCCACTCCACCCCGGGCGTAGCCCTGATCTCGCCGCCGCCGCACCATGATGTCTACTCCATCGAAGACCTGGCAGAGCTTGTCTTCGACCTGAAGAATGCCAATCACAAGGCGGAGATCAATGTCAAGCTCACCGCCGGTGCCGGTGTCGGTACCATTGCGGCCGGCGTCGTCAAGGCGAAAGCCGACGGTGTCACCATCAGCGGCTGTGATGGCGGCACGGGGGCATCGCCCAGGACAAGCATGCGCCATGCGGGACTTCCATGGGAGCTTGGACTTTCCGAAGCGCAGCAGGTCCTCCTTCTGAATCAGCTCCGCGACCGCGTGAAGCTCGAAACGGACGGCAAGCTCCTGACCGGCCGGGATGCGGCCATCGCCTGCCTCTTGGGGGCAGAGCTCTTCAGCTTCTGCACCGGGCCGCTCATCGCGATCGGCTGCCAGATGTTCCGCGTCTGCAACAAAAATACCTGCCCCTTCGGTATCTGCACGCAGGATGAGAAGCTCAGGAAACGCTTCGCCGGAAAGCCCGAGTATGTGATGAACTACATGCGCTTCGTCGCAGAAGACCTGCGTGAGATCATGGCACACCTCGGCTTCCACAAGCTCGAAGACATGGTGGGCCGAAGCGATCGCCTGAAGCAGAAGAGCTTCACCGGCAGCAAAAAGGCAGATACCCTCTCTCTCGATGCCCTGCTCTTCCGTCCGTATACAGACATCACTGTCGGTCACCATTTCATGAAGGCACAGGATCATGAGATCGAAAAGACCCTCGATATGGCCAAGCTCGTCCGCATGTGCAAGCCGGCTCTCGACGAGCAGAAGCGCGTCATCGCAAAGCTCTTCATCAAGAACACCGACCGTGTCACCGGCACCATCCTTGGCAGCGAGATCTCCCGCCGCTACGGCGATGAAGGACTGCCCGAAGACACCATATCCCTCTCCTTCGTCGGCTCTGCGGGACAGAGCTTCGGCGCCTTCATCCCGAAGGGCCTGACGCTCACCCTGGAAGGCGATGCAAATGACTACGTCGGCAAGGGCCTTTCCGGCGGCAAGATCATCATTTATCCGCCGAGAGAAGCCACCTTCCGTGCGGAAGACAATGTCATCATCGGAAACGTCGCCTTCTTCGGCGCGACAAGCGGGGAAGCCTTCGTCTCCGGCAAAGCCGGGGAACGCTTCTGCGTCAGAAACAGCGGTGCGACCGTCGTCGTCGAAGGCATCGGCAACCACGGCTGCGAATACATGACCGGCGGCAAGGTCATCATCCTAGGCGAGACGGGCAAAAACTTCACAGCCGGTATGTCCGGCGGCGTCGCTTATGTGCTCGACCTCGATGAACGCCTGTGCAATCAAGAGCTGATCCATTTGGAACCGCTCACGGACAAAGAGGAGATCGCAAGCGTCAAGAAGCTGATCGACGCCCACTACCTCTCGACCAGAAGCCGCAAGGCGGAATCCATTCTTGCACGCTGGGATGTCTACTACTCCCGCTTCACCAAGGTCATCCCGAAGGAATACGAGGCCATGGAAGAAGCGATCAGGACAGGCATGGCAGAAGGCCTCACACGCGAAGAAGCCATCAGAAAAGCGTATGATAAGAAGTTTGGAAAATAGTCACTGGTGGCTAGTAGCTGGTGACTAGTAGCTAGGGATTAGTGGCTGGGGATTAGGCGCCGCGAGTGACTGGGAGACATCAGACTCCCGTGTCGTCATTTCGAGTGCGAGCGAGACATTTTTGTTATTCGCGGTGAAACGGATGGTGTCAGAAACCATAAACAGGAAACCTGTTATCCACCTGTCTTCGGGCATCGCCCTTTATAAAAATCGACGCGAAGCGTCGCTCCGCCTAAGCTTTCCTCATCGGGGAATGCTATTAAGTTAAGCGGCAGAACAT
>FR879464.1 GCA_000434475.1 Dialister sp. CAG:486
TTCCGGTGCTATATCGATGGAAGCGTAGTCGAGGAAGTTTGCTTTGCCTTCTTCAGCCAGAACTTTGGTGATAGCAGCGGTCAGGGTCGTTTTACCATGATCGACGTGGCCGATGGTGCCGATGTTAACATGCGGCTTGGTTCTTTCGTAATGAGCTTTTGCCATTTTGAGGTCTCCTTAATAAAATTTTATTTCTTTCCGAGTCTTTCTTCAGTGATCTGCTGAGAAATAGCTTTCGGAACTTCTTCATAATGATCGAAGGTCATGGTGAAGGTGCCGCGGCCCTGGGTAGAGCTGCGCAGGCCGGTCGCATAGCCGAACATTTCGGACAGCGGAACGAAGCCTTTGATTCTGGATTCGCCGTTTTCGGTTTCCATGCCTTCGATACGTCCACGACGGGAGTTCAGGCCGCCGATAACGTCGCCCATGTATTCTTCCGGTACGTCTACTTCGACTGCCATGTATGGTTCGAGGAGAACTGGGTCAGCTTTCTTCGCACCATCTTTGAATGCCATGGAGCCTGCGACTTTGAAGGCCATTTCGGAGGAGTCGACATCATGATAGGAACCATCATAAACGGTAACTTTGATGTCTACCATCGGATAGCCAGCAACAACGCCGTCTTCCATAGCTGCTTCTACGCCGGTCTGGATTGGGTTGATGAATTCTTTCGGAATAACGCCGCCAACGACAGCATTTTCGAATTCGAAGCCTTTGCCCGGTTCCATCGGTTCAAGACGCAGCCAGCAGTGACCGTACTGGCCGTGGCCGCCGGTCTGACGGATGAACTTACCTTCGGATTCAACGGATTTACGGATGGTTTCACGGTAAGCGACCTGCGGTTTGCCTACGGTGCAGTCCACGTTAAATTCACGTCTCATACGATCGACGATGATGTCGAGGTGAAGTTCGCCCATGCCGGAGATGATGGTCTGGTTGGATTCCGGATCAGTGTGTACTTTGAAGGTCGGATCTTCTTCTGCCAGTCTCTGAAGAGCATTGCCCATCTTTTCCTGGTCAGCTTTGGTCTTTGGTTCAACAGCAACGGAAATGACCGGATCCGGGAATTCCATCTTTTCGAGGATGATCGGATGATCTACATCGCAGAGGGTATCGCCGGTGGTGACATCCTTGAAGCCGACTGCTGCAGCGATATCGCCGGAGTAAGCGCAGTCGATTTCCTTACGATGGTTTGCATGCATCTGAAGGATACGGCCAACGCGTTCTTTCTTTCCTTTGGTGGAGTTCAGAACGTAGGTGCCCTGGTTCATGATACCGGAGTATACACGGAAGAATGCCAGTTTACCAACGAATGGGTCAGCCATGATCTTGAATGCGAGCGATGCCATTGGTGCGCTGTCAGAGGCTTCGCGGGTGACTTCCTCGCCGTCAAGGGTGGTACCTTTGACCGGAGGAACATCCAGCGGAGATGGCAGGTAGTCAAGGACAGCATCGAGCAGCATCTGGATGCCTTTGTTCTTGTATGCGGAACCGCAGAATACAGGGAACAGTTTGCAGTCCAATACCTGCTGACGGAGGGAAGCTTTGACTTCTTCCAAAGTCAGTTCCTGGCCGTCCAGGTATTTTTCCATCAGTTCATCACTGCCTTCAGCAGCGGTTTCGATGATCTTTTCACGAAGTTCTTCTACTTCATCAGCGAGTTCAGCTGGTACGTCTTCGACATGGTACTGTTTGCCATCGTCGCTGTCGTAGATTTCAGCCTGTCTGGTCAGCAGGTCAACGATACCGGTGAAGGTATCCTGAGCGCCGATCGGGAGCTGCATTGGAATAGCTCTTGCATGGAGGCGGGTATCCATGGTTTTTACCGCATGGAGGAAATCAGCACCGACGGTATCCATCTTGTTGATGAATGCAATACGCGGTACATGATAGTGGTCTGCCTGTCTCCAAACGGTTTCAGACTGGGTCTGAACGCCGTCTTTCGCACTGAATACTGCTACGGAGCCATCGAGTACGCGCAGAGAACGTTCAACTTCTACAGTGAAGTCTACGTGCCCTGGGGTATCGATGATGTTTACGCGGTAGCCTTTCCAGTGGCAGGTGGTAGCAGCGGAGGTAATGGTAATACCACGTTCCTGTTCCTGTTCCATCCAGTCCATGGTAGCAGCGCCATCGTGAACTTCACCGATCTTATGGTTTACACCGGTATAATACAGGATACGTTCCGTGGTTGTGGTTTTACCTGCATCGATGTGCGCCATGATGCCGATGTTTCTTGTTTTTTCAAGCGGAAATTCTCTGCCCACGATTTTTTCTCCTTATTAAAATTACCAGCGGTAATGAGCGAAAGCCTTGTTTGCTTCAGCCATTTTATGGGTATCTTCCTTCTTCTTTACAGCAGCACCAGTGTTGTTGAAAGCGTCCATCAGTTCACCTGCAAGACGTTCTTCCATGGTACGTTCGCTGCGCAGACGGGCATAGTTGACCATCCAGCGGATACCCAGAGTCAGACGACGGTCTGCTCTTACTTCTACCGGTACCTGGTAGTTTGCGCCGCCGACACGACGAGCGCGAACTTCCAGAACTGGCATTACATTGTTCAGAGCCTGTTCGAAAATTTCGATCGGTTCTTTGTTGAGCTTGCTGTGGCAGATGTCAAATGCGCCATATACAATGGATTCTGCGACACCCTTCTTGCCGTCAAGCATTACTTTATTGATGAAACGAGTGACTGTCTTGTTTCCATACACGGGATCCGGCAGCACGTCACGTTTCGGAACAGCACCTTTTCTCGGCATTGTTAGTTCCTCCTTATATAGATGTTAGTTGATCACATAAAACTTGGTTGACAGGAAATCTTATTTCTTGTCTTTCTTAGCACCGTATTTGGAACGGGACTGCTGACGTCCAGATACACCTACGGTATCGAGAGCGCCACGGATGATGTGGTAACGAACACCTGGAAGATCCTTAACACGGCCGCCTCTGATGAGGACTACGCTATGTTCCTGCAGGTTGTGGCCTTCACCAGGAATGTAAGCAGAAACTTCGATTCCGTTGGTCAGGCGTACACGAGCTACTTTACGAAGAGCGGAGTTTGGCTTTTTCGGGGTAGCGGTGTAAACTCTTGTGCAGACACCACGTTTCTGTGGGGACTGTTTCAGAGCCGGGGTCTTCGCTTTGACTGCCAGGGTCTGGCGGCCTTTACGAACCAGCTGATTGATTGTCGGCAAAATGGGCACCTCCTTTCTATAAGGGTAAATTTATAATTGATCCAATAAGGCATAGCCTTGCTGGATATTACCGGGGATCTTTGAGAAACGCGGATGAGATCAGCGTTTCTTGAGGACAGCGGCAGCAGCGGCTTTCACTTTGATGCCACACGCGCGGCCGATCTCCTTCTTGGTAAATTCCTGAATGGCGGGAATGTCTGACGCCTGACACGCAGAAAGGAGCGGAGCAGAGATCCGTTCATCACAGTCTGAAGCGATAAATACAGCAGAGGCTTCCCTCTTCTCGATCGCTCGTTCTGTTTCCTTCATTCCTACTACAAAGTCCGAATCTTTCAATTCTTCCAGTGTCATACGTTCTCACCTGCTTTTCAGCACACTAAATCCACGCAACATTGGAATTATATCATTGAAGGCCTCCGATGTCAATAATTTTTATCCTATTTTCCTTAGTGTTTATGGGCAACTTTTTTACCACGTTCCCGTGCGTATCACAATGCATTATTTTTATACTTTTTTGTGATTGTTCATGCAGAAATGGATGGGGCAAGGTCAGCCCCTAGTCGCGTGCGAAAGAGCCTCAAAGGGGTTGGTGCGGCGCTTCAAATCATGGAAACGCCGCAGAGTTTTATATAAGCCACCAGCAAACTTGCATATACAAACCAAGGGTATGGAGGCGCTTTATGAATGGTGCGCCGCCTCCAACACGCCTCACTGCTTCGTTTTCATTTTTAAAATCCCCATCACTTCCTCCATCGTCTCTGCGACATGGAGATTTCCCCACTCTGATGGCTCAATGAATCCCGCCTCTTCCCACGTTTTTATCTGCGCGAGAAGACCATCATAGATGTGTTCGATATTGCAAATGATGATGGGCGGCTGCGCGAAGGGATCCCCATAAATATGACGCTGGTTCGCTGTATCCGCCAATTCTTCAAGCGTACCGATACCGCCGGGGAGAATGATGAACGCATCCCCCATTTCGATCATCCTCTGCTTGCGAACAGTCATGTCAGGCACCTCAATGAGCGCGGTCAGGCCGCGGTGCGCCTGTTCCTTCGCGATGAACACCTCGGGAATGATGCCTGTCACTTCTCCGCCTGCTGCCATCGCCGCGTCCGCACAGATGCCCATGAGACCGACCGTGCCGCCGCCGTAGATCATACGGAAATGATTCTTTCCCAATGCCTCTCCCAGCTCGCCCGCAAAGGCCGCGTAGGCAGGATCATTTCCGAAATGGGAGCCGCAGTAAACGACTACATTCTTATATGTCATGTGTATGCCTCCTTTTCTGTATTGTAGCATAATGGCTTCTAAAGGTTCAAAAGGTTTCGCGGGTCCGCTTTGGGTGAATGCCGCAGCGCTTCTCTCTCCAATAAAAAACGCTCTCCCGACGGAGAGCGTTTTACTTATAAAAGCGCAGATACCGCCAACGGATCTGGCTTAAGTCCTGTTTCCCTGCTTCCTGTCTTCACTGATTTTGAATACGAACGATCCGACAAGGCCTGAGAGGATGGAGGCCGTCACGATCGCTGCCTTCGCAGAGGTGAGCTCTGCGGGATCGGAGAAGGAGAGCGAAGCGAGGAAGATAGACATCGTGAAGCCGATGCCTGCCAGAATGCTTGCGCCCAGGTAGTGCATCCACTTGGCCCCTTCCGGTTTTTTGGCAATGCCAAGCTTCACCATCAGGAAAACGGTCGTGAAAATACCGAGAGGCTTTCCCAGAAAGAGTCCGGCGATGATGCCAAGACCGATCGGGGAAGCGAGGGAGGCAAAGCTTTCGCTCGTCATCGAAATACCGGCATTCCCGAGTGCAAAGATCGGCATGATAAGGAAGGCCGACCAGGGGGACAGCTTATGTTCCCACAGGTGCAGCGGATGGGAGTGCTGGGTATTTTCCGTGCCGGCCGGGATCAAAAAGCCTGTCAATACGCCTGCGACAGTCGGGTGAATGCCCGCCTGATAGAAAGCATACCAGGTCAGTACGCCGCCCAAGACATAGGGCAGCGGATGATGAACATTTCTCCAGGAGAAGAGTGCCATCAGCATGAGCACCGCAAGGCCTGCGCCGAGCGCGGTCCAGTGGAGCTGCGTGCTGTAGAAAAGGGCAATGACGACGATCCCGCCCAGATCATCCACGATCGCAAGTGCCGTCAGGAAGACGATCACACTTCTTGGCACACGCTTGGCTGCAAAGGCAAGCACGCCCAGCGAAAAGGCGATGTCGGTCGACATGGGGATCGCCCAGCCCTGCGCGGTGGGCCCACCCATATTGAAAAGGCTGTAGAGCGCCGCCGGTATCAGCATACCGCCGACCGCTGCCGCAATAGGGAGCAGGGTCGCAGAGAGTGATTTCAGCTCGCCGAAAAGAAATTCCCTTTTGATCTCCATCCCGACGACAAGGAAAAAGATCGCCATCAGGCCGTCATTCACCCAGTGCAGGAGTGACATGTCCGGCAGCAGCGGCAGATCTACGAAGAGGTGCAGTGCATGCTCATAGGTCTCCGCCATCGGCGAATTGGCCAGCACCATCGCGATGATCGTCGCGAGCATCAGGAGCAGACTGCCTGCAGACTCCTGCCTGATAAATTCAGCACAGGCACTATTCAGCTGGTTCATTCGGTACTTCGTATAGTCAATCATCGTTTCATCTCCCACTTCATAGATATAAATTTATTTCATGTATTTTGCATGCATTGTAGTGCATGTTTTTCATTATACATGATTTATTATGATATGAAAAGAGGGAATTTTAACTTTTTTCATCTTTCTGGAAATGAAAATGGCATCCAAAAAGCACCCTTGCTATTGCAAGAGTGCTTTGTCTTGGTGACCCAGGAGAGATTCGAACTCACGACCCACCGCTTAGAAGGCGGTTGCTCTATCCAACTGAGCTACTGAGCCATATGGTCGGGGCAGCCGGACTCGAACTGGCGACCCCCTGCTCCCAAAGCAGGTGCGCTACCAACTGCGCTATGCCCCGTTACGATTAAATATTATATAGTATGAGGGAACGTAAGTCAAGAAGAAAATTTTAGAGGTACAATGCAGGATGTAGGATTACAATACACGTTAATTCTCAAAGTAAGTGCCGGATTAGCGGTAAAAGTA
>FR879465.1 GCA_000434475.1 Dialister sp. CAG:486
CGCTCGTCTGCCCCTTCCAGAGGAAGGGGCGCGAATGATTTTAAGGAAACACTGATTAAGTCGTTGTCATTCGCGGTCAGGGGCTCACGCTTCCCACACATATGCCGCACACCTCTCCGCTTTCCTCATCTGTCTTTCCTGCCGCCTGTACCCTATCCGCCCCTACGGGGCACCTTCCCCACAAGGGGGCTGGCGATACGAGAATACCCTATATTCTAAAACTCCGCGGCGCTTCCCTATTTTTATGCGCCGCACCACCCTCGTCGAACCTCTTGAACCTATAGAACCTGCTCCCCCTCTTTCGCAAACAATCAAAGGGCAACACGCCCCCGAACCCCGAACCCCGAACCCCTCATCTATGCTACAATAGAGAAAACCATGCATTGCACGAAAGGAACCCCCTATGAAACGCAGCGAACCCACATTAGACGACCAGATCCGAAGCATCCACTACAAGTACGAAATCCCCCAAGACAAAGCAGAAGCCCTTCTCTCAAGCGGCCTCCGTTTCCTTGAAATCGACAAAGCCGCCCTTCTCTCCATCCTCGCCGAAGTCCCCATCGATACCATCCTCGACATGCGGAAAGATGACCCATGGGGATGCATCCAGAAAAAGCTAGGTCTCACCGCTGCGCTCTACGAAGAACGCCTCCTGCGCCATCGTGCCCGCCGCCTTCACCGCTTCTACGGCATCCCCGAAGACCGCGCCATCCCCCTGCTGCAAGACGGCTACCCGAACCATTGGCTCCGCCTCGCCTACCTCTTAGAGCAGCACACCGGCACCTCCATGGAAGACATCCTTGCCGCGCGTAAAAAATCCGAAAAATGGAAACCCTGGGCAGAAGCACGCCTCGGCATCTCCCCCGAAGATTTCACAAAATGGATCGCTGAGACAAGGAATCCAAGTCTGCCGAAAAAGTGAAAGGAACACCTGTATAAAATCCAAGCGCAAAATCTGATAATGAACAGACAGATTCAAAAGATTCACAGGTTTCCCATCCCTGGAAAATAATATATATTCAAAAATTCCGCGGCGCTTTACTATTTTGCGCCGCTCCTCCCCCGTTGAACCCTATGAACCCATAGAACCCATTTAAGGAAAAATGATTCAATCAGCATTTCCCTAGTCACCCATGACAAGAAAGGCATCCCCATGACCCACGATTTCATCTACCATAACCCCACCAAAGTCTACTTCGGAAACGGCATGCTCGCCCACCTTCCCGAAGAGATCAGCCGCCTCGGCAGCCGCGTCCTCCTCATCACCGGCGGCAGCTCCGCCAAAAAGAGCGGCCTCTTCGACAAAGTCCTCGCAGAAATCAGCCAAGCCAATGTCGACTGCTACGGCCTCTCCGGCGTCAAGCCAAATCCCGAGATCGGCCTCGTCCGCGAAGGCATCCGCCTCGTACGCGAAAAACGCCTGGACCTCATCCTCGCCCTCGGCGGAGGCTCCGTCCTCGACACCGCCAAAGTCATCGCAGGCAGCGCCCCCTACGACGCCGACCCCTGGGACCTCATCCGAAGCCGCGCCGCCATCGACACCGCCCTCCCCCTCATCACCATCCCCACCATCGCCGCGACCGGCTCCGAAATGAATGCCAGCGCCGTCATCACCAACCCCGAGACCGAAGAAAAATACGGATGGACCGCCCAGGCCTTCCGCCCCTCCGTCTCCTTCCTCTGCCCCGAAAACACCTACACCGTCCCCGCCTATCAGACCGCCTGCGGCTCCGCCGACATCCTCTCCCACATCATGGAAGTCTACTTCCAGAAAGAAGAGACCTTCCCCGCCACCGAAGCCTACATGGAAGCCATGATGCGCTCCGTCATGAAAGACGCCCCCATCGCCATGGCCGACCCCGCCAATGAAGATGCCCGTGCGAACCTCCTCTGGACCGCCTCCTGGGCCATCAACGACTTCATCGACAGCGGCCATTCCGTCTCCTGGACCTGCCACGGCATCGAGCACGAACTCTCCGCCCACTACGACATCACCCACGGCCTCGGCCTCGCCATCCTCACCCCCGCCTTCCTCACCTACGTCCTGGACGAAACCACCGCCCCCCGCATCGCCCGCTTCGCCGTAAGCGTCATGGGCGTCTCCCCCAAAGGCAAGGACACCATCAAGATCGCACAGAAAGGCATCAAACGCCTGCGGAAATACTTCAAGAAACAGCTCCGCCTCCCGACCACCCTCACAGAGATCGGCATCGACGACACCCGCTTTGCTGAAATGGCAGAGAAAACCATCGCCTGGAAAGGCGGAAAAGACCACCTCCTCCACGGCTTCGTCAACCTCTCCGCCAAAGACCTCGAAGAGATCTACTGCCTCGCCCTGTGAGACAATAAGAGCATTGACGGAAAATCAAAAAATATAGAGAAAAATAAAAAAGCCCCCTTCAGGGCTTTTTTATTGCCAATTCTAGGCTGCCTATGCGGCAGTATTTCAATCCATGCTCCCCGCATGGGGAGCGACAAGCATTTTCTGCATGCCTGCGCCGTGGTTGCCCATATTTCAATCCACGCTCCCCGCATGGGGAGCGACCCGCCCATCAGAGCGAAGATGACGACAAGCCACATATTTCAATCCACGCCCCCGCATGGGGAGCGACCCACTTGGGGTGCTTCCTCCGGTGGTAGTTATGAATTTCAATCCACGCCCCCCGCATGGGGAGCGAC
>FR879466.1 GCA_000434475.1 Dialister sp. CAG:486
TCGTCATCCCGACCGAAGTGGAGGGATCTTTATTGCACAACGCTTATCAGCGTGCATACGGTGATAGGGAAATGACGCCTTGCTGAGGCGGTGCTACGGATTTCCTCACATACACCATTTCCCTGTCTGCAAGAAAGATCGAGGGCTACGCTTCCGATGACGGTACGGGAAATCTGCCACTACAACTCTGTAGTTTGAAAACAGGGATCGCGGCGAAGCTGTCACCACGATCCTGAACCTGTCCACATGAACCCTATTTTTATAAGGAGAATCCATTCTATGACAAAAACAAGAGGCTTTGAGATCCTGTCCACGTGGCAGGGGAAAGACATCCATCTGCCGGAAAGAAAGACGGAAAAGAGTGCCGGCTATGACATCGAATGCGGGGAAGACATTGATCTGATCCCGCATCAGGTGACGCTCATCAAGACCGGACTGAAGGCGTATATGAAAGATGATGAATACCTCGCCATTTTCATCCGTTCAAGCATGGCGATCAAGAAAGGGCTCTTCCTTGCGAACAGCACCGGCATCATCGATGCGGACTATTACAATAATGAGGACAACGAAGGGCATCTCATGGTCGCTGTTTACAATACGAAGGATGAACCATTCCATGTGAATAAAGGCGATCGCGTGGCGCAGGGAATCTTCACGAAATACCTCACCACGGACGATGACCATGCCGAAGGTGTACGCACCGGCGGCGTAGGAAGCACAGGTGTGAAATGAGCATAGAAAAGGAGAAGCTGATCCATCGTGCGCCTGCCTTCGAGGGGCGGATGCTGCACGTCTTCGATGATGAGGTAGAGATCCATGGCCACAAGACCACAAGAGAAGTCGTCCTGCATCCGGGGGCATCTGCCATCATCCCTGTCACTGGGGATGGAGAGATCCTCTTCGTCCGTCAGTACCGCTATGCGGTCGAGCAGCCGCTTCTGGAGATCCCGGCCGGCAAGCTCGATGGGGGAGAAGACCCTGATACCTGTGCGGCCAGAGAGCTTACGGAAGAGACCGGCTACAAGACGGAGCATATGGAAAAGCTCGGCTATGTCTATACCACGCCGGGATTCTGCAATGAGACCATCCACCTCTACCTCGCTGACCATCTGGTGAAGTCTCATCAGCATCTCGATCAGGATGAATTTCTGGATGTCATCCGCCTTCCGATCGACAAGGTCTATCAGATGGTGGATCGCGGAGAGATCTACGATGCGAAGACACTGGCGGCTCTCGCCATGGCGAGGAAAAAATTAGAAATGCAAAATTAGAAATGCGAAATGAAGGAGCGGCGCGTCAGCATATGAGCGCCGCTTTTTTATAATGACTAAAAGACTAGGAGACTAAGAGACATTAGACGTCAGACATTTCCCCCGTATCGTCATCCCGACCGAAGTGGAGGGATCTTT
>FR879467.1 GCA_000434475.1 Dialister sp. CAG:486
ATTTCATCAAGCACGGTGTAACATATGTTTGACAAACCAACACTAATCCCTAACCACTCATCCCTGATCTCTTGAAGCGCAAGCTCATTTATGCTAAAATATCCAAATGCGTGGCGAAAATCATTGCAATCGAAGGAAAGCTGTGATACAATGCTACTGTTAGTCTGGACAGTCCTCTGCCAAATGCGATCGGCATGAATGTCCTGTGTGATAGGAGGAAAAGATCGTGAACATTATCGAAACACTGGAAAAAGAACAGCTCAGAAACGATATTCCTGAATTCCGTCCGGGGGACACCGTCAGAGTTCATGTAAAGGTCGTAGAAGGCAAGAACGAACGTATTCAGATGTATGAAGGCGTCGTTATTGCAAGAAAGAACGCAGGCCTGCGTGAAACCTTCACCGTTCGTCGTATTTCCTACGGCGTCGGCGTAGAAAGAACCTTCCTCGTTCATTCTCCACGTTTGGAAAAGATCGAAGTAAGACGCCGCGGCATCGTTCGTCGTGCAAAGCTCTTCTATCTGCGCGGACTCTCCGGCAAAGCTGCTCGTATCAAAGAAAGAAAATAAGTTCAGCAAAAAAGCTGCAGCCAGGGCTGCAGCTTTTTTAGTGGGCCCAAAGGGCGGATGCATGGCGGCTGATTCAAACAAAAACCGTAAAATCTCATAGTGACTGCAAGTCTAACTAGACCTTGC
>FR879468.1:0-4557 GCA_000434475.1 Dialister sp. CAG:486
GTGAGAACTGAGTCGAAGGATCTGGCGCCGCACCACCATTTCACATTTCTCATTTCTAATTTCTCATTCAAACGGGGCTTTCATCCCCAATCAAGGGGCGAGCCGCCCCTTGGGCTCACCCTGCCCCTTTCAATCCCTCACCTCGATCACATCCTCATCCTTTTTTCTCGGCAGCGGATAGCCTTCTTTTTCCGCGTAGCCGAAGGACATGGCGAGGATCATCTCGCCCTTGCCGATCCATTCCGTAAGCTCATCATAGGCGAAGAATACATTGCCCACCCAGAGGCTTCCGATGCCGCGCGCCGCAGCTTCGAGAGCCATATTCTCCGCCGCGGCCCCGATGGCTTGCACATCGCTCATCTCATGGATCTTCTCGGCAGCGCTCCAGTCCTCATACACCGAGCGCCCCGTCGGATTCACCACCAGCACCGTCACCGGTGCTTTTTTCATGCACTCCATCGTGAAGCGTGCATTGGCGATGAGCCCTCTGTCTCCCGGAAGGACGCCCTCTCCGGCTTCGGAACGCTCGATGCCCCTCTCCATCAGTCGGATCATCATATCCCGGCTCATGCCCTTCACGACGATGAATTTCCAAGGCTGACGGTTCTTCGGCGAGGGCGCCCACTGCCCCGCGCGAAGGATCTCCTTCATATCGCTCTCTGCGATCGGGTCTTTCTTGAACAAGCGGACGCTCCGCCTTCCGGCAATGATATCGTGCATCAGGATCCTCCTTCTAAAAAACTTTGCGCAAGAGTGAAGAGCAGGGTACGACGCATACGAATGAAAAAGCGCCTAAGCCTCCCCGTCCCTTCCGACGGTCTCCGCCATCTCCACAAACCATGACGGCTGCTCGGCACGGATCCGACCGGCCAGCACAGCCTGTTTCTTCGTATCCTTCGCCAGCACGAAGAAAGCGGAGCCTGAACCGGTCATGAGCGCAGGCTGGCCCAGTGTCTTGAGATACGCAGACGTTTCCCAAAGGATCGGCTCCACAGGAAACAGCCCCGCCTCGAAATCATTCGAGAGCGCGCGGGCGAGTGCACCCTTATCTCTGCCGCTGAGCGCTTCGATGGCAAGGGGCGTCGTATCCATGGGACGCTTCCCCATATGATCGAGAAGCTGGTACGCCTTCCCCGTCGAGACCGAGACCGGCGGACGCAGGATGACGAGCGGCAGATGCGCCCATGGTGTGAGCGGTGTCAGCTTCTCGCCGATGCCCTGACAGCGCGCGGCCCCCGCCACCACGCAGAAAGGGATGTCCGCACCAAGCGAAGCCCCCCAGCGGGCGAGCGTCGCCAGAGAAAGCTCCGTCTCATAGAGCCGTGCCAGTCCGCGCAGCACGGCAGCCGCATCGGACGAACCGCCGCCCATCCCCGCCTCAGAGGGGATCCGCTTCGCCAGCGTCATGGAGACGCCGCCGGAAAGACCGGTCTCTTCGAAGAAACGCTCCGCGGCGCGCACCATGAGATTCTCCCGCCCCAGCGGAGCCTCGCCCTCCGTGACGGAGAGCGTGATCGCCTCCGCCTTCGTCAGTGTGATGCGGTCCGAGAGAGAAATGCTGTGCATGAGGCTATCGATGGAGTGATACCCGTCAGCACGCTTGCTTCCGACCGAAAGTGTGAAATTGATTTTGGCATGCGCCGTTTCTATGATCATAAGGATGTCCTTTGCTATGAAAGTATGCTGTCAGGTTCAGGGTAAGCCCGTGGGGCGTGCGAAAGAGGGGGAACGGGTTCTATGGGTTCAAGAGGGTTCAAGGGGGAAGGTGGCGGCTTCGCCGCCCTGTTAGATGATGGTATTCTCGTATCGTCAGCCTTCCTTTGCAGACCGGTAAACCGTGGGTGAGGGAAAGACGAAAAAGGAGGCACCAAGGTGTCGTTTGAGTGAGGGCGCATGTGTGCATATGGCGGCAGTGCAATAAAGATCCCTCGGCTGCGCTCGGGATGACGGCGCTTGGGGAGAGGAGGGGCTCAAATGGGTGTCACGCAGCCTTTTTTATTGGGCGATGCCTGAAAAGGGTGCGGCTTCGCCGCCATGTTAGATGATGGTATTCTCGTATCGCAGCCTTCCCCTCGAGGGGAAGGTGCCCCGAAGGGGCGGATAGGGCAGGGGCGGTATGAAAGACAGATGAGGAAAGCGGAGAAGTGCGCGGCACATGTGGGGAAAGCGTGAGTTCCTCGCCGCGGATGACAAAGATTTCTCGCTTTGCTCGAAATGCGGATACGGGAGTCTGGCGTCTCCTAGTCACTGTTTCTAAAGTACCGCAGCACCTGATCGGTGTGATCGGCCTGAATGATGAGGATCGCGCGGTCACCCGCGGAGAGGACGGTGCGTCCATCCGGGATGAGGATCTCTTCGCCGCGGACGAGTGCGCCGACGAGGCATTCCTTGGGGAGACGCGCTTCCATGAGTGAGCGGCCGCAGGCGGGAGCGCCTGTCTGCAGGATGACCTCGGCGGCCTGGACGCGGGCGCCCTCGAGGTAGGAGATCGAGACGACGCTGCCCTTTCGGATGTAGCTCAGGACTTCACCGGCAGCGAGGATGTGGGTGGAGAGTGCGATGTCGATGCCGACCTGCTGCATGAGGAGGGCATACTCGCTCCTTACGACGCGCACGATGGTCTGCCGCGCGCCGAGGTGCTTGGCGAGGAGCGCCATCATCATATTCAGTCGTTCGTCCTTGGTGAGACAGATGACGGTGTCTGCCTCACCGATGCCTTCGGCGGTGAGGAGATCCATGTCTGTGCCGTCACCGGCAAGGACCAGACCTTTCCGGAGCTTTTGCGCCATGGCCTCACAGCGTTTCCTGTCCTTGTCGATGACCTTGACAGAGAGCCCCTGCGCCTCGAGCATGGGGGCGAGCGCCTGCCCGATGCGGCCCGCGCCGATGATGACGACCTTCTTCGCCTTTCGCTGCACGCGAAGGTTTGCACGGGATTCCATTTCGGAAAGGGAGGCCGGTGTCCCGAGGAAATATACATTGTCCATCGGGAGCAGGCAGTCGTCGCCGTGAGGGATCAGGATGTCATGGTCCCGCTGCACCATGGTGATCAGAAGCGAAGGCGGGAGGGAGAGAGCATGAAGCGGGATATGGATCAGCGGCGAGGCGCTGGAGAGCTTCGTCTCGAGCAGGCGTACCCGCCCGCCGGCAAAGTCCTCGATGTTCAGCGCGTGCGGTGTCCGGAGCAGCTGGAAAATTTCACGCGCCGTGATGAGCTCCGGCGAGAGGATGAGGTCGATGTCGAAATTTTCATGCAGGTAGGACGCCGGTTCGGATAAATACTTCATCTCGCGGATGCGCGCGATGGTGTGAGGGATGCCGTTCTGCCTCGCAAGGATGGAGGCAATGATATTGCTTTCGTCAGAGGCTGTCGCGGCGACCAGGAAATCACTCTTCCGGATGTCGGGGTCCCGCATGAGAGACGGACTTGTGCCGTCGGCATGGATGGTCAGGATGTCTAGCTCATCTCGGATGGATTCGAGAATGGCTTCGTTCTCATCGACCAAGATCACGTCATAAGATTCATTCGCGAGCAGCTTCGCGATGGTCAGCCCGAGGTGGCTGGCTCCGATGATGGTAATACGCATGGGAAATCCTTCTTAAAATGAGGAATGAGAAATTGGGAATGGTGGTGGCGGATTCGCCGTAGTATAAGTAGTATAAAGAAAGGCGATGCCCGAACGCGGCTTTTTAGTCACCAGTCACTCCGATGATACGAGTAGGCCCTTGGAGAAGGGCCGCGCCGAAGGCGCAGGATGGATCTACGTAGCGGTATGAAAGAGGATGTGAGACGATCCGTCTTTCTGCGTATCATGAGGGCCGAAGTGGAGGACCCTTTTTGCAGACCGGTAAATCGTGAGTGAGAGAAAGGCGAAAAGGAAGCACCAAGGTGTCGTTTGAACGGGGGCGTATGCGTGCATATGGCGGCAGTGCAATAAAGATCCCTCGGCTGTGCTCGGGATGACGATACGGGGGAAGGGAACAGCTCTCAAGGCGACGGATTCGCCGCTTTTTTAGAAGAGGGTTTCCTCGTATCGTAGCCTTCCCCTCGAGGGGAAGGTGCCCCGAAGGGGCGGCTAGGGCAGCGGCGGTATGAAAGACAGATGAGGAATGCGGAAAGGTGCGCGGGATATGATGTTTTCTAGTCGCCGATCATTCGAGGTTACTCATCCTTGCTTTCAAACTTCTCCCCAGTCACCCTATTTCCAAAGCTTCATCACGTCGATGACGGGCTCTTCGTAGGGATGGGCTTCACGGATCGCGGAAAGGACAGCAGAGAGGTGGGCATCATCGACGCGGCACTGGAGGATGTATTCATCCGTTTCCGTCGTTTCTCCGACGGCGCCGTCGTAAGGGTGTGCGCCGGGCAGGCTGGTCCAAGAGGAGTGCACCTGCCACCAGGACATGCAGCCTGCATAATTTCCGATCCGTCCGCCGCCGGCTTGGGTAATGACTTCGCGGATGGTATCGACAGACTCTAAGGGGATATAGACTTGGATTTTGTACATAGTAAGATCTTCTTTCATAAAAAGGTTCTACAGGTTCTGAAGGTTCAGC
>FR879468.1:4625-6082 GCA_000434475.1 Dialister sp. CAG:486
TAGAGTTTTAAGGAAACACTGATTCAATCGTTGTCAGATTTTACTCTTGAATTTTTATGCATAGCAAGGAATAACCTGACGCGAATAGCGAGCTATTTAAGGAAGGCTATGACGAAGCTATGCATAAAAATTCTTGTAGAAGCTGACTCCGCGATTTAATCAGCGTTTCCTTAAGTTGAAACTTCAGAACCTGTTAATGATTTCGTCCCCATTGTACGCGGCGCGATGAGGAATGGCAAGAGCGGACTTCACAAAAATGTAGGAAAAAACGTATAATAAGGGTAAGTGCAAAGAAGGAGGCAAAACCATGCCCAAGAACACACCCATGCGAAGAAAAGACCGAAAGGTGACGGACGAAGATGCCATCCGTTTCATCCTGATGAATCAGGAAGTCCTCCATCTCGGACTTTCTGACAGCGATCGGATCTACGTGGTGCCGGTGAATTATGCCTTCACCTATGAAGATGGGCATCTGGCACTCTATTTCCACGGCGCCAAAGCAGGACTGAAGTATGATATCCTGCAAGAAAAGCCGGACGTCGGCTTCTGCATCGACGGTGATCAGATGGTGATCCCCGATGAAAAAGACGCGGGCCGCTTCACCACACACTACAAGTCCGTCATCGGAAGCGGGCGTGTATCCATGATCCAAGAAAGGGAAGAGGCGAAGAAGGCTCTCACTCTTTTTATGAAACACTATTCGCCGCGGGACTGGGATATCACGGATGCCATGGCTGAAAGGGCGGCGATCTTCCGTCTGGACGCAGAAGAATTTCAAGTGAAGGTCAATCGTTGACCGGGCTTTAATCCCTAATCCCTAGTCACCAGTCCCTCACAAAAGGAGCCCATCATGAATCTATCAGAACAAATCACAAAGAACAATCTGTATAAAACCTTCGAGCCCTACATCGACCCCGCCGTTACGATGAAGGAGCGTCTCGACGGCCATGTACGCCTCACCGCACATGCGAGTGAAGAAGCGAAGCAGGCGCTCGCCAAGTGGAAGGCCATCAAGCTGAAGGAACGGCTGTTTTAAGAAAAAACCATGGAAAAGGAGAACCATCATGGACACCCATCTCGATCCGACATCCATCACCCTCTTGAATCTGCTCACGGAGAAGCAGAAGGACTATGCGCTGACCCTGTATGCGAACCGTGAGAAGAAGGTATCGACCGCTTACATCCTATGGGTGATCTTTGGCGTGTACTATTTCTACCTCGGACATCCGGTGAAGAATATCCTTCTCTGGATCCTCTGCGGCTGTTTCATCGGCATTATCTGGTGGATCATCGACCTTTTCCGCATCTCCGGCATGGTGAAGCGAAAGAATCAGGAAATCCTGAAGATCTGTATCGAGGAAGCCCAGCAGCTCTACCCGAGCCCCGTGCCGCCCGTGTATTTTGAAAAGTAGATCGCATCGCAAAAGGCCGCCCTGCAAGCAGGGCGGCCTTTTTAG
>FR879468.1:6151-9083 GCA_000434475.1 Dialister sp. CAG:486
TCGCAGAGTCAGATTCCACGAGAATTTTTATACATGACTTCGTCATAGCCCTCCTTAAATAGCTCGCTATTCGCGTCAGTCTATTCCTCGTCATGTATAAAAATTCAAGAGTAAAATCTGACAACGATTTAATCAGTGTTTCCTTAAATAGAATGGGATCGGATACGCTGCGAGAGAAGATAAACGCAATACTGATTCAGGCTTGTGCCTTCTTCTTTCGCACGTTCTGTTAAATCTCGATGCAGGGATTTCGGGAGACGTAATTTGAATTGGCCGGAGAATGTTTCAGTGCTGGCAGGTTCAGGGATGGGATAGCCATCTTTCAAAGCGGCAGACAACCATGCTTTTTTCGCATCTTTCAGATTTGCTAATGCTTCGTCCATAGTTTTACCGCAGGTCAGGCAGCCGGGGAGTTCGGGAAGAGCAGCGGTATAGCCGCCCTCTTCGGTATCTTCTATCAGTTCGATCTTGTAGGGACGTTTCAT
Source organism: Dialister sp. CAG:486 (assembly GCA_000434475.1). Lineage (GTDB taxonomy): Bacteria > Bacillota > Negativicutes > Veillonellales > Dialisteraceae > Dialister. Next base: position 6,637 of record FR879468.1, read on the forward strand.
GAAATAGGACAGGTCTTTCATTTGGCATGCATCTCCTTTTCAACGATATCTTTTACCATACGGACATAGATTTTCTTGATGGGTATATGTGCAGGAATCGTGAGCGGAGCGCAGCCTGGTTTTCGAAATGTGTGGTGGCTGCTTCCTCCACGCGGGTTGTTATCCGTGTATCCATAGCGGATAAGAATTTTCTTGAGCTCTTCGAAACGCATGTCATCGGGGATGGTGTACAAGCGTTTGATCAGTTTATCCCATTGAGACATAGAATCACCTCACTCATATTATAGAGTGGTGTCATATATGGTGTCAATCGTTTTCTCGCGCAAAAGGCCGCCCCGTAAGCAGGGCGGCCTTTTGCGGTCAATCACGATGTCAACTGTAGTATAGCACGTTCTTTGGCTGGTGACTAGAGACTAGGGGGCGCGAGTGACTTGTGACTGGTGCCAAAGGACTAGGAGACTAGGGACTAGGGATTAAGAGACTAGGAGACCTCAGACGTTCTCGTATCGTCATTTCGAGCGAAGCGAGAAATCTTTCTTGCAGTCCGATAAACGACGCACCTCTCCGCATTTCCCTGCTCTCTTTCATGCCGCCTGTGCCCTATCCGCCTCTTCGGGGCATCTTCCCCTAGAGGGGAAGATGTGATACGAGAATATCCTATATGCTAAAACTCTGCGGCGCTTAGATCCTTCGACTCAGTTCTCATATTTTAGATAAGCCATTCTTTAACATACGACGTTTTTCTCCGCTCAGGATGACGAAAGCGCCGCACCACCCCTTCTGAACCCTCTGAACCTATAGAACCTGCTCCCCTCTTTCGCAAACAATCAAAGGGACAGCACGTCCCCGGGACTAACCCTGAACCCTCATTTCTCACTGTTCATTCGAGATATGCATCTTATCGAAGGCGAGGAAGGCGAGCGAAGTGATGATCGCTACGACGGTCGCGAGGCCCATGCCCTTCAGCTGCACCGGCCCAAGGACGATGGTCGCACCGGAGAGGCCGGAGATCATCGTGACTGCGGTCAGGATCAGATTTCTGGACTTCGTATAGTCCACATGCTTTTCGATCAGCATGCGGATACCGGAAGCCGCAATGAAGCCGAAGAGGAGAATGCAGACGCCGCCCATGACCGGAGTCGGGATGCCGTGGATGAGCGCTGCGATCTTTCCGATGAAGGAGAAGAGGATGGCAAAGCAGGCAGCACCGCCGATGACCCAGGTGCTGTAGACGCCCGTCATCGCCATGACGCCCATGTTTTCACCATACGTGGTATTCGGCGTAGAGCCGACGAAGCCGGAGATCATATTCGACAGGCCGTCTGCAAAGAGCGAGCGGTGAAGTCCCGGGTCTTTGATGAGGTCGCGTCCGACGATATCGCTCGTGACGAAGAGATGGCCGATATGTTCGGCGAGGACCACGAAGAGCGCCGGAAGGATCATCATGATGGCAGAGAGATTGAAATGCGGCGCATAGAAGGTCGGCAGGGCGAACCATGGCATCTCCTCTACGTGCGTGAAGTCTACGACACCCATGAAGACGGAGAGAATGTAGCCGGCGATGACACCGATGAGGATCGGGATGATGGAGATGAATCCGCGTCCAAGAACGGTCGCAAGGATGGTGACGATCAAGGTGAACATGGAGATCGTGATGGAAGTCGCTGCGCTCATGCCCTGCGGCTCACCGATGAAGCCGGACATGGTCATGGCGAGCGGCGCCAGCTCGAGCCCGATGATCGCGACGATCGCGCCCATGGCAGCCGGCGGGAAGAGGACATCGATCCAGCCGACGCCGATCTTCTTCACGAGGAGCGCGATGATCATGAAGCAGAGACCGAAGGCGATGAAGCCGCCCTGGGCATCCGCATACGTCATGCCCGCCGTCGCCGTCACCGCCAGCACCGGCGAGATGAAGGCGAAGGACGAGCCGAGGTAGGCAGGGAGCTTCCATTTGCAGATGGTGAGGTAGAGGAGCGTCCCGATGCCGTTCATGAAAAGGCAGGTCGCGGGGTCTACATTCAATAGGAAGGGCACCAGCACCGTGGAGCCAAACATGGCGAAGAGGTGCTGCAGCGAGAGGGGGATGGTGGGGAGGAGCGGGAGCCGCTCCTCGACCTCGATGATTCTTTTGCTCATAAGATTCTCCTTTTTAATAGTGACTGGAAAGTGGGGAGATCAGACATCAGGCGGGGGCTCTTGGCTTCCTGCATTTCGACTCCTCCTTGGAGGATCGGAAAGGGTGGAAGCGGGCGCATTGCAAGTCCCGGAAAAAAGGAGGCTTTCGTGAAACGAAAGAGCCTCCTTCCTTTGCCTGACTGTGAATTTTTACCTGTCATATTTTATTCTTTTTGCGAAAGAAAAGCAAGTGGGGCGTGGCGGAATGACCGGGACGTAACCGTACAAAAGAAAAAAGGAGCTGTGAAGAAATGAGGATTCATTTCTTC
>FR879469.1:0-2450 GCA_000434475.1 Dialister sp. CAG:486
CGAATGTGGGAGTACCGTTTCACGCGGCCAACCTCCGCCCCTGCGAGGCACCGCCTTCCAAAGAAAGGCGGGAGAAAAAGGGGCGGCGTGTATCGTCATAGGTATATTTGCGGCGAAGCCGACGCCTTCTCTGCTGTATCTATCCGCCCTCCAAAAACCGCCCCTACCATTTCCTCTTAAAAGGGCGTATAATATAATTACTGACCAATGGTCAAAAATATATTTCAAAGAAAGGAAACGCTATGAACGAAGTCAAAATGCCGAAACGGCCCATACTGGCGTATTACATTTTGATCTTCCTTGCGATCTTCCTGTTCAACTCGATCTTCGTGCCGATGCTCCGTGAGAATGCCGTGAAAGAAGTGGACTATTCCTCCTTCATGACGATGACGGAGAATCAGGAGATCGACAAGGTACAGGTGGAGCAGGACAAGATCCTCTTTACGAAGAAGGACGACAAGCAGGCGTACAAGACCGCCATCATGAATGACCCCGAACTGGTGGAGCGTCTGCACAAGTCAGGCGCAGATTTCACCGGAGAGATCGTCGAAGTGATGAATCCGCTCTTATCGGCGCTGCTCTCCTGGGTACTGCCGATCCTCATCTTCTTCGGCATCGGCCACTACATGAATAAGCGGCTGATGAAGAACATGGGAGGCCCCGGCGCGATGCAGTTCGGCATGGGGAAATCGAATGCGAAGATCTTCGTCAAGCCGACGAACGGGATCAAATTCTCCGATGTCGCCGGTGAAGATGAAGCGAAGGACAGCCTGCAGGAGGTCGTCGAGTACCTGCACGATCCGACGAAGTACAGAGACATCGGTGCCAAGATGCCGAAGGGCATCCTTCTCGTGGGCCCGCCAGGCACCGGCAAGACCATGCTGGCGAAGGCCGTCGCCGGCGAGTCCGAGGTGCCATTCTTCTCCATTTCCGGCTCGGAATTTGTAGAAATGTTCGTCGGCATGGGCGCGGCGAAGGTCCGCGACCTCTTCAAGCAGGCGAAGGAAAAAGCACCGTGTATTGTCTTCATCGATGAGATCGATGCCATCGGCAAGAAGCGCGGCGGCGGTGCCTTGGGCGGCAATGATGAGCGCGAGCAGACGCTGAACCAGCTCCTGACAGAGATGGACGGCTTCGAAGACAATGCGGGCGTCATCATCCTGGCGGCGACGAACCGTCCGGAGTCACTTGACCTGGCGCTCACTCGTCCGGGCCGCTTTGACCGGCAGGTGCCTGTCACGCTGCCGGACCTGCAGGGGCGCGTCGCGATCCTCAAGGTCCATGCGGCGAAGATCAAGACCGCGCCCGCCATCGACTACGACAAGGTGGCGCGCATGGCCTCCGGCGCATCGGGGGCAGAGCTCGCAAACATCGTGAATGAAGCCGCTCTCCGCGCTGTCCGCGACCATCGTCCCTATGCGACACAGGAAGACATGGAGGAGTCCATCGAGGTCGTCATCGCCGGCTATCAGAAGAAGCATGCGATCTTGACGGACAAAGAGAAATGCATCGTTTCCTATCATGAGATCGGTCATGCCCTTGTCGCAGCACTGGCGTCCCATAGCGCACCGGTACAGAAGATCACCATCATCCCAAGGACCAGCGGGGCGCTGGGCTATACCATGCAGGTGGAGCAGGGCAATCATTACCTCATGAATAAAGAGGAAATGCTTGACCAGATCGCCACCCTGACTGGCGGCCGTGCGGCGGAAGAGGTCGTCTTCGGCACATCCACCAATGGGGCATCGAACGATATCGAGAAAGCCACCCGTCTGGCGCGTGCGATGATCACACGGTACGGGATGAGTGATGAATTCGGCATGGTCGCCATGGAAAATGTGACGAACCAGTATCTAGGCGGCGATACCACCCTCGCTTGCTCGCCGGAGACACAGGCACGCATCGACAAGGCCGTCTCCGATCTCATCAAGACGCAGCATGAGAAGGCAAGGCGGCTCCTTGAGGAACATCGCAAAAAGCTCGATGAGCTCGCAAAGTACCTCTATGAAAAGGAAACCATCACGGGAGAACAGTTCATGGAGATCCTGGAAAAGAAAGCGGAATAAAAGCCAAAAAAGGAAGCTCGTGAGAGCTTACTTTTTTGCTTGGTTGAATCAGCGTTTCCTTAAAAATCATTCGCGCCCCTTCCTCAGGAAGGGGCAGACGAGCGAAGCGAGGCGGGGTTGGTTTCCCCGGATGTGGGAGTACCGTTTCACGGCGGGGTTGGTTTCCCCGAATGTGGGAGTACCGTTTCACGCGGCCAACCTCCGCCCCTTCGGGGCACCTCCTTCCAAAGGAAGGAGGGAAAAATGGGCTGCGTATATCGTCATAGGTATATTTGCGGCGAAGTCGCCACCTGAACCCTGAACCAAATGAAAGCAAAGTAAAAAGGGGCTGTGAAGAAATGAGGATTCATTTCTTCACAGCTCCTTTTTTTTTACCATCTTATT
>FR879469.1:2470-9435 GCA_000434475.1 Dialister sp. CAG:486
GGGAATGGATCTTTTGGGGGAAGGGGACGGTCTCTTTCTCCTCACCGTATCCATGCTTCGAGCTTCTTCAAAAGGCCTTCGCAGGCTTTTTCTTCCAGCTCATATGCATCTTCGAAGGCAGCGCCTTTGTGCGGGTTCGGGATATCGGCTTCTTTTCCGGCGTATTCGGCGAGGAGATGGATCTTCTCATCGACATCGCCGCCCATGGTATTGAAGATGTCGGGATTGTTCTTATCATTCATGAGGAGGATGAAGTCGTAGTCATCATAGGTCTTCCAGGCGATGGGGAAGGTCTTTTTCATCGTATAGGGGATGCCGTGGGCAGAGAGCGTCTCCTGCGCCGCCTTGGAAAGGGGAGCGCCTTCTTTGGCAAATGAGGCGGCAGAGACGGAGAGTGAGTCTGTCAGACCAGCCTTCTGAATGAGGTGGTCCATGATGCATTGAGCCATCGGCGGTTCGTTGTTTCCTGTGTGCGAGATAAAGAGAAGACGGATCATGATGAGACTCCTTTCTATGAAATGGGGAGTGACTGGGGATAGGGGTGACCGTTTGGCTCTTGCGACCTCATTTCGAGCGGAGCGAGAGCTCTTCTTATCCTTATTATATCTTTCGAATGTAAAAAAACAGTAAAACGGATTTTCTAGTCCCGGGGCGCCGCCTTTTCATCTTCCACGGTGAAGTACGCTTCGAAGCGTACTATACCGTCCTCCTGCGTGAAATTTTTATAGGCGTTGTGGGCATCTAGGAAGCGGGCGATGGAGACCATGCCGAAGCCATGGCCTTCCTTGTCTGTCTTGGGGTAGCCATTCTCATCAAAGCGGATGGGCGTGTCGTATTGGTTCACGACGGAGAGTGCGATCTGATTTCCTTTCATAAGGAGCGTGAGGTCGACGGTGCGTTTCTCTTTGGGCATGGTGGCGGAGGCTTGGATGGCATTTTCGAGAAGGTTCGCAAGTACGTAGGCGAGCGGGCTTTCGATGGAGGGAAGGCTCTGCGGGAAGGAGATTTTGTGGCTGGTGCGGACGGAGAGTTCTTTCGCTTTTTCGAAATAGATAGAGATGATGGCATTGATGATCGGATTCAGGCAATAGGGGTGGGTGGCGGTGCGCTCTAAGTCTTCGTGAGAGCTTTCCAAAAGGGCAAGGGCTTCTTCTGTCTGTCCTTGCTGCAGAAGTCCGTGGAGTGCAAGGATCCGGTGGCGCAGGTCGTGCCGGAAGAGGGACATTTCTTTCCCGTTATCCTGCAGGATCTGGGCATAGGATTGGAGGAAGGAAATGGATTTCTCCATCAGGTGGTTTGCACTCTGGATATTCGTCAAATTCTCGAAGTCTTTCTTTTCCAGAATGATGTAGCGGTCAAAGGCGATGAAGAAAATGATGAGGGTGAACCAGACGAAGAATTTGTCAGGAGACCACATCTCTCCCAGCAGGCTGGTCGGCACAGCGGTCATGGCGATGAGCAGCGGGATGGCGGCGATGTAGTAGGAGTGCTGTTTTTCATTCATGAAGCGCTTCGAGGGCAGCATGGGGGAAAAGACGCGGTAGGCACCGGGAAGGGTCAATGCAAAGAAGAGGTCATAGATCAAGATATGCAGGGTCATAAGATCATTCGGTGGTCTATCTGGGAATAGGAGAAGGAGGCAGAGGCCTGACACGGCGTGGAGGGCAAACATGTAGATGCCCTGCATGCCCAGGATAAAGAGCTGCGAGGCTCTGGCGGTGGGGAAGATAAAAAGCATCGAGAGAAAGAAGGGGATCCAGCCGAGGGCAAGACAGCACTTGTATGTGAAGACGTTGAGACCGAGCTGGTCTACGAGGAGGGCCATCCAGCTCATATTGAAGAGCAGGACGAGACAGTCCGTGTAAAAAAGGCGGCGTTTCGTCTTGTCGTCCATGATGCCCGCAAAGGGCGTATAGCGTACATAGGCTCCGCCCACCTGAAGGATGGTGATGGCAGAGACCAGAAGAATGATGTCGATCATGGGTTTGCTCCTTATGAAATGAGTGCCCGGCGTTTTCTGGATCAACGGGGGGGCGTGCTGCCTCTTGATTGCGATGGAAAGCCTCGCTCGAATGAGAAATTAGAAATGAGGAATTAGGAGTGAAGGTGGCGGCTTCGCCAGATCCTTCGACTCAGGTCGCAGCTGTTCTGGCATTCGTTATCTCACATACGACGTTTCTCGCCGCTCAGGATGACGAAACGGGGTGATGCCCGAAGGTAGTATTCAAGTTACAAGTCACCGGGTCACTCGGCACCACTAATCTCTAATCCCTAGCCACGCATCCCTGTTTTCAAACTTGTGGTGGCGGCTTCGCCGCGAATAGGATGGGTTGCGTTCCAAGCATATCGTCATTGAAAGCGTTGCCGAGAAATCTTCCTTGCAGACCGATGAGCGGTGAGAGCTTGAAAACCGAAAAACGCAGCACGAAGGCGTTTTTCCGTGCAGGGGCAGGAGGGATACTAATCGCTGTGCAACAAAGATCCCTCGGCTGCGCTCGGGATGACAGGGGGACGGGTGTCTCTTAGTCTCCCAGTCACTAGTCCCCAGTCACTCGGCACCACTAATCCCTAATCCCTAGCCACCAGTCACCAGTCACTATCCCCCGAGCCTTATCTCGACAGCAGAAACTGCATGTACTGCTGCTTGACTTCTTTCTTTTTCCGGCGGCTGATAGGGAGAGTCAGATCTCCTTTCAATAGGAAGGTATCCTCCTTCATGGCGGTGACGGCATTCATATTGAGAATGAGGCGATGGTAGGTCTCGAGGAAGCGCTCATCGGTAAGGAGAATGTCTGCCAGCTCATGGTAGCTGTTCTGCGAGGCAAGGGCGCGGTCTTCGAGATGGAGGATGGCGCCGCGGCTGCCCTGACAGTCCATGTAGAGGATGTGGCCGTAGGGGACGGAGGGGCATTCGCCGCCGGCGAGCTTTACGGTGAGCGTCTTTGCAGCGAGCGCATCCTCCGGGAGGAGGCGTGTCAGAAGGGTCTCGAGCTGCGGCGCATTTTTAAGGAGCGGCTTTAGCACGTAGCCGGAGGCGAAGACGTTGTAGCTTTCGAGCGCGTGGTCGCGGCTGGTGGTGAGGAAGATGATCCATGCGTCCTCATCGATGGCGCGGATCTCTTCGGCTACCTGCATACCGGTCATGCGGGGCATGTAGATGTCAAGGAGGATGAGGTCGTAGTCGCCTTTTTCAAAATTTTCCAGAAAGGATGGGCCGCTGGTGTAGGCGGAGATGGTGTAGTCGATGGGCGTCTGTCCTGCCCTTTTCTGAAAATAATGCGAGAGGCACATCCGGATCTCTTTGAGGTCAGCCGGATTGTCGTCGACCGTTGCAATGCGTAACATAAAAATCTCCCCTTCCCTTTATTATCTATATTATAAAGGAAAGAGGAGGGCATGTGAATGAAAATCTAAAAATGAAGGCGGTATGGTCTAGTCCCTTTTGGCAGACACCTTCTCGCTGATCCCGTCCATGCGGTTGACGGCGGAGAGGAAGGCTTTGACGGAGGCGGTGATGGTATCGCGGTCGATGCCGGCACCCCATGTGGTCTTGCCGGTCTCATCGGTGAGGCCGAAGTAGGCGATGCCGCGGGAGGCGGGGTCACGGTCAAGGTCATGCTCTTCATAGATCAGGTGGGTGACATGGATATCGTAGGTCTTGCACAGTGCGCGGCTGATGGCATCGAGCTGGCCTTTGCCGCAGGCTTCGATGTGTTTCTCCCTGCCGTGGACGGAGAGGGTGACGCAGCCCTTCCAGGTGTAGCCGCTTCGGCGGAAGTGGAAGTCGGAGAGGGCGATGGGGGACTCCCGGTTCACATAGGTGGTCTCGAAGATGCTCTTGATCTCTTCTGCGGAGAGCTCCTGATGGCGTTTGTCGGAGATGTCTTTGACAAGGTAGCCGAATCCTTCCCGCATGTCTTTCGGCAGGCGGATGCCGTAGGTGTTTTCCAGAATGTAGGCGACGCCGCCCTTGCCGGACTGGCTGTTGATGCGGATGACGTCCGCTTCATATTTTCTGCCGATGTCTTCCGGGTCGAGCGGCAGGTAGGGGACATTCCAGTAGTCGTACATGCCTTCGGCGTGGTGCTTCATGCCTTTGGCGATGGCGTCCTGATGAGAGCCGGAGAAGGCGGCAAAGACGAGCTTGCCGGCGTAGGGCTGGCGGTCGCCGACCTTCATGCGGGTGAGGCGCTCGTACATCTCGATGAGCTGAGGCATGTGGGTGAAGTCCAGATGCGGATCGATGCCGTGGGTGTACATGTTCATGGCGACGGTGACGATGTCGACGTTGCCCGTGCGTTCGCCATTGCCGAAGAGCGTGCCTTCGATGCGGTCCGCTCCGGCGAGAAGTCCCATCTCGGCATCCGCTACGCCTGAGCCGCGGTCATTGTGCGGATGGAGGGAGAGGATGACGCTGTCTCTGTACTTGAGGTGCTGGTCCATGTAGGCGATCTGCATGCCGTAGACATGGGGCATGGACAGCTGCACGGTCGAGGGGAGATTGATGATGGCTTTCCTCTCCGCCGTCGGCTGCCATACGTCGAGGACGGCATTGCACACGTCCAGCGCGTAGTCGACCTCGGTGCCGCTGAAGCTCTCCGGGGAGTATTCGAAACGGTACGCGCGTCCGGCGGCTTCGGTGAGCTCTTTCAGCATCGTCGCACCTTCGACGGCAATGGCTTTGATGTCGTCCTTCGATTTATGGAAGACCTGCTCGCGCTGGGCGACGGAGGTGGAGTTGTAGACATGGACGATGGCATTCTTTACACCGTCCAGGGCTTCGAAGGTGCGGCGGATGATGTGCTCTCTCGCCTGTGTCAGGACCTGGACGGTGACGTCATCCGGGATCATGTCCTTTTCGATCAGCGTGCGGAGGAATGCATACTCTGTCTCCGAGGCCGCAGGAAATCCGACTTCGATCTCCTTGAAGCCGATGGCAATGAGCTTCTGGTAGAATTCCAGCTTCTCCTCGAGGCTCATCGGGATGACGAGTGCCTGATTTCCGTCACGCAGGTCCACGCTGCACCATATCGGAGCGTGATCGACAGCGTCTTTCATCATCCAGCGCATGTCACAGGCGGGGGGCATGAAGTATCCTTTGCGGTATTTCTGCGGGTTCATCATAATGGATCGTCCTTTCTTCAAGGCAACGGGGACGGGCGCAGAGGAAAAGGAGAAAAGCCCCAAGCCTCAGACCGCTCGCCCCAAAAGAAAAAGCATCCTTCGTACATAAGAGACGAAAGATGCCTGATTTCCGCGGTACCACTCTGATTCACCCTGCCGGTGCGCTTTGCCGATGGGAGCCGGCGAAGAAAAACAAAAAGCCTTTCGTCAAGAGACGAAAGGCTTTGCCTGCGTGTTACCACTCTATTTCCCTCCCGGAGGAGGCTCTTCGGATGGATCCCATCCCCTCTCTGTAACGGTGAGGCTCCGTCGCGGCCTACTTGTTTCAGCTGCGCTGCTCAGAGATGAGTTCCCTTCCGTCGGTCTGCCGCTTTTCACCATCCAGCGGCTCTCTGCGATCCCTTTCGGAACGTACTATTTCTCTTCCATGCGTTTTCCTATGTATGGATGACATTCTAACATGGGATAGAGGATTTGTCTAGGGGCGGGAAACGGAAAAGCAGAAATGAGAAACGGCAGAGCGATCAGAAGGCCGGAACGAGGCCGTCGCTGAAGTTGTCATTGATGTATTTCTTGACATTCTCAGACTGGAAGATCTTGACGAATTTCTGGTAGGTCGGGTTCTCTTTATCCTGCTCGCGGGCTGCGATGATATTGACATAAGGCGAGGTATTGTCTTCGGTCGCGAGGGCGGTCTTGCTGTCGAGGTTGGCAGCCTTTGCGTAGCCGGCATTGATGACAGAGATCGCTACGTCATCCAAGGAACGCGGGAGCTGCGGCGCTTCGAGCTCGAGGATCTCGAGGTGCTTCGGATTTTCTGCGATATCGCCGACGACAGCCTTGGTCGGATCGGTGCCTTCCTTCAGCTTGAGGAGACCTTGCTTATCGAGGAGGAGGAGCGCACGGCCGCCGTTGGACGGGTCGTTCGGGATGGAGACTTTGGCACCGTCCGGCACATCCTTCAGGTCTTTGTACTTGTTGGAGTAGATGCGCAGCGGAGCAAGATAGGTATTGCCGATGGAAACAAGTTTCGTGCCGTTCTTTTCATTGTAGGCTTCGAGGTACGGGCCGTGCTGGTAGGAGTTCAGGTCGATCTCTCCGGCAGCAAGGGCTGCATCCGGGGTGACATAGTCACCGAAGGACTTGAGGTTCACCTTGAGCCCGTCTTTTTCTGCTTCCTTTGCGACGAACTCCATGACCTGTTCCGAATAGCCGGAAGTGATGCCGACGGTGATCTCCTTCTTGTCAGCCGGTGCTTTGGCTTCTTTCTTCTGGTCGCCGCAGCCGGCGATAGCGCCTGCAGCGACGAGGGCTGCGAGGGACAGTGCGATTGCTTTTGTCAGTTTCATAGTGAATTCCTCCTTGATAGGAAATGTGGGGCAATAAAAAAATCCCGCTCCCTGAAAGGGACGAGATACTTCGTGTTACCACCCAATTTTATGTCCGAATCACTTCGGGACACCTTATGAGGTACGCCGGCTATGGCCTTGATACCTTGTCTCTATATCGGGAGATCCCGGGCTGCTTCATCATTCAGCATGCCAGGCTCAGAGGCCATCTTCCATGGATTCGTCTGCACTCCTTCTCACCGGGTGGAGCTCTCTTTGCCAGCGTCCTTCATGTACTCTTCTCTTCACTGCCTTTATGAAGTTGAAACTACTATACACTTTCGGGGATGGGAAGTCAAGAAAAAATTTTCAGGGGGGAAGGGTCAGCCGGTGGGATGTGCTGCTCCTTTGATTGTGAATGAAAATTTTGCTCGAGTGAGGAATGAGGAGTGAGGAGTGAAGGTGGCGGCTTCGCCGAGATCCTTCGACTCAGGTCGCAGCTGTTCTGGCATT
>FR879470.1 GCA_000434475.1 Dialister sp. CAG:486
ACCGCTCATTTCTAATCCCTAGCTACTCATCCCTGCTTTCAAACTTCAGGATTCCATGTGGCTAACCCCACGCCCCATTCTATCTCATGACTACATACAGCGCGATGAGGGCGCCGGTCACGAGGGCAATGGCGATGAAGGCATTTCTATCCCGCCATGTATAGGAGAGCTGGTGCATCTTGGTACGTCCTTCGCCGCCGCGATAGCAGCGGGCTTCCATGGCGGTCGCGAGGTCGTCGGCGCGGCGGAAGGCGGAGATGAAGAGTGGGACGAGGAGTGGGATCATGTTCTTGGCGCGCTGCCAGAGATTGCCGTTCACAAAGTCAGCGCCTCGGGAGGACTGGGCTTTCATGATGCGGTCAGTTTCTTCCAAAAGTGTCGGGATGAAGCGGAGCGCGATGGTCATCATCATGGCGAGCTCGTGCGCGGGTACCCCGAAGCGACGGAATGGCATCAGGAGGTCTTCGATGCCGTCGGTCAGGACGATCGGGCTCGTGGTATAGGTGAGAAGCGAGGAGAAGGCGATGAGGAAGACGAGACGCAGTGTCATGACGATGCCATTCCTGATGCCTTCTTCGCTGATGTGGATGAATTTCCACGAAAAGATTTCCGTCCCCGGGGTGGTGAGGATGTGGATGAGCATGGTGAAAACAAGGATCACCCAGAGGGGCTTGATGGCCTTCCAGATCATTTTCGCAGGTACGCCGGAGAGGGCGATGGCAAGGAAGGTGAAGCCGGCGACGACTATGTAGGAATACAGGTTGTTCGCGAGGAAAATCGCGACGATGAAGATCATGGTACAGAGGATCTTCGCACGGGGATCCATCTGGTGCAGGTACGAATGGCCGGGATAGTACTGGCCGAGGGTCATATCAGTGAGCATGTGTCTTACCTCCCAGCATCTTTGCCATTTTTTCTACGGCTTCTTCGGTCGTTTTTGCCTCTTCCGGCACGGGGATGCCCTTCTCTTTCAGGTAGAGGAGGGTCTGCGTGAGGGGCGGAGCATCGACGCCGCAGGCCTGCAGTTCTTCTCTGTGGTGGAGGAAGATATCCATCGGTTCGCCGTCCAGCACAAGGCGGCCTTTGTGCATGACGAGAAGGCGGGTCGCCAGGCGTGCGATGTCATCCATATTATGCGAGACGAGGATGACGGAAAATACGCCTTTCTTGTACCAGCTCTGGATGCGGGAGAAAATTTCCCGCCGCCCGATGGGGTCAAGGCCTGCCGATGGTTCGTCCAGGATAAGGAAATCCGGGTGCATCGCGATGACGCCGGCAATGGCGACGCGGCGCTGCTGCCCGCCGGAGAGGCGGAAGGGCGAGCGGCCTGCGAAGGTGTCGTAGTCAAGACCGGCAAATTTCATAGCGCTTTTCACGCGCTTTCCGGCCTCTTCTTCATCACACCCCAGATTCATCGGCCCGAAGGCGATGTCTTTGGCGACGGTTTCTTCGAAAAGCTGGTGCTCCGGATACTGGAAAACCATGCCGACCGAGTGGCGCTTGGCGACGGCGGCTTTGGATTTCTCGGCAAGGTCGACACCATCGATGGTGACTTTGCCGCAGGTCGGATGGATGAGCCCATTCAGGTGCTGGATGAGTGTCGATTTCCCGCTCCCTGTATGACCGATAATGCCGATGAATTCTCCTTTTTCGATGGTGAGATCGACATCATCCAGGGCGGTCTTTTCAAATGGCGAGCCCTTGTCATAAATATAACTTATATGTTCGACGCGTATGGACATAGTGCTTCTCCCAGCTCCTCATCTGTCATGCAATCTTCAGGAATCTCGTAGCCTTTTTTCCGAAGCCCATGGGCAAGGTCGGCAGCGACCGGGACATCGAGCCCCATGGCCGTCAGCTTGTCTGCCTGCGAGAAGACTTCGCGTGCTGTCCCCTGCATCTGGAGCTTCGTGCGGTCGACGACCAGCACATGATCCGCCGTCACAGCTTCCTCCATGAAATGGGTGATCAGCACGATGGTGATCCCTTCCGAGCGGTTCAGCTCATGGATGGTATCCATGACTTCCTTGCGTCCCAGAGGGTCGAGCATCGCCGTCGGTTCGTCCAAGACGATGCAGTCCGGATGCATCGCGAGTACGCCGGCGATGGCGATCCTCTGCTTCTGTCCGCCGGAGAGCATCGCCGGTGAATGCGTACGGTAGGCGCTCATGCCGACTTTTTCCAGCGCATAGTCCACGCGCTTTCGGATTTCTTCCGCGGGTACACCCAGATTCTCCGGGCCAAAGGCGACGTCTTCTTCGACGATGGCCGCGACCAGCTGGTTATCCGGATTCTGAAAGACCATGCCGACCTTTTGCCGGATGTCCCAGATATGCTCCATGTCGCTGGTTTTCATGCCTTCTACGATGACCTCGCCCGCCGTCGGAAGATACAGGGCATTGAGATGCCTAGCGAGTGTAGACTTGCCGCTCCCATTTGTGCCAATGATGGCTGTGAAGGATCCCTTCGGGATCGTGCAGGTCACATCCGACAGCGCGTCGAATGTCTTCCCGTCCTCCGTCTCGAAGGTATGTGTCAAATGACGGATGTCGAAGAGGATCTCTTGCCCATCCTGTGTCATATTTTCTTCCATATGTCCTCTTTCTTTAGAGTAAAACAGGAAGCGGACAGAAATCCTCCCCGCCACCTGCTGCTAACCGGGATAACAATGATACTTAATAATAACAAATATGCTTCTTCATAGTCAATTTATATTGTATAGATAGATAGGTATATTGTCAATTTATTTTTATTGCTATAGTCGACAATGGAAAAGCTCCGGCTTTTTCCAGTTGCAAGAACGGCTATGTGAAGAGGGGAAGCGCAGAAGATGCCGCCAGCGGGTAATGCCATTAAGTTAAGCGGCAGAACATTCTTGGCTCCCCATCGGGGG
>FR879471.1 GCA_000434475.1 Dialister sp. CAG:486
ATTCCTGCTTTCCCATTTATACTTTCGACCACAATCCAGTTTAATTATTTTCTATATATGACCTATTCCCAGCCGGAACAAGGAGTGGTATAATCCATCATATAAACAAAGTATAAATCGGGACTTTAGAATTTGGCGTCTACCGTTTAGGACTCACAGGGGCTTATAAGAAATCCCCCCAAGCGCATCTGGAGTTCCTCTTTTAAACCGCATGTATATTTGCAAACAGTTGTTTACCCCCCCCTGAAAAATTTCACCTTTAGATGGGTGGGCGGCGTACCGTAAACCCGAAAGAAACGGATTTCCGCTTCCTCATCGGAAATACTGACTCTTTTGAAAACATGCACCATGGATTTGTTTCCTGCAATCAGTATTTCCTTAGAAGCCTCTACAATGAATGCGCGGAGGTCCTCTTAGAAAGGTTCGATGATTCATGATCCAAATGTCCCATTGTCTCCGCTCTCTCGGTGACATAGAAAACTGCATCCGTCTTTTTGCAGCCTCCTATGTGCCGGGGAAGCAGTCTATTCTGATCTCCATATATACACACTGGAATAAGCCGGAAACGATCCGCGAGATGATCCGGCTCTTTTGCGTTGCCTTCCCCGAGGCAGAGATCGCCGGCATGACGACCGCCGGCGGCATCGATAATGGCTGCATGCGCCTCCGTCAGACTGTCGTCACCATTCAGTTCTTTGAAAAGAGTGACGTCCACACCGCCATCTATGACTTTTCCCAAGAGCCCATGGAAGACCTCGGGGAAAAAGCACGAAGCTTCTGCCAAAGGCAGAAAGACCTCTCTGCGCTCCTTCTGCTGATGACACAGCGCTACTATGACTTCGAGCCCTTTTTGACCGCGCTCGACCAGCTGGGAAAGGACATCCCCATATGCGGCGGGTACGCCCATACCTATCGGAATGAAGATGGCATCTACGTCTTCACCAAGGATGCCATCCTTTCCCGCGGTATCCTTCTTGTCACCTTTTCCGGTGACGTAAAGGTCATGACAACGAGCGTCATGGGCTGGCAGCCCCTCGGACGCACCATGACCATCACAGCGATAGACGGCCCGCTCGTCATCCGCTCCCTCGATCACAAGCCCGCGGCCTATTTTTATCAGAAATATCTTCACAGCACGGATTTCGGAAAAAGCGAGCTGCTCTTCCCTCTCGTCAGAAGCAGGCATCAGGTCCAGCTCTCCATTCTCCCGCTCGAGTCACGAAGCGACGGTGCGCTTCAGACAAATGTTTTCAGCCACGTCGGCGATCAGGTGCAGATGGCTTACGGCGACCCCGATCAGGTTATCCTCTCCAGCCGCGAAGCACTTGGCCATATCGAGCGCTTTGCCCCCGAAGGGATGCTCCTCATCTCCTGTTTCACGCGGCGTTACTACCTGAAGGAAGATGTCAATCAGATCTTGTCTGCCTACAACGACTTCTGTGTCGCGCCCGGCGGGTACGTGAATGGCGAGCTCATCCGCATCGATGGAAAAACACAGGCGACCAATATGACCCTCATCTCCGTCTGCTTCCGCGAAGGCGAGGCTCCCCTCGTGGCTGCGACGAGGAAGCCGCATGCCCCCGTCGTCCTTGGGGAAGCGCTCTCTACGATCCAGCGGCTCGCGACCTTCGTCACGGAAACCACGAAAGAACTCGCAGAGACGCAGAAACAGCTTTCCTTCGCTGCCAGCCACGACAGCTTCACCGGTCTCCTCAATCGTGGCTCGATCGAAGAAATGCTCTGCCGCTGCCATAAAGATACCCGTGCGCGAAGGCTCAACTTCTCCGCGCTCATGATCGACCTCGATACCTTCAAGCATATCAATGATACCTTCGGTCACACCAAAGGGGATGAGGTGATCCGCGAAGTCGCAAGTATCCTGAAACGCATGATCCGTCCGACCGACTTTGCCGGCCGCTGGGGCGGTGACGAATTCGTCATCCTCCTCCCCGGCATCACCCCCCCAGCGCACTCATCGTAGCGAGCCGTCTGCAGAAGGCCTTCCGGCGTATCCAGCTCCCCGACCGCTCCTTCCTCACCGCCAGCATCGGCTGCACCACCGCCTCGCCGGAGGAGACCGAGGCGGGCTTCTACAAGCGCATGGACGATGCCCTCTACCTCGCCAAAGAAGGCGGCAGAAACCGCATCATTCTCCTCGATGCCGAGCATCAGGTGAAAGATGTGACGCGGGAGTAGGGACTGGTGACTGGTGACTAGGAATCAGACTAAAAGACTGCGAGACTAGGAGACGGGGAGACATCAGATGCCCCCGCATCGTCATTTCGAGCGAAGCGAGAAATCCTTGTCATTCGCGGCGAGGAACCGGCGCTTCCCCCCATGTGCCGCGCTGTTCCGCTTTCCACATCTGTCTTTCATACCGCCGGTGCCCTATCCGCCCCTTCGGGTAATGCT
>FR879472.1 GCA_000434475.1 Dialister sp. CAG:486
GACATTTCACTCCGCTCAGGATGACGAAATGCGCCGCGGAGTGTAAATAATGGCGATGCCCGAACGTGGTATTTAGTCACCAGTCACTAGTCACTCCTAATCCCTAACCACTAACCCCTAACCCCTAACCCCTAACCCCTAATCCCTAATCCCTAATTACTAATTACTAATTACTAATCACAAAAAACTATTGACATTCATCAATAACATAGTATAATAAATTTCACAACGAAAGAACGAATAGCTAGGAACGGGAAAAGCATTCCGTAACACTTTCAGAGAGACGGCGATCGGTGCGAGCCGGCAGGGAAGGGATGCACGCTCACCCGGGAGTTTCAGAGATGAAAAAAGTAGTTTCTGACGCCGCCTGCGTTACAGGCACCTGAAAAGCGATGATCGGGACAAAGCATTCCGTGGTCCATGACATAGAGAGCCGGCGTATGGTGCAAGCCGGAACATTCCACTGATTGATATCACCTGTGAGCTCCTTCTTCGAACGTAGTAAATGAAGGCGTCTATCCACGTTACGGATGTGAGCTTGAGTATAATGTAGGGTGGTACCGCGCATGTCGCCCCTATTTCCGGAATGGAAATAGGGGCGTTTTTATATGGTGACATCTCATTAGAAAGCGCTCTTTTGAGTGATAAAACCAGGGTGGTACCGCGGAAATCTTTCGCCCCTGCTGCAATGACGCCAGATTGCAGCAGGGGCGTTTTTATTGCTATTCGTTCTGGGATGGGATTTTTAAGTGACTAGTGGCTTGTGACTAGTGACTGGGGACTAGTGACTGGGGATTAGGGATTAGTAGCTTAGGGATTAGTAGCTTAGGGATTAGGATCCTTGAGTGACTGGTGACTTGAATACCACTTTCGGGCATCGCCACTCCTCACTTCTAACTAGAGAGTAAAGCTTTCATCCACAATCAAGGGGCTAACCCTGAACCTTGCACCTTATACCCCCATCCCCACTTTGAGGGCTTGCCCTCGTATTTTGAAAGGAGAAAAGATCGTGTTTTTACAACAGCTTGTCAACGGTTTAACGCTGGGAAGCGCCTATGCGGTCATCGCCATCGGCTACACGCTAGTTTTCGGTGTATTGAACATCGTCAACATGGCGCATGGCGGTATCTTCATGGTCGGCGCTTACATCGGGCTGCTCCTCGTCACAGAGGCAGGCTTTGGGATTTTCCCAGCTTTGATTGGAGCTATGGTCGGTGGTGCCGTCCTTGGCTATGCATTGGAGATCTTCGCGCTGCGCCCGCTGCGTCGCCGCAAGGTGACGCACCTCGCTCCGCTGATCTCCACCATCGGTGTCTCGACCTTCCTTGAAAGTGTCGCACTGATGGTATGGGGACCGCAGACCCGTTCCTTCCCGACATCCTTCGGGAACGAACTGATGGACTTCGGTGCTTTCAAGATCTCCGGGATCCAGATCATTTCACTGGGTACCGCTGTCGTCCTGATGGTGCTCCTCACCATCCTCCTCAATAAGACAAAGATCGGCAAGGCGGTCCGTGCGACTTCGGAAAGCGCGGAAACAGCGAGCCTGCTCGGGATCAATACCGGACGCATCATCACCTTCACTGTCATGATGGCATCGGCACTGGGTGCAGCAGCCGGCGTCCTCATCGGTCTTTCCTTCAATGCGATCGAACCGACCATGGGTACCGCGATGGGCCTCAAGGGGCTTGCAGTCCTCATCATGGGCGGCCTTGGCAATGTCGAAGGCGCCATGGCCGGCGGCTTCATCCTCGGCATCGCAGAAGTATTCTCCGTCGCTTACGGCAGCTCTTCGTATCGTGACGCTGTCGCATTCGGTATCATCATCCTGATTCTCTTCATTCGTCCGGAAGGCTTATTCTCCAAGGCCGGGAAAGGAGGCAGACCGTAATGGAAGAATTACTGAACGGTTATTTCCTGCAGGTCCTGACCTTTGTATGCATCAATATCATTCTGGCCATGACCATTTACATGACGCTTTGCACCGGCATCCTGTCGCTGGGCAATGCAGGGCTCATGAGCTTCGGCGCTTATACCTCTGCGATCCTGACCGCAGAATATAATTTCCCGATGCCGCTAGGCATCCTCTTGGGCGGCTGCACCGCGACGATCGTCGCACTCATCATCGGCCTGCCGACCATCCGTCTGCGCGGGCTCTACCTTGCCATCGCGACGCTGGGCTTCGGTGAAGTCGTCCGCGTCATCGCGCTGAATCTGGACATCACCCACGGCGCGCTTGGCTACTCCGGCATCCCGTCTATGGCAAGCGTCCTTGCTGACTATGCGAGTGACATCGGCCTCATCGATGCGCTGGAGATCGACTCTCAGACCGCAGGACAGCTCCTCATGTGCATCGTCCTTCTGATCCTTGTCGTACTCATCGTCACCTTCTGGTACCGCCTCGAACATTCCCGCTATGGCCGCGCCATGGCAGCGGTCAAGGCTGACGAATATGCAGCATCCCTGACCGGCATCAATGTAGTCCGCTACAAAATGATGACCTTCCTCTTCTCTGCGTTCTTCGCAGGCGTCGCTGGCGCGCTCTATGCCCATGCGACATTCTTCATCAGCCCGACCGATTTCTCATGGCACAAGGTCGTAGACATCCTGCTCTACACCGTCTTCGGCGGCAGCAATGTCATGTGGGGCTCTGTCCTCGGCGCCTCCATCCTGACCATCGTACCGGAGTCGCTCCGCTCCATGGCGGAATACCGCGACATCATCTATGGCGTCATGCTGGTCGCACTCATGGCTTTCCGTCCGGACGGCATCCTCTCCTATGATGCGGTGAAATGGATCTCCAAGAAATTCAGCAAGAAAGCTGTAGAAGGAGGGAAAAACTGATGCTGCTCGAAATGAAAAATGTAGTGAAACAGTTCGGCGGCCTCACCGCTGTTTCCAATATGTCCTTCCATGTAGACAAAGGGGAGATCTTCGGCGTCATCGGGCCAAACGGCGCCGGCAAGACCACCATTTTCAACCTGATCACCGGCGTATATCAGGTGACGGAAGGGGATGTCGTCCTGAACGGCACCTCCATCGAAGGAAAGAAGCCGTATGAGATCATCAATCTCGGCGTCGCGCGTACCTTCCAGAATATTCGCCTCTTCACCGGCATGACCGTGCTGGAAAACATTCTCGTCGGCCATCATGACCGCCTGAAATCCAGCTTCCTTGCCAGCATCCTCCACACCGCTTCCCAGAAAAAAGAAGAAGCAGAAGCCAGAGAGGATGCGATGGAGCTTCTGAAATTTGTCGGTCTCGAAGACGATGCAGACCGCCTTGCGACCGAGCTCCCCTACGGCAAGCAGAGAAAGCTGGAGATCGCCCGCGCTATAGCGACGAAGCCGCAGCTCATTCTCCTCGATGAACCGGCTGCCGGCATGAACGATTCGGAAACTGCCGCGCTCACAGAGCTCATCCGCGGGATCCGCGAAAAGTACGGCATCACCATCGTTCTCATCGAACACGACATGCAGCTCGTCATGAGCCTTTGCGACCGCGTCATGGTCGTCAATTTCGGTAAAAAATTGGCAGAAGGCGTGCCGGAAGAGGTACAGAACAATCCGCAGGTCATCGAAGCATACTTGGGTAAGGAGGAAGACTGATGCTGCTTGAACTTAAAAATATCGAAGCTGCGTATGGCAATATCAAAGCCCTGAAGGGCATCAACCTCGCTGTCCCGGAAGGCAAGATCGTCACCCTGATCGGGGCGAACGGCGCCGGAAAGTCCACCACCATGAAGACCATCATGGGCGTCATGAAGCCCATCGCCGGCGACGTCCTCTTCAAGGGCGAATCCATCGCAGGGAAGAAGACCTATGATATCGTCAACAGCGGCGTCGTTCTCGTCCCGGAGGGGCGTCAGATCCTTCAGGGCATGACCGTCCGCGAAAATATCGAGCTCGGCGCTTATCACAGAAATGATAAGAAGGAGATCGCGGAAGACATGGCTCAGGTCTTTGAGCGCTTTCCGCGCCTCTTTGAAAGACAGAGCCAGTTCGCCGGTACCCTTTCCGGCGGCGAACAGCAGATGCTTGCGATCGGCCGCGCCATGATGGCACGTCCGCAGGTCATGCTGCTCGATGAACCATCCATGGGCCTTGCTCCGCTCGTGGTACAGCAGATCTTTGATGTTGTCAAGGATATCAACAAAATGGGGACTACTGTTCTTCTGGTAGAACAGAATGCGCGCAAAGCTCTCCAGATCGCCGACTATGCCTATGTCATGGAAACCGGCAAGATCGTCATGGAAGGCCCCGCGCAGGAAGTGGCTGCAAACCCGGATGTCATGGCGGCCTATCTGGGCGGTAAGAAGAAACAGTGACCAATATCAGCCTCACGGCTGGAAACACGATCTCGGAAAAGAGTCAGCGAAAGCTGGCTCTTTTCCTTTTGGGAGGAGTTGGCGGCTGACTCTTGGAGAAGGGGCGCGTCAAAGGCACAGGATGGATCCTCGAGGCGGAATGAAAGGGAAAGAGAGTGAATCCGCTCCATGAGTAGGCCCTTGGAGAAGG
>FR879473.1 GCA_000434475.1 Dialister sp. CAG:486
CCCGGCCGGTAAGGCAGCAGCTTTTCTTGCAAGTGCCGATCACTATTCCCATGCATAGAGCCGTACTTTTCTCCATCAACGATGGTTTCCTTCCCGTTATAAGAGATCTTTTCTACTCGGGAATTGCATTCAAAATCCACATACCTGCCTGCACCGTTTTGTGCGTGAGTATCATATGACCTGCTACCTGTTTTACGCCGCAGCCTCCCGGTACAGGAAGCATGCCCGGCAGGATATATCAAGCCTATCCTTTCAAGCCATGCGCCCTCTTTCTCTCCATTTTCGCAGGCCGATAGCCGCAAAGAGGGCGATCAGATTTATCAAGACAATGCAAGGCCCGGTGGGAATGGACAATGCATACGAAAGTGTGATCCCCACCAGAAAGCAGACAAGCCCCACCAGGGTGGATGTCCAGATGGTGGTCAGATACCGATGGCAGATCTGCATCGCCGTGATGGCAGGAAATACGATCAGACTGGAGATCAAAAGCGCGCCCATCATACGCATGCCGAGCACGATCGTGACTGCCGTCATGAGTGCCAGGATCAGATGATAGAAATGGCTCCGCACTCCAGAAGCGCTGGCAAAGGATTCATCAAAAGTCACAGCAAACAAGGGATGATAAAAGAGAATGTACAGGAGGATGATGATGCTGCCCGCTGTCAAGCTGAGCCATACATCTGCGCTACTCATCGCCAGGATGCTGCCAAACATGTAATTGGACACATCCGTATTCATCCCTCTGGTGAGAGAAATGGCAAGAACCCCCACAGCCAAAGCACTGCTGCAAAGAAGTGCCGTCGCCGCGTCCCCTTTGATGCGCATGCTTTCCTTCAATTCCAAAAGAAGAAAAGCCGCTCCCATCGTGACGGGGATGGAAACCACCAGCGGGTCAAGGTAAAAGGCATAAGATACCGCCAATGCCGCAAAGCCCACATGCGACAAGCTGTCACCGATCATGGAGTACCGTTTGAGTACCAGGCTGGTCCCCAAAAGCGAAGCGCAGATCGAAATCAGGACACCCACCACCAGCGCACGCACCATAAAGGGATACTGCAGCATTTCCAGAACAACAGACATCACAGGATCCCTCCTTGCCGCATGACTTCGGGATGCGCTTTGAGAAAGTCCTCCGTCTGACCGAAAAACATCTGCTTCCCTTTCGCCAGATACAAAACCTGATGAACCTCATGAAACACGCGGGGCAGATCGTGGGATACCATCATGATGGTCAGTCCCAACTCGTGAATGCATCGTTCCAGCATGGCATACATTTCTTCCGTGATGCGAGGATCCAGCCCGGTCACCGGTTCATCCAGTACCAGCACCTGACTGCCCGCCGCCAGTGCCCGCGACAGAAGCACTCTCTGCTGCTGTCCGCCTGACAATTCGCGGAATGCATGATTCTTCAAAGAGGAAAGGGATAGAAACTGCAGCATATGCTCTGCGTATTCCCGATCTACTTTTCTGTATCGATAAGGAAAGGAAAGCTGACTCAGCCTGCCGGACAATACGACCTCCCACACACTAGCAGGAAAATCCTTTTTCATGGTCTGCTGCTGCGGCAGGTAGCCCATCCCCTTCTGCGCGTCCGGCAAATGGAGACGGATCTCACCTGCCGCCTGTTTTTTGAGCCCCAGGATCCCTTTGACGAGAGTGCTTTTACCGGAGCCATTTTCTCCGATGATGCCCAGATAGCTCCCTTTTTCTAAAGAAAAATTCACATGCGACAGCACCGGCCTTCCTTCATATGCAAAAGAAAGATCCCGACAATCCAATACGCTCATTTAGTTCAATGCCTCCTTCAAGGTCTTGACATTCTGTCTCATCAGATCCACATAGGTGACGCCGCCGTCAAAATCCTTCTGCGTAACGTTATGAATGGAATTGAGCTGTCTCTCTTTGGCTCCTGTCGCCTCTGCAATGGAGCGGCTCATCTGCTGATTGGACAATTCGATATGGAAGATCACGGGAATCTGATCTGCCTTGACCTTATCAATCAAAAAGGCAATGGTCTTCGGATCGGCTTCTGTATCCTTGACGCATCCCGGGAAAGCCGCATCATATGTCAAACCGTACTCCTTCACAAAGTACAGGAAGGGGAAGCGATCTCCCACGATGATCTCTTTTCTGGCTGCATGATCGATCACATCACGGAAGCTCTGATCCAGATCGGTGAGCTCTTTCATATATGCCTCTGCATTCTTCTGATACTCCTCCGCATGCGCACCATCCAGCTTGGAAATAGAATCATTTAATTTTTTGACAATTTCAATGGCATTGGCAGGAGCGGTCCATACATGCTCATCCAGTTCCGGGCCCTCCTCTTTTTCTGCGCCCTCTTCGGCTTCCTCTTCGGGCTGCATGCCTTCCGGATGTTCTTCTTCTGACAGCTTCACGGCATCCATCATCCGAAATACGCTCCCGGGCTTCTTGCCGGTCGCATCCAGTATCTTCCCTACCCATTCATCAGAGTCACCGCCCGTATAAATGAGAAGGTCACTGTCAGCCACCGCTTTCAGGTCCTTCGGCGAGGGAGAAAAGCTATGGACATCCGTACCGGGTTTCACCAGCATGGTGACTTCGCCATGATCCTTTACGATATGCCTTGCAAAATCATAACTGGGGAAATTGGTGCAGACGATCTGAAGCTTCTTTTCCGGCGGGAGAGAAGCCGCTGACTTCTCTCCCGGCGTGCAGCCTGTCAATGCAACGCCGCCTATCAGGCAAGCGGCAAGCGTCGCTATGAAAAGACTTATTTTTTTCATTTTCATAGTAAGAACTCCTTTACGGTAGAAAGCAGGGATGACATGTGACCGGAGAGGAAAAGGTTTCTTTCTCGCATTGCCTGTGACAGGCAATGCGCTCCGCCATGATCTTGCAGCATACTGCATCCGCAAAACCAATAGCAGCCCCTCCGGCTGCCCCTCTTTCGAAAGCAGAAACCGTCATGAAAATTTGCGATGCTTTCGCAAATTTGAATCCCATTATAATCGCTCCCCGTCCTTCCGTCAACAGATTTGCGAAATTTTCTCAAATTTAAAAGGACCCGAACGGGTCCTTCGTTGTGTAAGAAACAAATTATTTTTCCCGGCATTTTTTGCATAAGCCGTAAATGGTGGTCTGCCCCAGATTCATCTGAAACTCATCATTGCCTTCCAAGGCCTGCGCGAGAGCACGCGCGGTCGCATGGTCCACATGGGTCGTCTGACCGCACGAAAGACAGGTCATATGAAGCTCATCCCGGCAGGCATCCGCCCCGACGAACCTATACAATGTTTCTTGTCCATCACTGGCCGCCGATTTCAAGATCAGCCCGGCCTCTGCCAAAGAAGCCAGATTGCGATACACCGCGCTGAGACTGATCGCAGACGCTTCTGAGCGATTCAGCAGAGCCTGTATGTCTCTGGCGGAAAAGGAAGCATCCGGATGATCGTTGAAGAATTGAAAAAGACGCTTGCGCTGTGCTGTCATGTACATACCAATCACCTCATTTGTCCTTCATCTTATAGCAGAGACGGGAAAAAAGCAAATGCAGGCAGAAGAGCACCTGCAAAAGCCATATTTCGCAAGCGCCTCGCCTGTGATATGATTGTCTCCATGAAGCAGCAGCCTGCGTGAGTGGCGGCAGGCTATTCATTATACAAAGAGGATCCTATGACCGGAATCAATCTTACCCAAGGGCCTTTGCTCCCCAAAATGATGGCTTTCGCCATCCCTTACCTTCTCGCCTGTTTTCTGCAGACGTTCTACGGCATGGCCGACCTCTTCATCACCGGTCTCTTCAATGGCGCCGCACCGATCACGGCCGTCTCCATCGGAAGCCAGCTGATGCACATGCTGACCGTCATCATCGTCGGGCTCGCCATGGGGACGACCGTCTCCATCAGCCGCGCGGTGGGCGGCAGAGATCGGAAGGAAGCCTCCTGCTGCATCGGAAGCTCGGTGCTGCTTTTTGCCCTCTTCAGCCTCGTTAGCACCGTGCTCCTCCTCCTTTCGAGCGATCTTATCCTCTCTTGGCTGAAGACCCCGATGGAAGCATGGGAGGATACAAGGGCGTACCTTCTCATCTGCTTTGCAGGCATCCCCTTCATCGTCGCCTATAATGTCCTTGCCAGCATCTTCCGCGGACTTGGCGATACAAGGACGCCGATGTACTTTATCGCTCTCGCCGGTCTCATCAATCTCCTGCTTGACTATATCTTCATCGGCCCCATGGCGATGGGAGCCGCCGGAGCGGCCGCAGCCACCATTCTTTCCGAGGCCGTCTCCGTCCTCCTCTGCCTCTTGTACCTCGCCCGCGCCGACCTTGGCCTTACATTCCCGAAGAAGTCCTTCACCTTCGATGCCCTCCGCATGAAGACGCTCCTTGCCATAGGTCTTCCCATCTCCTGTCAGGACGGGCTCATCCAGATCTCCTTTCTCATCATCACCGCCATCGTAAACAGCCGCGGCGTCGAAGTCGCCGCCGCAGTCGGCATCGTGGAGAAGATCATCAGCTTCCTCTTCCTCGTCCCCTCTGCCATGCTCTCGACCGTCGCCGCCTTCGCCGCACAGAATGCAGGCGCCGGAAACGATGAGCGCGGGCGGCAGGCGCTCCTGTGCGGCATCCGTGTATGCATCATCTTCGGTCTTTTTACGACCCTGATCGTCCACTTTTGCGCCGAGTGGGTCATCTCACTCTTCGTCAGCCATGAGCCGGAAGTCGTGCGCCTTGGCGGTGAATACTTCCGTACCTATGTCATCGACTGCATCTTTGCCGGCATCCACTTCTGCTTCTCTGGATATTTCTCTGCCTATGGGAAATCGATCTACTCCTTCCTGCACAATATGATCTCGATCGTCACCGTCCGTGTCCCCGGCACCTACCTCGCCATCCTCCTCTTCCCCGAGGCACTGTCTCCGATGGGCCTTGCTGCACCGATGGGCTCCCTTCTCTCTGCCATCATATGCATGGGGCTCTATCATTGGAAATTCAAAAGATCCGCCGACCGGAGATCGTCTTAGAGGGCGGGATACATCTTTTCTCTGGGAGCAGCCTTTCCCTCAAGATCCCGCGTGATCTTAAGTCCACCGCGCAAAAAAGGCGATGTGAAATAACGATCATCTCATTTTCGCGTT
>FR879474.1 GCA_000434475.1 Dialister sp. CAG:486
AACCCTGAACCCTGAACCTAATTTAAGTCTATCCTTATTTCATAAAAATATGTCATTCTTGCACATTATGCATTTGACATTTTATTCAAATAGGTATACTATAAGTGAAGCGATTTGAAATTAAGTGTACATTTCAAGCTAACGATTCTTATCTTCATTGTTTAGGAGGACATGATGGACGCAAGAGAGAATGCTTATGTATTGTGGTTTGATGAACTGCACAGAAAAGATGTCAATCTGGTCGGAGGGAAATCTTCTTCTCTGGGTGAACTGACGACCTCGACCGGCGTGCCGGTACCATACGGCTACGCGACGACAGCTCATGCTTACCGTTATTTCATGGATGTCACCGGGCAGAACAAAAAGATCCACGAACTGCTGCAGGGGCTTTCCGATGTAGAAGACTCTGTCGAACTCCATGAAGTATGCACTAAGATCCGCGAAAGCATCGTTTCCGCTGAAATGCCGGAAGACCTCGCAACTGCGATCGGCGATGCTTACGAAGAACTCTCCAAGAAAGTCAACGAAGAAAATCCCTATGTAGCCGTTCGTTCCTCTGCTACCGCAGAAGATCTGCCGGACGCTTCCTTCGCAGGCCAGCAGGACACCTACCTGAATGTCACCGGCCGTGACATGGTCATCCGTAAGGTCAAGGAATGCTACGCATCCACCTTCACCGACCGTGCTGTATACTACAGAGCGAAGAAGAACTTCGACCATGAAAACGTCGCTCTCTCCGCTGCCGTACAGATGATGGCTGACTCCAAAGTCGCAGGCGTCATGTTCACCGTAAACATTGCCAACGGCGATGACAAGTCCATCATGATCGAAGGCTCCTGGGGCCTTGGCGAATATGTCGTACAGGGTACTGTCACCCCGGATAACTTCATCATCAACAAGGAAGACCTCACCATCGCTTCCCGCCATATCAATGAAAAAGCCATCGAACTCGTTCGTAAACCGGGCGGCGATGTAGAAGAAAGAAAAGTACCGGAAGACCTTGCCAAGGCGCAGGCTCTCACCGATGAACAGGTCGTCCAGCTTGCTACCTATGCGAAAGCCATTGAAAAGCACTATGGCTGCTACATGGATATGGAATGGGCTGTCGACCACCAGAACCGCGTCTGGATCCTCCAGGCTCGTCCGGAAACCGTTTGGTCCAAGAAGAATAAAGAAAAGAAAGCAGGCAATGAAGTGAAACTGACCACCGATCATAAAGTACTCGTCAAAGGTCTTCCGGCCAGCCCGGGAATGGCAGCAGGCAAATGCCACGTCATCACCGACCCGAAGGATATCAATGAATTCCAGGAAGGCGAAGTCCTCGTCACCACGATGACCTCTCCGGACTGGGTACCGGCTATGAAGAAAGCCATCGCGATCGTCACTGATGCTGGCGGCATGACCTGCCACGCTTCCATCGTTTCCCGCGAACTCGGCATTCCATGCGTCGTCGGCACCAAGAGCCGCAGCGTAGAAGCGACCAAGGTACTGAAATCCGGCCAGGATATCACGATCGACGCACAGAACGGCGTCGTTTATGACGGCATCGTCGCTGACCTTGTGAAGAAAGACGAACCGCAGCAGGCACAGGGCGCTGCTCAGACCGTAGTCGCTGAATACTTCGCACCGACCGGCACCGGCGTCATGATGAACCTGGGCGATCCGGATCTCGCTGATAAATATGCAAGCCTCCCATGCGACGGCATCGGCCTCATGCGTGAAGAATTCATCTGGACCACCTTCATCCATGAACATCCGCTCTACCTCATCGAACAGGGTAAACCGGAAAAAGTCATCGACATGCTCGCTGAAGGCATTTCCAAGGTCTGCCGCGCGCTGGCTCCGCGTCCGGTCGTTCTCCGTTTCTCCGACTTCAAGTCCGGCGAATACAGAAACCTCAAGGGCGGCGACAAGTATGAACCGGTAGAACCGGCTGACCTGCTCGGCTGGAGAGGCGCTTCCCGTTACTACGACCCGACCTACACCGACGCTTTCCGTCTCGAACTCAAGGCAGTCAAGAAGGTCCGTGAAGAATTCGGTCTGAAGAACCTGAACTGCATGATCCCATTCTGCAGAACCGTCGATGAAGCACGCAAGGTCACCTCCATCATGAAGGAAGAAGGTCTGGAAAGAGGTCCGGACTTCAAGCTCTTCCTCATGGCAGAGATCCCGGCCAACATCATTCTGGCAGATAAATTCAATGAATTCGTGGATGGCTACTCCATCGGCTCCAACGACCTCACCATGCTGGTACTCGGCTGCGACAGAAACAATGACACCGTTTCCGCCCTCTTCGATGAAAGAAACCTCGCGATCAAGAGAGCTGTCCGCCACCTGATCGAGACCGCACACAAAGACGGCAAGACTGTCTCCATCTGCGGCCAGGCTCCGTCCGTATACCCAGACTTCACTGAATTCCTCGTCAAGAGCGGTATCGACTACGTATCCGTCAACCCGGATATGGTCAAAGCCACCAAGAGAAATGTCGCTCGTATCGAACAGAGACTGATGCTCGATGCAGCTACCGGCAGAGGAATCAAAGATACAGAAGACTATACCTGGTGATCTCGGGCGCTCCAAAGGGAGCCTGCCTGCCCCGTGAGAACGGGTGCGGTCAAGTGAAGAGAGAGACACGCTGCTCTCCCGGTGGGGACGCATGCGGCCTCAGATCTCCTTGACCGATCCGGCGATAGCTTTGAACTGAAAAATTCCGGTGACCGGGGCTGTTTTCGAGCAGTCCCGGTTTCCTGTCAATACAAAAAAGGAAGCAAATTATGCAGCTGACCAGCCGCCAAAAAGAAATTACCCGCATCGTGCGGGAAAATGGGCCGATCACAGGTGAAATGATCGCTGAGCGTCTCCATGTGACCCGAAGCGCCCTGCGGGGAGATCTGGCGGTGCTTCTCTCGGGAGAAGTGATCGCCGCCAGACGGAGACTGGGCTACTACTACCTGGGAGGAGGAGAGGACCCGGCTGCGGCAGAGATCCGTTCCTGCACCGCAGAGTCCTGCATGTCCAGACCCGTTCTGGTCAGTGCAGAGTCGAATGCCTACGATGCCGCTGTCCTTCTTTTCACCGAAGACATCGGGACCCTTTTCGTGGGCAAGCCCGATGACGTCATGGGTGTAGTATCCAGAAAGGATCTGCTGAAGACCGCTATGGGCCGTGAAAATCTGACCAAAGTGCCGATCTCCATGGTCATGACCTCCCGGTCGAAGATGATCTTCGCAGAGCCGGACGAAGACATGGTATCCGTTGCCCAAAAGCTCATTGACTATGAGATCGACTGTCTGCCTGTCGGCATCTTTCAGGATGCCGAGGGCGAGAAGAAATTCAAGCTGATGGGCCGCATTTCCAAGACCAATATCACCCGCCTTTTCCTCGATCTCGGAACGAAGAAGAGATAAATGAGGTTGTCGGGTTCAGGGTTCGGGGTTCGGGGATTTGTCCTTTTTGCGTAGTACCTCCCTTGGAGAAAGGGCGCACCGTATCGTTCCGTTTAGCCTGCCTTCCCCAATAGGTAATGCTATTAAGTTAAGGAATTTGATAGCGACGTAGCGACTTGCTTCCCTCTTCGGGGGAAGTGCCGAAGGCAATAGGGGCATGCTAGCGGTATAGCATGCTATGTTGAATAGTCCGATGCTGTCGCTATCCAAACATTTTCATGCAATACCGCTACGTAGCCCCCTCATCTCGCTTCGCTCGAAATGGCGTCTCACTGGATTTTCGCGTTGCTTCGCTCCTAAAAATCCAGTTCGCTTGCACAAGCCCTTCGGGCAGCTCCCCGATGGGGAGCCAAGATCGTTCTGCCGCTTAACTTAATAGCATTACCCCAATGGGGAAGGCAACGGATACGCGCGAAGCGCTATCAAAACTCCGCGGCGCTTCTATGATTTGATGCGCCGCACCACAACCCTGAACCCGTCAACCTGAACCCTGAACCCTGAACCCCAAATCCTAATCCCTTGCTGCTCATCTCATTTCCAATCAATACCAAAGGAGGTCATCCTTTTGTCCAAAATACCAGAAGTGTACGTGGTTTCCGACTCTCTGGGAGAAACTGCGGAAAGTGTCGCTAAGGCGACCATCAGCCAGTTTGATGAAGACATCGACGTTGTGCGCGTGCCCTTCATCCGTCATGCAGAACAGATCCAGAAGGTCATCGAGGAGGCGGCAGAGCATGGCGCTGTTGTCTGCCATACCTTAGTCAGCCCGGAGCTTCGTGCGCATTTCGAGCGCATTGCGGAAGCTAACCATGTGAAGTATGTGGATATCCTTGGGCCGATGATGGACATGGTGCAGACCATTTCTGAAACGAAGCCCCGTATGAAGCCGGGCATCATCCACAAGCTCGACGAAGAATACTTCAAGAAGGTCGAAGCCATTGAATTCGCCGTGAAGTATGATGACGGCAAGAATCCGGCCGGCTTCAAGAAGGCAGATGTCGTCCTGATCGGTGTATCCCGTACCTCGAAGACGCCGCTCTCCATGTACATGGCACACAAAAAATTCAAGGTGGCCAATCTTCCGCTCGTGCCGGAAGTGCCGCTGCCGGAAGAGATCTTTCAGGTGCCACCCTATCGCATCATCGGGCTCATCATCGATCCGTACAAGCTGAATACCATCCGAAGCGAACGCATGAAGGCGCTCGGCTTCTCCGGGACGGCGAACTATACGGACATTGCCCGCATCGAGGATGAATTGTCCTACGCGAAGGAGATCATGCGCCAGCTCCACTGCCAGGTACTCGATGTGTCGAATAAGGCCATCGAAGAGACGGCCAGCCGTATCATGTCGATCGTACAGAGAAATAAGGAGCTGTACGGAGATAAATATTAAGTGAATGTCAAAAGCCCATCCGGCTCGCAGGCCGGATGGGCTTTTGTTGTTGGGTTCAGGGTTCAGGGTTCAGGGTTCAGGGTTAGCCCGTGGGGCGTGCCGCCCTTTGACTCTGAATGAAAGCTTTGTTCAAATTAGGAATTAGGCGTTAGGAGTTAGGAGTGAAGGTGGCGGCTTCGCCGCGAATATATATGGGGGCGATGCCCGATTAAGAATCATTCTCGCCCCTTCCTCTGGAAGGGGCAGACGAGCGAAGCGAGGCGGGGTTGGCATCCCCGTGTGTGAAAATACCGCTTCACGCAGCCAACCTCCGCCCCTTCGGGGCACCTCCTTCCAAAGGAAGGAGGGAGAAAAGCGGACTCCTTTGACTGGTAACTAGGGCTCAGAATTCAGGGCTCTCGTGGCGGCTTCGCCGAGATCGATGACGAGGTCGCAACTGTTCCGGCATTCGTGATCTCACATGCGACGTTTCTCACAGCTCAGGATGACGAAACGGGGTGATGCCCGAAGGCTGGAGGATAGAAGTTAGATGTCTGGCGTCTGATATCTGATGTCTCTCAGCCTCCTAGTCTAATCCCTAATCCCTAGCCACTAATTCCTAGTCACCAGTCACTCATTCTCCCAGATGGCTTTCTTCCTCGATGAGCTTGTACACGAGAAGTCCGGCATCGTAGAGATCCTGCTCCTTGAGGCTTTCACGGCTGGTGTGGAAGTCGGTCATGCCGACGCCGACAAGGACGGCGGGGAAGCCTTTGGCGCCGAACCAGTTTGCATCGCTACCGCCGCCGCTCTTTGCGACGGTCATGGCCTTGCCCATGGAGGAAGCGGCTTTTTTGAAGAGTTTCAGTGCGGGGTCGCTCTCCTTGACGAGGAAGGCGTCATATGATTTCTCTTTGTGGACAGACAGAGAGCCTTCGGGGAATTTCTTCGCTGCGTCTTCGAAGGTATGGACCATCGTATCGACGAGCGCTTCCAGCTTCTTTGGATCGCGGCTTCTGGCCTCTGCGCGTACGACGCAGGCGTCCGGGACGATGTTCGTCGCAGTGCCGCCGGTGATGATGCCGATGTTGCAGGTGGTCTCCTCATCGATGCGTCCTGTCGGGCAGTGTGTGATCGCCTCTGCGGCCATGGCGATCGCATTCGTTCCCTTTTCCGGCGCCATGCCGGCATGCGCTGCGACGCCTTTCAGGGTGAAGGAAAGCTGGTACTGGGACGGGCCGGCGTTATAGAGAGAGCCGGCAGGGCCGTCGGCATCGAGCACGTAGCCGAAGTCAATGCCTTGGATGTATTTTTCTTCGATGTACTTGGAGCCGAAGAGACCGATCTCCTCCTGTACGGTGAAAATGACAGTGATCTTGCCGTGTGGGATGTACATCTCCTTCATGAGGGCGATGCCTTCCAGGATGGCGGTCACGCCGGCCTTGTCATCGCCGCCCAAGATGGTGTCGCCTTTCGAGGTGAAGACGCCGCCCTCCAAGATGGGCTCGATGTCCTTGCAGTGTTCGACGCAGTCCATGTGCGCGGTGAGTGCGATGGAGGGAAGACCCGGGGCATTGCCATTCCAGACGGCGATGAGATTGCCGC
Source organism: Dialister sp. CAG:486 (assembly GCA_000434475.1). Lineage (GTDB taxonomy): Bacteria > Bacillota > Negativicutes > Veillonellales > Dialisteraceae > Dialister. Next base: position 6,424 of record FR879474.1, read on the forward strand.
AGTTCCCGCCATTGACGGAGCCGTCATTGTCTTCGATGATCTTCGAGGCGCCGAGGCTTTTCAGCTTCTTTTTCAAATATTCGCAGACTTCACGCTCGCCTTTGCTCGGTGCGTAGAGGGAGACAAGCTCCGTGAAGGTGCGTTTCATTCGTTCTGTATTGACCATAGTAAGACCTCTTTTCGTGAAAATGTTTGGGATACTTTCATTATAGCGCAGAAGGGAAGGGAGCAGGGCATCGGTTTTCTGCTCACTTCGCGGGGAAGGAGCGCCTACTCCTTTCCCGATGGTTTTTCCAGCCAGAACCCCTTCCGAAGCGCTTTCTTCCCGTATTTCTCCTGAATACTGTCCATGGCTTTGGCGGCACGGGCGCGCTTCTCCTCTTTGTCTGAGAAGAGCGAAGGGATGGACAGAGGCGCGCCAAGATTCGACGCGGTGACGCCGATGAGGCGGATGCCTTCGGTGAGCGGGATGCGGGAAAGCAGGGTCTGGCAGGCACTGTCGATGGTCTCCTGCAGATTCGTCCCTTCCTCCAGAGACAGACTCCGCATGATGGTTTTGAAAGACGCGAAGCGGATCTTGAGCGAGATCGTGCGCGCGGCAAGATCGTGCCTGCGAAGGCGCTGTGCGACGATGTCACTGTGGATCGCGATCTCCCGATCTATCGTTGGGCGATCGGTCAGGTCGTATTCATAGGTGGATTCATCGCCGATGGATTTCACCTGCCGGGAAGAGATGATGGGGCGCTCGTCGATGCCAAGGGAGAGGGCTTTCAGCAGAGGCCCCTGGTTGCCCAGAAGGGCGGAGAGTTTTTCCGGCGCTGCCTCTTGGATGTCGGCAATGGTGCGAAATCCGGCGGCCAGGAGTTTTTTCTCCGTGACACTGCCCACGCCCCAAAGACGGCGCACGGGAAGGGGGGCGAGGACTTTCTGCTCTCTTCCGTAGGGGATGATGCAGAGGCCGTCTGGCTTATTCATGTCACTGGCCATCTTGGCAAGGAATTTATTCGGCGCGATGCCGACAGAGGCCGTGAGATGCACGGCGGAACGGATCTCTTCTTTGATGGCACGTCCGATCGAGCCAAGCGTCGGATACTGGCTTCCCATGCCGGAGATGTCGAGGAAGGCTTCGTCTAGGGAGATCGGCTCGTAGGCGTCCGCATAGTGGAGCATGACCTGATGGATCGCATCCGATGCTTCACGGTATGCTTCGAAGCGCGGCGCGACGAAGCAGCCATGGGGGCAGAGGCGCTTCGCCTGCGAGAGAGGCATCGCCGAATGTACGCCAAAGGCGCGGGCTTCGTAGGAGGCGGTCGCAACGACGCTCCGGCGGCTCTTTCCGCAGACGATGACAGGCTTGCCTTGGAGCGCGGGGTCGTCTCTCTGTTCGACAGACGCAAAAAAGGCGTCCATATCGACATGCATGATCCAGCGACGCATGATGAGGCTCCTTTGAAGTACAATACATTACGGCTTTGGCAGGCAGTAGAATTAGAAATGAGAAATGAGAAATTAGAAATGGTGGTGCGGCGCGAAAAAATGAAAGCGCCGCGAGTTTTCGAAAGAATGGTCAATCTCTTGACCGCGTTTTCTTCATCTTAGTGCCTTTGGAAAACTCTGTCAATTCTTTGACAAAAGGGAACGGCTTATGGATAATGAAGGAAGCAGAATGTATTATTTGATCATGCGGCGCTTTATGACTTGATGCGCCGCACCTTCATTTCGCATTTCTAATTTCTAATTTCTCATTGAATTAAGGAGGTTTCTATGAAATCATTAGTCCTTTGGTCTTCCCGCACGGGCAATACGAAGGCGGTCGCAGAGGCGATCTTTGAGGCGCTGCCGGGAGAGAAGGAGATCATGGAGGAGGGGCGCGAGGGAAACGATCTCTCTTCCTACGACCTTGTCTTTGTCGGCTTCTGGGGCTACCGCCGGGGCGCAGATCCTCTCGCGCAGAAGACACTGTCTTCCCTTTTCGGAAAACATGTGGCGATCTATGCGACCGCCGGTACCTGGCCTGACTCGGAGGCGGCGAAGATGTATCTGGCAAATGCCGCCGCTCTTCTTCCCGAGGATGCCACTTGTCTTGGCACCTTCCTCTGTCAGGGACGCGTGAATTCCTTCCATCAGAAGAAGCTGGCAGGGCTTGCCCAGGAGACGGCCCATGAAATGACCCCCGAGCGTCTCGCCCGACTGGAAGAGGCCGAGAAGCATCCGAATGAAGAGGACTTCGCCCGCGCAAAGGCATGGGCAAAGGAAATGGCGGATCTGGCGGCTGGTGATTAGGGACTGGAGACTAGGAGACTGGGAGACATCAGACTCCCGTTTCGTCATCCTGAGCGGCGAGAAACGCTATATGTGAGAGTACGAATGCCAGAACAGCTGCGACCTGAGCCATTGATTTCGGCGGAGCCGCCACGAGAGCCCTGAACTCTGAACCCTAGTTACCAGTCAAAGGAGTCCGCTTTTCTCCCTCCTTCCTTTGGAAGGAGGTGCCCCGAAGGGGCGGAGGTTGGCTGCGTGAAGCGGTATTTTCACACGCGGGGATGCCAACCCCGCCTCGCTTCGCTCGTCTGCCCCTTCCAGAGGAAGGGGCGAGAATGATTCTTAATCGGGCATCGCCCCCATATATATTCGCGGCGAAGCCGCCACCTTCACTCCTAACTCCTAACGCCTAATTCCTAATTTGAACAAAGCTTTCATTCAGAGTCAAAGGGCGGCACGCCCCACGGGCTAACCCTGAACCCTGAACCCTGAACCCTGAACCCAACAACAGCTCCTAATTCCTAATTCCTAACTCCTCATTCCTCATTCCTCATTCCTTATTCGAGCAAAGCTTTCATTCAGGGTCAAGAAGCGGCACGCCCTCACGGGCTGATCCTGAACCTATTGAACCCAATCATGACTACAAAACCTTCTTCTATGACACTCGGCATCCTTGCCTCGATCCTGGCCGCGCTACTTTTCACGCTGATGGACGTGTCTGCGAAAGCGGTCTCCTATCTGGGGACCGGCGAGCTGACGTTTGTACGCGGCCTCGTGGGGCTCTTCTTCCTGCCGCTCATCGCAAAGAGAGAGTCGCTCCCGCTTTTTTCCGGGAAGGACAGACTGCTCCTTCATACGCGCGGCATTTTCGGCGGGATGGGCATCCTGCTCTTTTTCTTCTGTCTCAAGGGGCTGACACTGGGCGATGCGGAGATCCTTGTCCAGCTCGCCGCGTTCTTCATGTGCATCCTTTCGCCGATCTTCCTTGCGACCACGCCGTCTGGGCAGGTGCGTGTCTGGCTCTTCATCATCGCTCTCGGTGCGGCGGTGGTGCTGAGGATATGGGATTACTCCTCCTTTAACGGTTACGCACTTGTCGGCATCGTATCGGCCTTCTGCTCGGCGTGCGCCTACACCTGCATCGGCAGGCTCAATGAAAAGGGCGGCCACTCCGGCGGAGAGATCGTCTTTTATTTTCAGTTCTACAGCATGGCAGGCGGTCTTTTGCTGATGCTCGGAGAGGATCTTCAGATACCTGATGCGGCAGAATGCCTCTGGCTCTTTGCCCTGTCCTTCTCTGCTATTTTTGCACAGGTCTGCTTCACATGGGGGGCGACGCACATCCACCCGATGATCGTCACCTTCGTCATGTACACCGGCGTTCTCTTTCATATCGTGGCGGGCTGGGCGCTCTGGGGAGAGGTCCTGACCATGGCATCCTGGATCGGCGGCGCGCTCATCGTAGCAGGGAGCGGGATGCTATTGTGGAAATCGAAGGGGAGCTAGTGACTGGTGGCTAGTAACTAGGGATTAGGGATTAGTGGCTAGGGATTGGTGGCGCAGGGAGACTAGGAGACATTAGACGTCTGCCCGCTGACTTTCGAGTATCGCCCCGTTTCGTC
>FR879475.1 GCA_000434475.1 Dialister sp. CAG:486
GGGGCGGATAGGGTGACTATGGCATGAAAGACAGCTGGGATACGGTTTCCCGGTCACTCCTATGAGAGCTGCAAGTCTCCGCGGCAGATTGAAAGCAAAAATGAGATGATCGTTATTTCACAGCCCCTAAAAGGGAGCCAGGGATGTCCCGAGCATCTTTTCTGCCTGCTGCATCGGGCGATGCACGGATCCCTCCCGCTACCGGTTCTTCTCCTCCCAGAGCATCTGATTGTACTGCTTCTGATAGTACTCTGATCTCTTCTTATCCGCCCAGAAATCGCGGTCACTCTGGATCGCAAGCATTTCATCCACCATATCCTCTGCGCGCGCTGGGGCGACGTGGGTGAGGTAGGCGATCATGCGCGTGATGGTCTTCTCCGTACCCAGCTCGGCTGCCATCAATGCGCCAAGCTCGGCAGGATAGCCGCGGCGGACGGTGAGTGTGATGAGTTCGTCCTTCAATCGTTCCAGCTGTGTCATGAGGGCTCCTTTCATAGCGATCTTTTGCCTTTATTATATCAGAAAAAGGAAGAACGGAGGGAAGGGGCAGCTCTCTCGTCTCGTCGGCCCTGCCCCTTGAACCCTCTCCCCTCATTTGTGGTATCATAAATACAAAAGAAAGGAGTGACCACGATGGAAGACGTGACAGACCTTTTGAACCGCATCAAAAACCAGATCGGCGGAGAGGAGAGCCTCTCGGACGAGGAGCTGAACCGCCAGCTGAATGCGATCTACAGCATCTATGCCGCCGCGATGGGACCCGAGCAGCTGATCGTGCAGGCGAGCCGATTCAATGCCGTGAAATATATTCATGACGAAAATCCCAAGAGCCGTCTCATCGGCATGGAGCGCCTCATTCTGGAAAGCCGCGACTACCATCGCCAGCCGACAGATGAAGAGATCCCCGCCATCCTGGACAAGCTGGAGGACAAGGTCGCAGATATCCTCTCCCGTCAGGCCGTCGAGCGCTCGCTCGAGAAAAAGATCGAAGACCGCCTTGAAGAGCGGCACAAGGAGTACATCGAAGAGGTCCGCCGCGAAATCATCGAAGAGGAGACAGGCAGCACAGAGACCGCCGAGAGCAAGCGCAAGCTGGAAAAGCTACGCGCGATGGAAAAAGTCAGCCTCACGGCGACGATCCTTCAGGTCGTCCGCCCGCAGTCGCTTTCTGAGATCATCGGACAGGACCAGGCCGTGGAAGCACTCGCTTCCCGCATCTCCTCGCCCTATCCGCAGCACCTTCTGCTGTACGGCCCGCCCGGCGTCGGCAAGACCACCGCAGCGCGCCTTGTACTCGAAGAGGCAAAGAAAAAGCCGTACACCGTCTTTCGAAAAGACGCCCCCTTCATCGAGTGCGACGGCACGACACTGCGCTGGGACAGCCGCGACATGACGAACCCCCTGATCGGCTCCGTGCATGACCCGCTGTATCAGGGCGCGCGGCAGGAGCTCGCCGACGAAGGCATCCCCGAGCCGAAGCCCGGCCTCGTCACGGACGCCCATGGTGGCATCCTCTTCATTGATGAGATCGGTGAACTGGACCCCATCCTCCTAAACAAGCTGCTGAAGGTACTTGAAGACAAGCGCGTCCGCTTCGACTCCGCCTACTACGACGAAGAAGACCCGCAGATCCCCGCCTACATCAAGCAGCTCTTCGAAAAAGGCGCGCCCGCCGATTTCATCCTGATCGGTGCCACGACAAGAGCGCCCGAGGAGATCAACCCCGCCATCCGCTCACGCTGCGGCGAGATCTTCTTCGCGCCCTTAGAGCCCGCGCACATCATCGCCATCGTCAAGCGCGCCGCCGAAAGGCTCGGCGCTCACCTCGAAGCCGGCGTCCCCGAGCTCATCAGCCGCTACACTATGGAAGGCCGCAAGGCCGTGAACCTTCTCGCCGATGCCTACGGCCTTGCCATTTACGAATCCGGCAAAGCAGAGCGCATCACCATCACCAAAGCCATCATGGAGCGCACCGCGCAAGCGAGCCGCCTCAGCCCCTGCCTTCAGCAAGAGGCATCGGACACGCCGAAGATCGGACACATCTATGGCCTAGGCGTCATCGGCTCTTGGGGCAGCACAATAGAGATCGAAGCCGCCGCCTTTCCCGCCGCTGCGCCCGGCAAGGGAAGCCTGCGCTTCAATGACACCGCCGGCTCCATGGCGAAGGACTCCGTCAGCGCCTCGGCCGCCGTCGTCCGCCAGCTGACCGACAAGCGTCTTTCCGACTACGACCTCCACATCAATGTCATCGGCGGAGGAAATATCGACGGCCCATCCGCCGGCTGCGCCATCACCTGCGCTATCCTCTCAGCCATTGAAAAGAAGCCTCTCCGTCAGGACATCGCCATCACCGGCGAGATCGCGCTCTCCGGCGAGGTGAAGCCTGTCGGCGGCATCCACGAGAAAGCCTTCGGCGCCCGCCAAGCCGGCATGAAGGCCATGATCCTCCCTGAGAAAAACAAGAGCGACATCGACGAGGGGACCGCGGGGATCGCAATTCATCCCGTATCGAATATACAGGAAGTGTGGAGTTTAGTGACTGGGGACTAGGGACTGGGGGACTGGAAACTCAAATACCTCCTGCGAGACTATCCCTTTCCCTCGCATCGTCATCCCGAGCGGAGCCGAGGGATCCTTATTGCACTGCGGTATGCACCACACATCCCCCTGTACGGAAACGACACCTTGGCGGTGCCTGTTTCTGTTTTTTCATACCTCGCCCATCGGTCTGCAAAGAAGATTTCTCGACTTCGCTCGAAATGACGCTACGCCAAGGACGACACACCCACGAGCTTTCCCCGAACCAACAACTTTCAACCAACAATCATTACCAAAGGAGCAGCTATCATGATCGAAAAACCGGAAAAGAAAATCATCGAACACGCCAACGGCGGCAAAGGCCACCTCATTCTCGAACCCATCGCAGGGCCGGACATTTTGAAAGACAAGTGCCGCCTCTATGTGAAAGCCACCCTTGAGAAGGGCTGCTCCATGGGCATCCACCAGCACAAGGGCGACGGTGAGATCTACTACATCCTCTCAGGCAAAGGCCTCTACACCGACAACGACACCACCTATGAAATGAAACCGGGCGATGCCGCCTTCTGCAAAAACGGCAACCGCCACGGCATCGAGAACATCGGTGACGAAGACCTCGTCTTCATGGGACTCGTCATTTACGATAAGTGATGTAAGCAACTAGTGACTGGGGATTAGTGGCTAGTGACTAGTGACTTGAATACCACTTTCGGGCATCACCTTTTATAAAAATCGACGCGAAGCGTCGCACCTCTTAGCCTTCCCCTTTGGGGAAGGGGAACCGCGTCAGCGGTGGATAGGGTGCTTTCGTAAATCGTCGACTTGAGACGCATTTTCCCACTCTCTTTCATGCCGCCAGTGCCCTATCCGCCCCTTCGGGGCACCTTCCCCTCGAGGGG
>FR879476.1 GCA_000434475.1 Dialister sp. CAG:486
CTAATCCGGCACTTACTTTGAGAATTAACGCTTTCAAACTTAGCACGCTCGGAGGCTAACCTTGAACCTTTTTTATTGCTTTCCCTTTACAACGTATGGTATAATAGTATCGCAAGTTATGTGTATAGAATTTCCTGGTGAGTGAGCTGCGGCTCACTTTTTCTTATATATGGAACAGTTTCGTGAACGGACGCATGCGCATCGGGGAAGAGACATATTTTTTATCGCGCGGATGCTGCGGTCTATGGAGCTCTTGCTCTTTCAGGAGCGCTTCGGCGTTCACGTTTGATTGATTTCAAGGAGGCTTATCATGGCACATAAAGCAATCGAAGAAGCCGTAGAAGCTTTGCTGGAACCGATCCTGGATGCGGACGGCATCGAACTTGTCGATGTTGAGTATGTCCGTGAAAGGAATTGGATCCTTCGCATTTTCATTGATAAGGAAGGCGGCGTGGATCTCGCAGACTGCCAGAGCATCAGTGAGAAGGCCGGCGAGATCCTGGATGAGAAGGATATCATCCAGGATAACTACATGCTGGAGGTCTCTTCTCCGGGGCTCGATCGTGTATTGAAGAAGGATAAGGATTTCCGCCGCTATGCGGGAAGCGATGTGGACGTGAAGCTGTTTGCTCCGCTCGAAGAGGCAGGCGGCGGCAAAGCGTTCACTGCGCATCTGGAAGGGCTCACCGAGGAGGGTGATCTGGCGCTGACGCTCGATGGCGGTAAGGAAATCGCATTACATAGAGACAAAATTTCACAGGTAAGACTTCATTTTTCGTTTTAATCGAGGAGGAATAGTTCATCGTGGACGGCAAGGTATTATTGGAAGCAGTAGAAGCCCTGGTCAAGATCAAAAAGGTTGACAGAAATATGGTATTTGATGCACTGGAAATGGTGCTCTTGACCGCTTACAAAAAGGAAAGCGGCAGCAATGCCAAGGCTTCGGTCTCTCTCAACCGTGAAACCGGCGAATATAAAATTTATGAAGAAAAGACCGTCGTGGACGAGATCCATGAAGACTCTGAAAATGCAATCAATGAGATCATGGTGGAAGAGGCAAAGAAGATCGACCGCAGCTATGAAGCAGGCGACATGCTCCGCATCGATGTGACACCGAAGAATTTCGGCCGTGTCGCAGCGCAGGCCGCTAAGCAGGTCATGATCCAGAAGCTGCGTGAAGCCGAGAGAGGCTCCATCTATGACGAATTCTCCGGCCGTGAAGGCGATGTGATCACCGGCGTAGTGAAATGGAATGAATCCCGCACCATTTTTGTCGACCTCGGCCGCGTGGAAGGGATCCTGCCTTTCGCAGAACAGATCGAAGGCGAAGAATTCCAGCCGAACGATAAGATCAAGTGCTATGTCCTCGAAGTCAGAAAGACCACGAAGGGACCGGAGATCATCCTCTCGAGGACCCATCCGGGCCTCTTGAAGAGACTTTTCGAGCTGGAGGTACCGGAAATTTACAGCGGCACCGTGGAGATCAAGAGTGTCGTCCGTGAAGCGGGCTCCCGCTCCAAGATCGCCGTATATGCGATGGATCCGGCTGTCGATCCGGTCGGCGCGTGCGTCGGACCGAAGGGACAGCGTGTACAGAATATCGTGAACGAGCTGCATGATGAAAAGATCGATATCGTCCGCTGGGACGAAGATCCGGCGATCTACATCGCCAATGCCCTCTCCCCTGCAAAGGTCGTTTCCGTTTCCGTATGGGAAGAAGAGAAATCCTCCTATGTCATCGTACCGGACTACCAGCTGTCGCTTGCCATCGGCAAAGCAGGTCAGAATGCCCGCCTGGCTGCCAAGCTGACGAACTGGAAGATCGATATCAAGAGCGAAACGCAGGCGAATGAGGAAGGCTTCGGCGAGACCGACAGCGCCGATCTCGATGACGACATTCTGGGAGATATCGAAAGCGATATGGGGGAGGAAGCTAAGGAATGAAAGTAAAAAAGATCCCCATGCGCATGTGCGTAGGCTGCAAGGAGCTGAAGCCGAAGAAGGAACTGCTCCGTATCGTGGCTCTGCCGACGGGGCTCATCGAGCTCGACCGTACGGGCAAGAAATCCGGCCGCGGCGTCTACGTGTGTGACGATATCGAATGCTTTACCAAGGCCTACGAGTCCCATGGTCTTGAGAGATCCCTGAAGCGTCCGGTATCCAAGGATGTATACGATGCGCTGAAGGAACAGATCGAGAATGGATGAGCCGGTATACCGCATGCTTGGCCTTTGTATGAAGGCAGGTCGTCTGCTTTCGGGAAATGAACAGGTGGCAGAAGGGCTGAAAAATGTGAAAGCTCCGAAAGGGGCCCTTCTCATTATCACGGAAGACAGCTCCCCAAGAACAAAGGATGAGTACAGAAATGCTGCAGAAAGAGCGCATATCGCCTACAGACTGTTTGGAGAAAAGGAAAGGCTGGGCAGCGCCCTCGGCAAAGGGGTGCGCACAGCGGCGCTCATCACAGATAAAGGCTTCAGCCGCGCGATCGCTGAAAAGATCGACAAGGCGCTGGCTGAAAGATAGCTGCCAGGGGCAGATGGAAATGGGGCTTAGAGCCGCTCGTCGCCAGAGAGCGGCCGCCGAATAGGAGTCCCATTTCTGCGATAATAAACCATGAATCAAATTGACATACACTTGGGAGGCTGCTTATGCAGAAAAAGAAGTACAGAGTTTATGAACTTGCCAAGGAATTTGGCAAGACAGATAAAGAGGTCATTGAAATTTTGAAAGCCGGTCATGTCGATGTGACGAACCGTCTTTCCGGCGTGGATGACAATGGCAAGTCCATCCTCGCGCGTCACGTTGCTGCGGAAAAGAAGAAAGCGGCAAAGCGCCCGGTGATGCGTACCGTCCGTTTTGAGCAGGCAGGCCAGCCGAATGGCAAGAAGGGCAATGCCCGCCAGTCCTTCTACTCCTCCTACTCCACGGAAGAAGTAGCGCCGGCAGAAGCTCCGAAACCGGCTCAGAAATCGGCTTCGAAGGCAGAAGCTCCGCAGAAGGAAGCGCCGAAGGCAGAGCCGATCAAAGCGGCAGAACGCCCGTCTCGTCCGGCGAGAGAGGCATCTCGTCAGGAAGGGCGCCGTGACGGAAGAAGAGAAGGCCAGAGACGCGATGGAAGAAGCGAAGGCAGAAATGATAGAAACGGGGAACGTCGTGACGGGGGAAGCCGCTCTCAGGGGAGAGACGGTCAGAGAAACGATCGTTTGGGCCGCAACGGCGACCGCCCGCAGGGAGCAAGAAATGGACAGAGTGGCGGCAATGGAAGAAATGACCGTTTCAAGAATGACAGAAACGGTGACCGCCCGAAGACCGATCGTCCGGCTCGTCCGCAGCGCCCGGCAGCTGCTGCCAAGGCTCCGGTAGAAGAGACCGCGCAGAAGCCGGTCACCAGAAGAGCGGAAAAACCGGCCAAGAAAAAGACGAAGAAGGACTGGGAAAGAAGCCGCAGAGAGAAGGAAGGCGGTTCCCTCATGGCCCGTTCTTTGAGCCAGAGCAAGAAGAAGAAACACACGAATGAAAAGAAAGTGGCTGCGTACCCGACAGAAGTCGAGCTGCCGCCGAGCGTCACCGTCAAGGAGCTGGCTGAGCTTTTCGGACGTGAAGTCAGCGAGATCATCAAAGCACTCATGATGGACGGCGTCATGGCGACCATCAACCAGAACCTGGACCGCGACACCATCGAGATCCTGGCAGAGGAATTCGGCATCACCCTGATCGAAGCAGAAGCTCCGGCGGATCCGACCGAGTATATCCCTGCAGAGGATGATCCGCGCTTCCTGAAGCCAAGACCGGCTGTCGTCACCATCATGGGCCACGTCGACCATGGCAAGACCACCCTGCTCGATGCCCTTCGTCAGACGAATGTCGCGCTCCACGAAGCCGGCGGCATCACCCAGCGCATCGGTGCATACCAGATCCGTTACAAGAACCACAAGATCACCTTCCTTGATACCCCGGGCCATGAAGCCTTTACCGCGATGCGTTCCCGCGGCGCGCAGCTGACCGATATCGCTGTCCTCATCGTAGCAGCCGATGACGGCGTCATGCCGCAGACCATCGAAGCGATCCATCACGCGAAGAATGCCGGTGTACCGATCATGGTCGCGATCAACAAGATCGATAAACCGGGTGCCAACCCAGACCGTATCAAGGAAGAGCTCGCCAAAGAAGGCCTGCTCGCCGAAGACTGGGGTGGCGATGTCATCATGACACCGATCTCCGCGAAGAAGAAGATCGGACTCGATGATCTTTTGGAAAACATCCTCCTCGTTGCTGAAATGCAGGAGCTCAAGGCAAATCCGAACCGCGAAGCATACGGCGTCGTCGTCGAAGCCCAGCTGGATAAAGGCAGAGGCCCGGTCATGAGCGTCCTTGTCCAGAACGGTACCCTCCATATCGGTGACGGCATCCTGGCCGGCAAGAGCTGGGGCCGCGTCCGCGCGATGAACAATGAAAACGGCCGCAAGATGAAGAGTGCGGAACCGTCTGTCCCGGTCGAGATCCTCGGCATGGACAGCGTGCCGGAAGCCGGCGACCACTTCTTCGTCATGGATGAAAAGAAGGCCAGAAATATCGCGGAGATCCGTGCATCCCGTGCGAAGGAAGAGGAACAGAGAAGCGTCCAGAAGGTCACCCTTGACAACATCTTCGAAAAGATCAAGGAAGGCGAAATGAAGGAACTCGACGTCATCATCAAAGCGGATGTCCAGGGCTCCGTCGAAGCGCTCGTACAGTCCCTGCAGGCCATCAAGAGCGAAGAGGTCCGCATCTCCATCGTTCACTCCGCCGTCGGCGCGATCAACGAATCCGATGTCATGCTTGCTTCGGCATCCAATGCACTCATCATCGGCTTTAACGTCCGTCCGGATGCCAATGCACGTGCCATGGCGGAAAAGGACGGCGTCGATGTCCGTCTCTACCGTGTCATCTATGACTGCATCGATGATGTCAAGGCGGCGATGGCAGGCATGCTCTCGCCGACCATCCGCGAAGTGGTCCTCGGCCATGCGGAGATCCGTCAGGTCATCCACACACCGAAGGTCATCGTTGCCGGCTCCTACGTGCAGGACGGTAAGATCACCAGCAACTGCCAGCTGCGCCTGATCCGCGACGGCATCGTCATCCATGAAGGCAAGATCGCATCGCTGCGCCGCTTCAAGGATGACGTGAAGGAAGTCGCTGCCGGCTTCGAATGCGGCATCGCCATCGACAGCTATCGTGACGTCAAAGAGGGAGACCAGCTGGAATCCTTCGAACTGAAAGAAGAAGCTGCTGAACTGAAATAATGCATACATCGTTCGCCTTTACAATTTCATAAGGGCGAACGATTTTGTTTTTTGGGGGCTAGGGACTGGTGACTAGGAATTAGTAGCTAGGGATTAGGAATCTCACGTGACTGGTGACTAATGACTGGAATGCCAGCTCATGGCATCGCCATGATTTATGCTTCGCGGCGCATTTCGTCATCCTGAGCGGAGTGAAATGTCGGATGTTCGATCATGTAAAGGCGGAACAGTGAGAACTGAGTCGAAGGATCTGGCGCCGCACCACCATTTCGCATTTCTCATTTCTAATTTCTTATTCAAGCGAAGATTTCAAACGGAATCAAAGGGCAGTACGCCCCAGGGGCTAACCCTGAAGTTTGAAAGCAGAAAGAACAATCTCCCCCCTTATATGAATTTTCATGGGTTAAACAGGTTCTGAAGGTTCAAAAGGTTCACAGGTTTCTCATTTTTCGTGAATACCATATCTTCAAAACTTCGCGGCGCTTTTGATTTTTATGCGCCGCACCGCCCTTACACTCGACCCATGTTCGAATCGTATTTCCAGAGAGCGAGGTACTTACTATGTCCGAATTACGAGTACGCAAAGTACAGGAATTTATCAAGCAGGAAGTGAGCCAGATGCTCCTTCATGATCTGAAAGACCCGCGCATCGGCTTTGTCACGGTGACAGAAGTCAAGGTGACAGGCGATCTGCGCGAAGCGACCATTTACGTCAGCCTTTTCGGCAAACCGGAAGAGAAGAAAGCATCGCTCGATGCGCTGAATAAGAGCCGCGGCTTCGTGCGCCGTGAGCTCGGGCAGCGTCTCAAGATCTACTACACACCGGAGATCACCTTTTCTGAAGATGCCTCTTTGGACTACGGCATGCATATCGATGGCCTTCTGAAGAAGATTCATAAAGATGAGGTGAAAGAATGAGCCTTGCAATGAACCACGCCAAAGAGATCGGCAAGAAGGAGGCCATGGATTTTCTGAAATCCCACAAGCGCTTCCTGCTGGTCGGTCACGAACATCCGGATGGAGATGATGTCGGCTCTATCTGTGCGCTGCACAATGTCCTCGTGTCCATGGGGAAGGAGGCGGACATGCTGCTTCCGGATCCTGTTCCGAAGGTGTACACGCTCGTCGAGGCCTCCGCGCTCGTTCATACATCGATCCCGGAAGGAAGGGACTACGATGCAATCGTTTTCACGGATCTTTCCAATCTGGAACGCGGCGGAAATTTCGATTTCCCACGGGACATCGACTCACTCTCCATCGACCATCATCGCACGAATGAACGCTTCACCGATCTCCTCTATCTGCAGTATCGCTATGCGGCGACAGCGGAAATGCTTGCGGAAATGTTTTTCGACGAAGGCATCGAGATGGACAAGGACACCTGCAATGCACTTTACATGGGCATCGGCACGGACAGCGGCTTCTTCAAATTCAGCTGCACCTCGCCGCATACGCTCCTGATGGCGAGCCAGCTCGTTGCGATGGGCGCTGATCCCTCCTACATTTCAAACCACCTCGAGGAGAAATCCATTGAAGCCATGCACTGCTACGAGCTGGTGGCAAAGACGGTCCACTCCTATGCCGATGGAAAGATCGTCATCGCATACATGGATCAAGACGCCATGGCGCTCGATGGAGAGAATTCCGACTATTACGCTTCCATCCCGCGCTGCATCCGCGGCTGCGAGATCGCCGCACTCTTCAAGTATCGCAAAGAGGGCGAGACCCGCGTCTCCCTGCGCTCCAAAAATTATGCCAATGTCGCGGAGCTTGCCGGTGAATTTGGCGGCGGCGGTCACTGGAAGGCAGCCGGATGCACCATCGAAGGCGACTTTACAGAAGCGGAGAAGAAATTCATGGCTGTCGCGGAGAAGTATCTCTGATGGACGGCGTACTGAATGTATTGAAGCCGGCGGGGATGACGTCCTTCGACGTGATAGCGCGTCTGCGGCGCATCTATGGGCAGAAGAAGATCGGCCACGGCGGGACGCTTGACCCCATGGCGGCGGGCGTGCTCCCTGTCTTTTTGGGGCGCGCGACGCGCCTCATCGAGTACGCGCCGATCCATCGGAAAACGTATGAAGCGGAATTTCTGATGGGCCTTGCCACTGACACCGAGGACGTGACAGGGACCGTGGTGGAGACGGGGGAGATCCCTGCCGATCCTTCGATCTGGGAAAGCACTGCGGAATCATTCAAAGGAGACATCCTCCAGCGTCCCTCGTCCTACTCTGCCATCAAGGTGAATGGCGAGCGCGCCTACAAGCTGGCGCGTGAAGGAAATGCCGTCGAGCTTCCTCTCCGTCCTGTCACCATTTACAATCTGGTCCTCCGTGAGGTAAAGCCGCCGCTCCTCCGTCTCTCCGTCACCTGCTCGGCAGGCACCTACATCCGCGCGCTCGGCCGCGACATGGGGAAAACGGCCGGATGCCCGCTCACCATGTCCTTTCTTCTGCGCAGTGAGATGGGGCCTTTCTCTATCGCCGAAGCAAAGACACTGGAAGAAATCGAAGCGGATCCGGAAGGTGCGCTCATGACCGACCTTCGACCGCTCCTTTCCGCGCTGCCTCTCCTTGCGCTCGAAGAGAAGGAAGCCGCCGATTTCCTCTTGGGCAAACGCCTTCGCACGCGAGAAAAGCCTGTGGAAGTCGCCGCCGCCTTTTGCGGTCCCCGCTTCCTCGGTACTGCCAGTGTGGAGCGCGGTGTCATCCATCCGAAGAAAGTGTTTAATTAAGTTTTTAGTGACTAGTGACTGGTGACTGTGAGACATCCGTCTCTCCCGTATCGTCATTGAAAGCGTTGCCGAGAAATCTTTCTTGCAGACCGCTAAACGAAGGATGTGTGAAAGCAGAAATACGTAGCACCAAGGCGTCGTTTCTCTGCCGGTGCTTATGTGATACTGACCGCAGTGCAAGAACCCTCGGCTACGCTCGGGATGACAATACGGGAGAGGGATACCCCCAGCAAGTTTGAAAGCAGGGATGAGTAGCTAGGGATTAGTGGCTAGGGATTAGGTGTCGCAAGTGACTGGTGACTAGTGACTGGCATGCCAGCTTATGGCATCGCCATTATTTATGCTTCGCGGCGCATTTCGTCATCCTGAGCGGAGTGAAATGCCGGATGTTCGATAATGTAAAGGCAAAGCAGTGAGAACTGAGTCGAAGGATCTGGCGCCGCACCACCATTTCGCATTTCTCATTTCTAATTTCTTATTCAAGCGAAGATTTCAAACGGAATCAAAGGGCAGTACGCCCCAGGGGCTAACCCTGAGCCCTGAGCCCTGAACCCTTAAACCTTAAATCCATCATCATGACCATTCTACCTACTTTACACGATTTACCCAAAGACCAGCCCTTCGTCCTTGGCATCGGCTTCTTTGACGGATGCCATCTGGGACATCAGGTGGTCTTTTCCGAAGTGAAGCGCCTTGCGAAAGAGAAGGGCGCGCAGCCGGGTGTTCTCACTTTTTATCCGCATCCGATGAAAGTGCTTGCGCCCGATATTCATGTGCCGCTTTTGCAGTCCATTGATGAAAAGATGGATGCACTGGCCGCTCAGGGCATGGCGCTGGCCGTCTGCATCCGGCCGGATGAGACATTTCTCGCAAAATCCGCTGAAGATTTTCTGGGAGAGCTCGCTCGCCTTCCCGGCCTTGTCGGCCTCGTCACGGGAGAAAATTTTTCCTTTGGCCACGGCGGTCTTGGGAAGAGTGGTGACCTCGTGCGCTTCTTTGAAGAAAGCCGTGTCACCGTCCGCATCGTCTCACTCCGAGAGAACGCAGGGAAGAAGATTTCCAGCACCGCCATCCGCCAGTGCATCCTCGCGGGAGAGATGGAGCAGGCGGCGCGCTTTCTGGGACATCCTTACACGATCCGGGGTGACATCGTCCATGGCTTCCGTCGCGGGCATGACGTACTCGGATTTCCGACGGCGAATCTGGCTGTCTCTGAAGACCGTGTCCTTCCGCCGGATGGCGTCTACGCGACGCGCGCGCTGGTAAAGGGGCATACCTTCCCAGCTATCACGAATATCGGAAACAATCCGACCTTCGGCAATGCAAAGAAGACCATCGAGACATTCATCTTTGACTTCGACGAGTCCATCTACGGCGCGTCCTTCACGCTCGCATGGGTGAGCCGCATCCGGGGAGAAATGAAATTCGCCTCACCTGACCTTCTGGTGGCGCAGATCCATCAGGATATCCAAAAAGCGAAAAACAGACTGCATGTATGAAAGGGGCTATGAAGAAATGAATCCTCATTTCTTCACAGCCC
>FR879477.1:0-23455 GCA_000434475.1 Dialister sp. CAG:486
GCGGTTTTCTCGTATCGCAAACCTAATCCCTAGCTACCAGTCACAAGTCACCAGTCACCAGTCACTGATTTGACACCTTGACGTATTCCTCGAGTTTCTCATACGCTTTTCCGCTGTCGATCATCTCGGCAGCCTTTGCGATGCCCTCCTGCATGGTGGGGACCGCTTTGGCTGCATAGAGAGCAAGGCCGGCATTCAGGAGCACCGCATTTCTCTTCGTGCCTTGGATCTTCCCGGTCAGGATGCCCTTGGTGATCTCCGCATTTTCAGAGGCCGTACCGCCGACGAGCTCCTCCTTCTTGCCCCGCGTGAGGCCGAAGTCCTCCGGACAGGTGGTCATCGTGCGGTAATAGCCATCCTTCAGCTCGCAGACCAGCGTCGGCGCAGAAGGCGAGACCTCATCCAAGTGGTCTTCGCCGTAGACGACGAGCGCATTCCTCACGCCGAGCTTGTCTAAGACCTTGGCGACCGGCTCTACCAAGTAGCCATCATAGACGCCGAGGAGGAAATAGTCTGGATTCGCCGGATTTGTCAAGGGGCCCAGGATATTGAACACGGTGCGGAAGCCCAGCTCCTTCCGGATGCCGCCGACATACTTCATCGCTGCGTGATATTTCTGTGCGAAAAGGAAGCAAAAGCCGACCTTTTCCAGCATCTCGAGCGCTTTCTTCGGATCCTGCGCGATGTTCGCGCCGAGGGCTTCCTGCACATCCGCCGTGCCGGACTTCGAGGATGCCGCACGGTTGCCGTGCTTGGCGACCTTCACGCCCGCCGCCGCGATAACAAAAGCAGCCGTGGTGGAAATGTTGAAGCTGTTCGAGCCATCACCGCCGGTACCTACGATCTCTAAGACCTTCATGCCCGGATGCGGGACTGGCGTCGCATGCTCTCTCATCGCTTCTGCACAGCCGGAGATCTCATCGATCGTCTCCGCCCGCGTGCTCTTCGTCGAGAGCGCCGCAAGAAAGGCCGCATTCTGCGTCGGTGTGGTCTTGCCGTCCATGATCTCATTCATCACGGTATAGGCTTCTTCATAGCTGAGGTCGCCTTTTCGTACAATTTTCTGGATCGCTTCTTTGATCATAATAGATTCCTCCTTGGTAAAAGTGGCTAGTGACTAGTGACTAGTGACTGGTGACTAGGGATGAGGGACGATACGAGAATACCTTTTTTTAATTTCGCGGCGCTTCTATTTTGTTTTGCGCCGCACCACCATTCCTCATTTCTCATTCCTAATTCCTAATTTCCCTCGCCATCGCCGGTTCGTATTCATAGGCTGCTCCTTCCCAGGGAGAAATAAAAAATCCGTCCCTGACAAAAACTTGTCAAGGACGGATACTATTCCGCGGTGCCACCTTGCTTCAGGGTATGACCCCTGCTCTTAGCGAGATACCAACATATCTCCGGCAACTGACGTATGCCCTACGTCGCAAGCTACTGGGGTCTCCCTTTTCACTGCGCCCTCAGCGGTCCATTTAACAATCTGCGTTCTGCCGGCTTCTCATTGCCCCGACTCCCTGTAAGTGCACGTACTGTTTTTATCTCCGCTTCAACGGTTTGTTTATGTTGTTGATGTAATCATAATCTCCCTTGGCATTTCTGTCAAGAGGAATATTGATGAGCGTCAGAAAAGAGATGCGGAAAGCCTTCCAAGGGGGAAGAGGCGGACGGAAAGCCGCCTGCCTCTTCCGTCAAAAGCCGCTTCCCCGCCCCTTGGCCATCGATCTCAGGCCTCTTGCTATCACCATCGTCACGAGGTAGAAGCATGGGATAAGGAAAATGCCGAAGACGGTCGCAAAGCACATACCGCCCACGACAGCGACGCCCATGCCGCAGCGAGCCGCTGCACCGGCGCCGGTCGCCAAAGCGAGCGGGAGACAGCCGATGATTGAGGTGAAGGCTGTCATGAGGATCGGGCGGAAACGGAGCTTTGCCGCTTCCTTGACAGCATCTACCGGGTCCATCCCGTGATCGACACGTTCTTTGGCAAATTCCACGATGAGGATGGCATTCTTCGCAGCCAGCCCAATGATCATGATGATACCGATCTGCATATAGACACTATTCTGGTAGCCGTCACTGGTCGAGCCCAGAAGAGCGGCCAGCTTGTTCACGACATACTCCGAGAAAACTGCGCCGAAGATGCCCGTCGGCACCGTGAAGAGGACTGCGAGCGGCACAGACCAGCTCTCATAGAGCGCCGCAAGGCAAAGGAAAGCAAAGACCAGCGCCAGCCCTAAGACCTTCATCGTAGACGAGCCCGACTTCTGCTCCTCGCGGCTCTGGCCGGACCACTCGATGGTGGTCCCCGCTGGAGCGATCTCCTTCACGACCGCTTCTGCCACTGCCATGGCTTCGCCGGAGCTGTAGCCGCTCCCTGCGCTGCCCTGGATGGAGATGGAGCGCACGCCATTGAAACGGCTGATGGAGGACGGGCCGGTCGTGATGGACTTCGTCAGGATGGTATCGAGCGGGATCATGTCGCCCGCTTGGGATCTGACGGAAATAAATTTCAAGCTGTCCGCTTCCGAGCGGTAGCGGGTATCTGCCTGCAGCATGACCTTGTACGAGCGTCCGAACTGATTGAAATCATTCACCTGTGTGCCGCCGAAATTCACCTGCAGCGCGGTGAAAACATCGGAGAGCTGGATGCCGAGGCTCTTGACCTTCTCGCGATCCACATGATACTCGTAGCTCGGGGTATTGGCCTTGAAATTGCTGCGAACGGCAGAGAGCTCCGGACGGCGGTTCGCCTCAGCTACGATCTTCGATGCCAGATCTCCCAGCTCTTCATCAGAGAGTCCCGTATTGTCCTGCACCTGCATCGCCCATCCGCCCTCCATGCCAAGACCCGGCAAGGCAGAAGGGCCGAAGGCCATGACCTGCGCCTCCGGATGCGCTCCTGCGATCTTCTGATTGAAAGCGGAAAGGATCGCGGAGAGACTTTCGTCCCTGCCGGTGCGTGTCTCCCAGTCTTTCAGCCGGACGAAAAGATTCGCCGAGCCTGCCGAGGTATTCGTCATGACGGCATCGACGCCGGGGAGCGTCTTCGTCTCCTTGGCGACCGCATCGACGACCTTGACCGTCTGGTTCATGGAGGTGCCTTCCGGCATCGTGATCGAAGCGATGAACATGCCCTGGTCTTCATTCGGTACGAAGGTCGAAGGGACGAGCTTGTAGAAAAGCCCCATGAGTCCTGCGATGATCACAAGGAAGCAGACCGCATACTTCAGATGGGAAATCATCCAGCCGACCTTGCCCGTGTACGCATCGCGCACCGCATCAAAAGCGCTGTTGAATCTGGCAAAGAAGCGGCCGATCACGCCCTTCGAGACGGCGGTATCCTCCGCCTTGAGGAGCATCCCGCAAAGCGCCGGTGTCAAAGTCAGTGCGACCAGAGCGGAGATCGCTACTGATACTGTGATGGTGATCGCAAACTGCTTGTAGAGGACGCCCATCGTCCCGCCGAGAAAAGCGACCGGGACAAAAATGGCAGCCAGCACCGCTGTCGTCGCGATGATCGGCCCCTGCACCTCATCCATCGCCTTTTCCGTGGACTCCTTCACCGGCATATGGTCTTTGGCCATATGCTCTTCCACGTTCTCGATGACAACGATCGCATCATCGACGACCATGCCGATGGCAAGCACCAGCGCAAAGAGCGTCAGCGTATTGATGGTGAAGCCGAGCACGACAAAGGTCGCAAAGGTACCGATGATGGAGACCGGTACCGCAAGGATCGGGATGAGGGTCGTGCGCCATTTCTGGAGGAAAACAAAGACGACCAGGATGACGAGAAGAAGCGCCTCGATGAAGGTATCGACCACTTCGGAGATCGATGCATTGATAAAGGCGGTGTTATCGACGACGATCTTGTACTCGAGATCCGGCGGGAAATCATTCTTCGCCTCTGCGAGGATCTTCTTCACCGCCGTGACCGATTCGAGCGTATTCGCATCATTCGTCAGCTGTACGCCAAAGCCGACCCCTGTCTTGCCGTCGAGCTTTGAGTCCGCCGAAGAGCTCTGCGCGCCTGTTTCTACCTCTGCCACATCGCGGAGACGGACGAACTGACCATCGCTTCCCGACTTGATGATGATATTTCCAAACTGCTCCGGCGTGGAAAGACGGCCCTCCACCTTCGCACTGTACTGCTTCTCCTGATTTTTCGGCGTGGGCGGTGCGCCGACCGTGCCTGCCGGAGCCGCCTGATTCTGCTCCTTGATGGCACTTGTCACATCCGAGACCGTGAGTCCGCGCTCTGCGAGCTTATCCGGATTCAGCCACACGCGCATCGCGTACGTCGAGCCGAAGGCATTCACGTTGCCGACCCCCGAGACACGCTTCAGCTTGTCCAAGAGGTAAATATCTGCATAGTTTTTCAGAAACGCAGTGTCATACGTGTTGTTTGGTGAATACAGATTCACCATGAGGGCCATATCACCGGAGGACTTGCGTACGGACAGCCCCGTCTGCTGCACCTCGCTCGGCAGCCCGTTCTTCGCCAGATTTGCCGTATTCTGCACATTGACAGAGTCCGTATTGCCGTCCGTATCGAGATCAAAAACGATCGACAGGCTGTAGCTCCCGTTATTGGAAGAGGTGGAAGACATGTAGTCCATGCCTTCGATGCCGTTCAGCTGGTTCTCGAGCACCTGCGCGACAGTCTGATTCACCGTCTCCGCATTCGCGCCCGTATAGCTGGCTGACAGATTGATGGTCGGCGGTGAGATCTGCGGATACTGCGCGATCGGCAGACTGACCAGAGAGATCAGCCCGAGAAGCACAATGATCAGCGAGACCACGATCGCAAAGATCGGCCGCCGAATAAAGAATTTTGACATAAGGCAACTCCATTTGCATAGTGAGTGACTGGTGACTGGAATACGAATTGGGGGCATCGCCCTGTTTCGTCATCCTGAGCGGCGAGAAACGTCGTATGTGAGATAACGAATGCCAGAACAGCTGCGACCTGAGCCTTCGATCTCGGCGAAGCCGCCACCTTCATTCCTAATTCCTAACTATTCTTCTTCCAACGACAGGCCCAATTCTTCCGCCGTAACGGCCTTCGCTGCCAGCTTCTGGCCCTCCTTCAGATTCGTCATACCTTCGACGACGACGACATCCTTTTCCGTAAGTCCTTTCTTCACGATGTAGTAGCTGCCCACCTTATCCCCGAGCGTCACGATCTTCGAGACTGACAGACCGTCATCCCCGCACACGATGACGAAGGACTTGTCAAGCACCTGCTGCACCGCACGCTCCGGCACGAGAAGTACATCCTTGCGCAGGGGGCTCATCAGCGTCACGCGGGCGAACATCCCCGGAAGAAGGACATGCTCCGTATTTTCAAAGATCGCCTTCATCGTGATCGTCCCCGTACTCTGCGAGACCTCGCGATCCATCACATAGTTTTTCGAGACCTCCGAAAGCCTCATGCCATTGCTCAGGGTGAGCGTCGCCTGCGGGATCATTTGATCCGGCGGCAGCGCGTCTTGCCGATTTTCCATCACAGCCTGCTGGAAATTCAAAAGCTCATTTTCAGAGATGGAAAACTGCACGGCGATCGGATTCACGGAACCGACAGAGACCAGCTCCGTATTCCCCGTCGTCACAAAGCTCCCCGGCGACATCTCATTCACAGAGAGCTTGCCGGAGATCGGCGAACGAATGATGGTATCGTCCAGATTCTCCTGCGCCTTCTGCAGGAGCGACTGCATGTTCCGATAATTCGACTCATTCGTCTCGACCGTCGCCCGCTGCGTCGTCAGCGTCTGCTCCGAGATCGCCCCCGTCTCTGCGAGCTTCTCGTAGCGCTGAAGATCGATCTTCGAATTGTTCAGTGTCGTCAAGGCTTTATCCACATTGGACTCTGCGGAGAGCACCTCAGTAGAATACTGCCGGTCATCGATCTTATAGAGCGGCTGTCCTTTTTCGACGAACTGCCCACTTCGGATATATTTCTCCACGATCGTCCCCGACACTTTCGGCTTGATCGAGACGGCATCGAGTGCCTTCACCTGTCCGGCATACTGCTTTGAGACGATGACATCCTTCTTCTGCACGGGAAGCGTCTTCACAGAGACAGCACTCACCTTCGGCGCGGTCTGCCCGCAGCCTGCCAGCAGCCCCGACGCGAGGGCGCATAGGAGGAGCGCGAACTGCGCTTTCTTCTTCCATGGTTTTTGCATCATAAGAGTCTCCTTTTCTTCACGGATTTTTCTCATCATAGCACCAAAAAAGAAAAGCCGTCAATACAAAACGATTCTTCGCATAGAAAAGCGAAAAACTTTCATGCGAGACTCTTTGCCCATATCCGCAAAAAGTTTCGTATGAAAGTTTGTATTTCCGAGCTATGTAAAGAGAATGCCGACGACACTATGTATAAAAGCCCATATGAAATCCGATTCCGCGATCGAATCAGCGTTTCCTTAATCAGCGTTTCCCTATGCCACGCCAAAGGCGGCCAGCATGAGATGCACAGCGAAGGCGGCGATCCATGCGACGACACACTGGAAGGCAATCATCCCCACAGCCCAGCCCGTCCCATTCTCCCGCTTGACGGAAGTGATCGCCGCGATGCAGGGCGTGTAGAGCAGGCAGAAGGTCAGGAAGGTGAGTGCCATGCCCGGTGTCAGAAGCGAAGAGAGAGCTTCCTCCGTCCCGTAGAGGACCGTCAGGGTAGAGACGACACTCTCCTTGGCCATGAATCCGGAGATGAGCGCCGTAGAAAGCTTCCAGTCTGCAAGACCGAGCGGTGCAAAGAGAGGTGCGACAGCGCCGGCAAGGAAGGCGAGGATACTGTCTTGGGAATCGGCCACCATATTGAGACGGACATCAAAGTTCTGCAGGAACCAGATGATGATGGTGCCGACGAAGATGACCGTGAATGCACGCTCGAGGAAATCTCTGGCCTTATCCCACATGAGGCGGAAGACATTTTTCATACCGGGCATACGGTAATTCGGAAGCTCCATGACAAAGGGCACCGGCTCCCCTCTGAAAAGAGTACGCTTGAAGAGGAGGGCGGTCAGGATCGCCATGCAGACACCGAAGAGATAAAGCCCGATCATGACGAGCGCCCCATTGCGAGGAAAAAATGCCGCCGTAAAGAAGGCATAGATCGGCACCTTGGCCGAGCAGCTCATGAAAGGGATGAGCATGATGGTCATGCGTCGATCACGCTCCGAGGGCAGCGTCCGCGTCGCCATGACAGCCGGTACGCTGCAGCCAAAGCCGACAAGAAGCGGCACGATGCTGCGTCCGGAGAGGCCCAGCTTTCTGAGCAGCCTATCCATGACGAAGGCGATACGGGCCATATAGCCCCCGTCTTCCAAAAGAGACAGGAAGAAAAACAGGACGGCGATCACCGGCACGAAGGAAATAACACTGCCGACGCCCTGAAAAATAGCATCCACCACCAGCGAGCGGATGGCGGGATTCACTGCCTCTGCCGTGAGCCATGCATCCACCCACGCAGTCACCTGATCGATGCCGTCCGCCAAAGCGTCCTGCAGGAAAGCACCGATGACATTAAAGGTAAGGAAGAAGACCAGTCCCATGATGAGGATGAAGATCGGGATGGCCGTGTACTTCCCCGTGAGGATGCGGTCGATCTTCTGGCTGCGCGCATGCTCTTTGCTTTCCTGGGGCTTCACCACCGTCCGTTCACAGAGACGGCGGATAAAGAGGAAGCGCATATCTGCCATCGCAGCCGCGCAGTCAAGACCGCGCTCTTCTTTGAGCTGCGCAAGAATGTGCCGCAAAAGCTCTTTCTCATTGGCCTCCAGAGCGAGCGCCTGCTCCACGAGAGGATCCCCCTCGACCAGCTTGGATGCTGCGAATCTTAGCGGGATACCAGCCGCTTTCGCATGATCCTCGATGAGATGCATGATGCCATGCAGGGCGCGGTGAAGAGCTCCATGGTGGTCATTCTTATCACAGAAATCCGTAATGCCCGGCTTCTCCTGATAGCGTGCGACATGGATCGCATGCTTCACGAGCTCGCCCACCCCCTGATTTTTGACAGCGGAGATCGGGACGACCGGGATCTGCAGGAGCCGCTCCATCTCATTGATCAGGATGGAGCCTCCATTGTTTTCCATCTCATCCATCATATTGATCGCAAGCACCACCGGTATCCCAAGCTCCATCAGCTGCATGGTGAGATACAGATTGCGCGTGAGATTCGTCGCATCCACGATATTGATGATCCCTGTCGGCTTTTGCTTGAGGATAAATTCACGAGAGACGATCTCCTCACTCGTGTACGGAGAAAGAGAATAGATCCCCGGCAGATCCACTACCTCTGCCTCCGGATAGCCGCGGATCACGCCCGTCTTCTGATCGACCGTGACCCCGGGGAAATTGCCGACATGCTGGTTGGAGCCGGTCAGCTGGTTGAAGAGCGTTGTCTTGCCGCAGTTCTGATTACCGACGAGCGCAAAGGTCAGTCTGCCTTCGATCGGCTTTACATCCGAGTACTCTGACTCCTCATGATACTTGCCGGGCTCACCGAGACCTGGATGAAGATACGTGGATGCTTCCACCCGCAGGTGCTTTCTATCTTTCGCCGCTGCCTGATGCACATTCGTCACTTCGATCTTTTGCGCATCGTCTTTTCTGAGCGTCAGCTCATAGCCTTGCACCATGATCTCCATGGGATCGCCCAAAGGCGCAAAGCGCACCAGTGTCACCTCTTCTCCGGGGATGAGGCCCATATCTAAAAAATGCTGCCGCAGCGCGCCCTCTCCGCCGACGGTCTGTAAGAGTGCCGACTCTCCGACGGCTAATTCGTCTAATGTCATCATTAAAACTCCTTTGATCTATGGGTAAGAGTCAGCCGAAAAACGATCGGTTCTGACCAAGTCCGTTTCCCACAGCAGCGGATGACGAAAGGTGAGATCCCAGATTCCCATACGGTCTTAGGCCACCGGCTGCCGATTACTCTTATGTTACCACTTTTTTGTCTCACATTCCTAAAACGTTCTCAAACTTTTACAAAAAGCAAAAGAAAACGCCCCCGCAAAGCGGAGGCATTCTGTAAAACTCTATCGTATTATTCGCTATAGAGGGAAGGCGACGGGCCTTCATCCTTTGGCATCGGCGGAAGCGGAGACTCTTCGTCGTCCTCCTTCTTCGGTTCTTCTCCCGGTGCATAGAGGGAGTGATACTTGAAGAGGTTTTCCACCTGCTTATGATCGATGGTTTCCACCTCGAGGAGCGCCTGCGCCATGGCTTCCAGGACAGGCATATGGTCCATCAGGGTCTGCATGGTATCATTGTACGCTTCGTCGAGGTACTTGTGCATTTCTTCATCAATGATGGTCGCTACGGTCTCGCCGTAGTTTCTTTCCGAGCCGAGCTGCTTGCCGAGGAAGATCTGTTCCTGATGTTCACCGAAGATCATCGGTCCCAGTCGATCGCTCATGCCCCATTCCATGATCATCTTGCGGAGGATGCCGGTCACCTGCTGGAGGTCGCCGGAGGCGCCGCTGGAGATCTCATTGAAAATGATCTTTTCCGCGCAGCGGCCGCCGAGAGCGACACGCAGCTGCGCGAGAAGATGCGACTTCGTGATGAAGGAACGTTCTTCATGCGGGAGCATCATGGTGTAGCCGCCCGCCTGTCCGCGCGGAATGATGGTGACTTTGTGCACCGGATCTGCATCCTTCAGCAGGGTCGCCATGATGGCATGACCGGATTCATGGTACGCGGTGATCCTTCTTTCCTCATCGCTCACCTTATGGCTCTTTCTTTCCGGTCCGTAGCTGACTTTTTCGCTGGCCTCTTCCAGATCGGCCATGGAGATCGTCTTTCTGTTCTGACGGGCAGCCAGAAGGGCTGCTTCATTCAGCATGTTCGCAAGATCGGCCCCTGTGAAGCCCGGGACTTTCTTGGCGATGGTATTGAGATCGACATCCGGTTCCAGCGGTTTGTTCTTCGCATGGACACGCAGGATCGCAAGACGGCCTCTGAGGTCAGGACGGCCGACGACGACGCGGCGGTCGAAACGGCCCGGACGCAGCAGCGCCGGATCGAGGATATCCGGACGGTTCGTCGCAGCGATGGTGATGATGCCTTCGTTCGAGCCGAAGCCGTCCATCTCGACCAAGAGCTGGTTCAGCGTCTGTTCTCTTTCGTCGTGTCCGCCGCCGAGGCCGCTGCCTCTCTGACGGCCCACCGCATCGATCTCATCGATGAATACGATGCATGGTGCATTCTTCTTTGCCTGAGCAAAGAGGTCACGGACACGGGAAGCGCCGACACCGACAAACATTTCTACAAAGTCAGAGCCGGAGATGGAGAAGAATGGCACCTTCGCTTCACCGGCCACTGCTTTGGCAAGCAGGGTCTTACCTGTCCCTGGCGGGCCGACGAGGAGCACGCCCTTCGGGATCTTCGCGCCGATCGCCGTATAGCGACCCGGATTTTTCAGGAAATCCACCACTTCGGAAAGCTCTTCCTTCGCTTCGTCTTCCCCTGCAACATCAGAGAAATTCACATGGACCTGACCTTCGGCGGTCATCTTCGCTCTGGACTTGCCAAAGCTCATGACACGTCCGCCGCCGCCCTGTGTCTGGTTCATGATCCAGAACCACACGCCGACCAGAATGATGATCGGAAGCAGAGAAGAGAGCAGATTCATCCACCAGGACGGCTGTTCCGGCGGTTTTGCAGTGATGATGACGCCGCCCTCCGAAAGCTTTGGCAGAAGCTGCGCGTCATTGTCCGGTGCATAGGTAGCGAATTCACTGCCGTCCTTCAGCTTACCGCTGATGGAATTGTTCGTCATCGTCACGGAGTCGACATTCTTCTTCTCGACCTGCGAAATGAAATCGCTGTAGGTGATTTCCGAGTGTTTTTCCTGAGGATGAACAAAGGTATTGAATATGGAGACCGCTATAATGATCAGAAGCACATAGAGGGCCACATTCTTTACAAATTTATTCAATATTTTCCTCCTTCTCTATATTTCCTGTGAAATATAAACGACCCATTCAATAGGTTTTTTCACCCCATAGATTGATAGTTCTGAATAATATCTAATTTTAGCATATAAGTATGTGGAAAGGCAACAAAGAAAAGAAGGTTCGGGGTTTTGTGGTAGACCACGGGGCGTGCTGCCCCTTGCCCCTGGATGAAAGCTCGGCTCGAATGAGGAGTGAGGAATGAGGAATGAAGGTGGCGGCTTCGCCGCGAATATTATATATGGGGCGATGCCCGAAAGTAGTATTCAAGTCACTAGTCACTAATCCCTAGCCACTCATTCCCTTTCGTGAGAAGTGAGAAGCGCCGCAGAATTTTGATAGCGCTTCGCGCCGTCGTCATTTCGAGCGAAGTCGAGAAATCTTTTTCGTTTGCGGTGAAACACTTCATGTGAGTGAAGCAAGAAACGGGAAACCTGCTTTCCCCCGCGCCAGCACTCCTCACTAGAGCGCAAAGTTTTTCTCATCCACAATCAAGGAACGCCGCTCCCACGGGGCTAACCCTGAACCCTTCTTTTACGCCTTCGTATAGACTTTATGATCCAGCACGCAGACGTCAGGGAGGTTTCTGTATTTTTCTGCATAGTCACAGCCATAGCCGACGATGAATTCATCCGGAATTTCAAAACCGACATACTTCACATATACATCCGCTTCGCGGCGTTCCTTCTTATTGAGACAGATGGCAAGCTCCACCGAAGAAGCGCCTCTTTCCTTCAGGAGCGGCACGAGGTGGGACATGGTGATACCGGTGTCGATGATATCCTCGACCACGATGACATGCTTACCACGGATGTCCTTGTCAAGGTCCTTCTTGATCTTGACATGCCCGCTCGATACGGTGCTGTTGCCATAGCTCGAAACGCACATGGTGTCTAAAGTGACCGGCAGATCGATCGAGCGCATCAGGTCGCAGAGGAAAGGCATCGCCCCTTTCAGAATGCCGACAAGTACGACATCCTTTCCTTCGTAGTCCTTTGTGATCTGAGCGCCGAGCTCTTTCACTTTCGCTGCGATCTGCTCCTTCGTCACAAGTACGGTTTTGATGTCTTTCGATAAATTTTCCATGATATTCTCCTGTCAATGAAATGTGAAGTAAAAAGTATAAATCGAGGTTAGTCCATGGGGCGTGCTGCCCCTTGATTGCGAGTGAAAGTTTCGCTGGAATGAGAAATGCGAAATGCGAAATGCGAAATGCGAAATGGTGGTGCGGCGCATAAAAATATGGAAGCGCCGAGGAGTATAAATAGGGCGATGCCCGAAAGTAGCATTTCAGTCACCAGTCACTAGTCACTCCCTAGTCACTAGTCACCAGTCACTCATTTCCGCCAAACCAGATCGTCAGCAGCAGGTACTCTTTGGTCTCCTTCGTCACACGACCGTATCGACTGCCGCGGAGGAGACAGGTCCAGTAAATCTCTTTTTCATCAGCCGCAACGGGCCAATACGGTCGGAGGGCGGCGGGGATGCCGGCGTCCTGCAGGATGCGCTTGATAGACTTCGTCCCATCCATCCCCAGCGCCGCCATGCGCTCGCCCGGTCTTGGCATACGAAGCCTGACCTCCCCTACCTTTTCGGCATCCAGCAGGTATTGGTTACGAGCCGGATGCTCCGGCGGCTTCCCAAGTCGCACGGTCTCCATGTGCCAAAGCGTGTCTGCGCGATCCTTGCCACTTATTATAGCCATCTCTTGCTGTTTATCCACATCTTTTTGGGTGAACTTTTCAAAAAAATGCTTTGCGAGAAGGAAAAGACCGTTCTCCTCCTGCTTTTTGGTATTGCCTTTGTAGAAATAGAGACAGCGCCGGCCGATCTCCATCACCACATGCGCCGTCGAAGTGAGCTTCCCCGTCTCGCCTTTCTCTGCGAGAAGAGCGAGACGCGAAAGGCTTTCAAAATCAGAGGAACCCTCTCCCATGTGCATAAGCATCCGCCGGAGGACACGCCGCCGCATCGCGAGGGGAAGCGCGCGGAAGGCGTCCTTCTCGAGGCTCCCCTCTTTCCCGTGAGAAGTGAGCCATGCCTCTGCTGCCTCCTCCATCCAGGCATCCTCGCTTCGAAGGATATCCGCCGTATGCCGGAGCGTCTCTACCAGATTGGGATTATAGGAAAGCATCTCGGGGAGAAGCTGGTGACGAATGCGGTTTCGCGTCGCATCCAGCTCATCATTCGTAGCATCATGGCAGGGCGCATAAGGAAAGGCAGTGAGGAAATCTTCGATCTCTTTCTTCGTGACCGTGAGGAAGGGACGGATCAGCTCCTCATGCTTTGGCGCCATGCCCGACAGACCGCGCACGCCGCTCCCGCGCAGCAGATGAAAAAGGATCGTCTCGGCCTGATCGTCTGCATGATGCGCCAGTGCGATCAGAGTATATCCTTCTTCCTCACGCACCTCCCGCAGCGCCTCATAGCGGAGCGTTCGCGCCACCGTCTCGACGGAGCCGCCGCCTAAGCGCCTTTTCTCCTCGACATAGACATCCCTGCGAAAGAAGGGAATCCCAAGCCACTCACAGATGCTCTCCACATACCGTGCCTCTTCCTCTGCCTCCTCGCGCAAATGATGCTGCACAAGACAGCAGCCGACAGAGAGCCCTTCCTGCTCTGCGATGTCATGCAGAAAGAGCAGGAGCCCGAGCGAATCCGGCCCGCCGGACACCGCCGCGAGGATCCGCTCCCCTCTCTGCCATAATTTCTTTTCCCTCGCAAAGGAGAGGATCTTCGCGATAAAAGGAGATGATTGTTTTTTCATAGTTCGCTCCTGGGAAAATAGGGACTTGGAACTAGTAGCTTGGGATTAGTAGCCAGGGATTAGGGATTAGGAATTAGAAATGAAGGTGGCGGCTGCGCCGAGATCGAGGGCTCAGGTCGCAGCTGTTCTGGCATTCGTTATCTCACATACGACGTTTCTCGCCGCTCAGGATGACGAAACGGGGCGATGCCCGAAAGCAGCATTCAAGTCACCAGTCACTTGAGGTATCTCATCCCTGCTTTCGCACATTCATCGTTTATCGGTCTGCAAGAAAGATTTCTCGCTATGCTCGAAATGACAACGCAAGAGTCTGATGTCTCCTAGTCTCCTAGTCTAATCCCCAGTCCCCAGTCACTAGTCACTAGTCACTAGTCACCAGCTACCAGTCACCAACCCTTACTTTTCTGTCGGCTGTATGACATCTGCATCGAGCAGGCCTTCGGAGAGATCGCGGTCACTCACCGTGATCTCCGAGAGAGCAAAGTACTCCATAAGGCTGTCTAGGATGACGACGCCGGCCACGATGATATCGGCACGGGACGGCAAGAGGCCTTTCATATGGCACTTGTCATCATAGGACATTTGGGATAATTTTTCGAGGATCTCCGACACATCCTCGGGATGGATCACGTAGTCCTGCACCTTCGATGAATCATACACTTCGAGCTCCTGCAGCATCGAAGCCAGTGAGGTGACAGTCCCGCCGACACCGATCCAGCGCTTGACATTCCGCATGGACTCCATGAGATCCGTCTCGCGGAAAAGCGTGAAGCAATGCTTCTTCAGCTCACCGCGGCCTCTGGCCGTGGTGGTATCGAACTGCTTCGAGCAGCGCACGCACCCGAGGCGGAAGCTGTGGCGCGCTCCGACATCGGTGCCGAATCCCACGCAGATCTCTGTCGAGCCGCCGCCGATATCGACGACAGACGTGATGACGCCGGACGTCCCGGCCGCGCCGATGTAGCTATAGTACGCTTCCTCCTTCCCCGAAAGGATGCGGACAGGCACGCCGAAGGCTGCCGTCACTTCATCAGCGAATTCCTCCCCATTCGACGCATCGCGCATGATGGACGTACCATAGGCGAAGATATCCTTCGCCCCTTCGAGCTTGGCCATGGCGGTAAATTCCCCCACAGCAGAGAGCGTCCTTTCCTTTGCCCCCTGACCGATGGTCGCCTTATCCGTCATGCCCTCCCCCAGCCTGGTGCTGCGAAGTTCTTTCCTGAGGATCTTCCACTCTCCCTTTTCATCCTTCTCTGCCATCAAAAGACGGACCGAATTCGTTCCGATATCAATGATCGCGCGCATAAGAGCCTCCTTGTGGTTATATCGTGTGATACGCTATATTCCATTCATCATTCTATCGTTTTCACAAGAATGAGAAATTAGAAATGCGAAATGAGAAATGGTGGTGCGGCGCAAAAGTAGAAGCGCCGCGAGTTTCATATAAAGTGATAAAAGAATAGCTTCTCATCCTATGCTGCCAATGCAAGCATACCTATCCCTTTGATAAAACTTACGACGCTTTCTATTTTGATGCGCCGTACCCCCATTTCTCATTTATAAATTCTCATTTCTAGGGAAACACTGATTCAATCGTTGTCAGATTTCATTCTTGGATTTTTATACAGAGCGAGGAATCATCTAACGCGAATAGTGAGCTATTTAAGGAAGATGATGACGAAGCTATGTATAAAAATCCATATGAAATCCGACTCTGCGATTTAATCAGCGTTTCCCTAATTGTCACGCAAATTCATCAACAGAATCCGCATACATCATCCCTAAAACGCATAACAAAAGGAGACATAACTCATCCCGTTACATCTCCTCTCATGCTCAGTCAGAATGGCGGCCGCCGCGACCGCCCCGTTTGGATTCTACATTTCTCTTCAGATCCAGAAGCCGTTCATCGCTGTCCTTCAGGAAACGGTTCAGCTTGTCTTCAAAAGAAGCAGGGGCTTCATGGCGCTGCGAACGATAACCGCCGGCAAACGGACGGCGCTCGGTCATACGCGGCGCTTCATGCAGAGGAGTTCTTCCCTCGAAGCCTTCTTTTCTCTGGAAACGATGCTCGCTTCCTTCCTTCTTCGGAAAACGTGCCTCCTTCTTTTCTTCCGTCTTCGGCTGCGCCTGCTTGACAGAAAGAGCGATCTTGCCCTTCGCATCGATGGAGATGACCTTCACCTTCACCGTATCCTTCACCTTGAGATACTGAGCCACATCGCTCACGTATTCATTGGCGACTTCTGAAATATGAACCAGACCCACCTTGTTTTCCGGCAGCTCCACAAACGCACCAAATTTCGCGATCCCTGAAACGGTACCTTCCACGATACTTCCGACTTCTAAAGCCATCTAACAACAAAATCCTCTCTGGGAAACGGCATCCGCCTCCCCAATGCCTGCGATATAAATACGAATTAAATTATACGTGATTTTTTAAGGAATAGCAAGAAGATTGAAGAGCGATGAGAGGTGACTAGGGAAACACTGATTCAATCGTTGTCAGAGTGAATCAGCGTTTCCCTAGCTACCAGTCACTAGTCACTAGCTACTAGTCACCAACCTCATCTCACATAAGGCACTTCTCCGGGCTTCACAAGACCGAGCTCCTGACGAGCCTTCTTTTCAAGCTGTCCGTCATCCTTGAGATCCTCACGCTTCTTTGCGAGCTCCGCCTTCTCCTTGGACAGCCTCTCCTTCTCCTCCAAAAGCAGCGTCTCCTGCTGGCGGATCTGATAGAAATGATACCCACTGTGCAAGACGATGTAGAGCGAGAGAAGAACCACGATGACGAAAAGGACACGCAGGAACGGGCTGTGCGGGAAAAGCCGTACCAGAAACGGCGATTTCCTTCTCCTAGTCACGCGGCTCCCTCCCTAAGAGCTGGTTCACCAGCTTGTACACCTCCGGCTCTTGAGCGAGCTTTCTTTCATACTCCGCCTTCTTCTCCGCTTCCGCGAAGCCATAGTCCAGCCATGTCCGAGCTTCCTTCCAGCGATCCGTATCATCGTAGAGTGCCACGATCATGAGACGGCCATCGCGCTCCGCGGAAGCGACAAGACAATCGCCCGCCGCTTCCGTCATGCCCGTCTTCACGCCATTCGCTCCTTCATAGTGGCTCGTCAGAAATTCATTGCGGTTTTCCACATTGCGATAGACCCCATTCCGATACGTCATCGGATACACAGGACGCTTCACGATGTCACGGAAATCAGGATTCTTCATCGCATACGCCGCGATCTTCGCCATATCATAGGCCGTCGTATAGTGGTTCGGATCCGTAAGACCATTCGGATTTGCGAAATGGGAATCATGCACACCGATAGAAGCTGCTTTTTCATTCATCATCTCGATGAAACGACCATACGAGCCGCCCACCGTCTCTGCGACAGACACAGCCGCATCATTCCCGGAGATCAGCATCATCCCATACAGCAGCTGGTGAAGCGAGAGCGGCATATCCGGACGAAGGCCGATGTTCGTGCCATCCTGCGCCATCGCGCGCGGAGAGATCACCGCATTCTGGGTGAGCTTCGCCTTGCCCTCTTCGAGCGCAATGATACAAGTCAGGATCTTCGTCGTACTTGCAGGATAGATACGCAGACTCCCTTCCTTATCCGCCAGCACCTCTCCCGTATTCCCATCGATCAGCGCAGCCGAGACTGCCTTCGAAGGAGGCGGCGGCGCGATCATCGGCGGTGTGGGCGGCGGCGGTGTCACCCAGATGAGCACGCCCAGCCCGCAGCCGCAAACAATAAGCAACAGAAGTAAAATGGATAGTAATTTTTTCATGGAAATCGTCCTTTGAAAATAAAGGTTCAAGGTTCAGGGTTAGCCTCGTGGGGGGCGGGGCGTCCACTGATTGTGGATGAAATCTTTGCTTAAATGAGGAATTAGGAATGAGAAATGAAGGTGGCGGCTTCGCCGCGAGTATATATAGGGCGATGCCCGAAGGCAGTATTCAAGTCACCAGTCACTAGTCCCTAGTCCCAAATCCCTAGCCACTCATCCCTAGCTACTAATCCCTAGTCACTAGCCACTAGTTCCCGGCGTCTTTCTTCACTCTTTGATCGATATCAAAATCACTGACGACACGTTCACCGCGATCCTTCCGGATCCCTCGATTCAGCGCCTCGGTATAGGCTCTGCCATCCTCTTCGGAGGACAGCTCATAAATGACCGTATTTCCGCAGTAGATCCGATCTCCCTCGAGAACGGCATCGGGGACATGCCCTGCGTGATAGAGCTTCACGAGCTTGCCCGCGGTGAGATAGAGACGCTCCTTCTGGCTGTACGCATTGTCCTGGGCGGGTGAGAAGGCTTTCTCCCCATTCACCACGATCCAGTCATCCTTGACCTCGACATGCTTTCCGGAGTACGCATTCATCCATTTGAGATTCTTATGGATGCGATCACTGGTCTTGGGGTGATTGCCCGGGGCAAGGACCGCCTTGATGCCTGACGGCGAGCTCTCGCCGTATTTCGCGCGCAGCACTTCCATGGACGCCGCACCGCCTCCCGGATTATAGCCCGCCTCGACCAGGTACTGGAAGCCCCAGTCATCCGCCTGCTTTTCCTGATCCTTGGTGAAGACCGCATTCGACACATAGTTCGCCGCGATATTTCCCAGAAGGTACTCACCATACGAAGCGTCTCCGAGATAAATATTCAGCGCCGTCACCAGCCCCACGCGCTTCTTGAGACCGCTCACGCTGTGTCGCTTCTCGCCGTGAGCGATCTCATGCGCCATGACGTAGGCCAGCTCATCATCATCCATCTGATCGAGCGTCCCCTTATTCACGCAGAGCACACCGCCCAAGCTGGCAAACGCATTGATGTCCTCACTCGGCGACACGTAGACCTTGTAATCCCGCAGCACATGCCCCGTATCCTTCAGATTCTGGTACACGGTCTGTACACGGTTATCCGCTTCCGCCGAGTCATAGACGCCCGTCTCCTGCTGGCACTGATCCAGAAGCTGCAGCTGGTTGTGATCGTCCATTTTGGAGTAGTAGCTGGAAATGAAAACCATCGCCGCCGCGCCATACAGGATCTTCTCCGCCGTCGACGCCGCATACGCTGTCATCGGCTGCGCCATGGGCGCCGCCACACAGGTCAGCGCCAGAGCCGCAGAGATACTGCGTTTCTTCCATGATCTCATAGAAACACCTCCTCATCATGATCGTATCATTCTTCTGGTCATATTGTACCACAAACCAGAGGGAGATTTCGGGATGACGATGCGGGAAAAGGATTTGCTATAGGGGAAGCCGGCATTCTCCCTCCTTCCTCTGGAAGGAAGTGCTCCAAAGGAGCGGAGGTTGGTTCACAGCGGAATGAAAAGAAATGGGAAGAGACGTTTCCCCCGTTTCGTCATCCCAAGCGCAGCCGAGGGATCTTTTTCGTTGGCGGTAAGACGGAGAGTGTTTGACAGCAGGAAACGGGAAACACCGTATCGCGGAAAAGCGGAGGCGGTGCATCCCCTAAAAGGCTTAGCGAAGGGGTCATGGGAAAAGGGGACGAAAAAGATTTCTCGCTTTCGCTCGAAATGACGATGCGAAAAGACGGCATTCTTCCTCCTTCCCCCGCAAAGGGACGCCCCGAAGGCGATGTGCGAGGAATGGCAGCCCTATTCCTGCGGCATTCTCCCTCCTTCCTCTGGAAGGAGGTGCCCCGAAGGGGCAGAGGTTGGCTTCCGCTATAGGTTGAAAAGAAATGTGAGATATGCCTTCCCCCGTTTCGTCCTTCCGAGCGCAGCCGAGGGATGACGATGCGGGGATGACCATCCGTTTCTTCCAAACAAAAAGCCCATTCCCCGGTGAGGAATGGGCTAAGAAAGACAGACCCCGATCTACGGGCATGGGCGATGATCACTTCTCTCTCTGGAAGAAAAGGAAGATCATCGGGATGACGAGGAGCGTGAAAAGTGTCGAGGTGATGAGGCCGCCGATGATGACCCAAGCCATAGAGCTTCGCGTCTCCGAGCCGGCCGTCAGCGCGAGGGCTGTCGGGAGCATGCCGACGATCATGGTGAAGGTCGTCATGAAGATCGGGCGCAGACGCGCACGGCCGGCCGCTATGACAGCCTCTTTTGCCGCCATGCCGTGCTGATGCATGAGCGTCAGCGTATAGTCAAGGAGCAGCGTGCCATTCTTCGCTACCACGCCATCCATGACGATGATCCCGATCATGGAATAGATATTGATGGTGTCATTCATAAGGAAGAGGAAGAGAAGCGAGCCGATCAGGCCGAAAGGCAGTGAGAACATGCGGATGAAAGAGGTCTTTACCGATTCATAGAGGACGGAAAGGATCATGTACACGAGGAGCATCCCCATGAGAAGCGCCGACAAAAGCTCTATGAAGCTTTCACGCATACTGTCAGCCTGTCCGGAGAAGCGGAAGTTCACCGATTTCGGAAGTCCTGCCTGATGGAGATCCTTCGTGAAACGCTGGATGAGCCCGTTCAGATCCTGCCCGCCGGGATTCGCGCCGATGATGACAGCACGCTGCTTGTCCGTGCGCAGGATGGTGATCGGCCCCGTCTCATCTTTGAGCTCCGCCACATCAGACATGCGGATGATGCCCGTCTGCCCTTTGATCGGGATCGCCGCCAGGTCACTTATCCGATACGACTCTCCGCCCTTGAAATAAACGTGGATATCCGTGTCATTGCCGTTATTTTGCGGATCATTCGGCAGGACGCCCGCGCCTGCGCCGCTGATCGCGGACGACAGTGTGTCATAGAGAGAGCCGACCGTGACGCCGTAGTGTTTCAATTTCTCACGGTCAGGGATGATGGATATCTCCGGCAGCCCCTCCTGATACGTACAGCTGACATCTGTCACGCCGTAGGCGCCGCTCTTCAGCATCTGCTGCGCCATCTCGGAGACACGGATAAGATCAGCCATGTCATTGCCGCGCAGCTCCAGGCGGAAGGCGCCCCCGCCATTTCCCAGACCGCCGCCGGCAGTACCGGAGACAGACGCCTGATCCTCCTTGATGCGGACATCGCCGTCTGTGATATTGTCATCGATCCATGCGCGCATCTCGTTTGTGATAGACCAGATATCACGGCTGCGATCCTGCCGATCGACAAGAGAGACGCGGATACGGCCGGAATTCACCCCGCTGCCCCCGCCGACCATCGCCATGTAGGACTTCACCTCAGGCACCTCGGCAAGGTAGCTCTCGAGCTTAGTCGTGACAGCATCCGTGCGCTCGACAGACGCATCCGTCGGGAGCTGGATCTTCACATTGAAGCCGCTCTCATCCGTGCGCGGCATGTACTCCATCCCGATCCAGCCGAGCGGCACCATCGCCATGAAAAGGAAGAAGGCGATGGCGACACCGCCGAAGAGCTTCTTCTTATGCCTAAAGCTCCAGGCGATGGCTCCTCCGTATGCATCCTCCATCCTCTGCTCGATCTTCTCTACCGTGCGCCAGAGCTTCGTATCCGGGACATGCACGCCGTTCTTGAAAAATTTCGATGCCAGCATCGGTGTCAGCGTGAAGGAGATGAACAGGGAAAAGAGAGAAGCAAAAACGATCGTGAGACCGAACTGCTTGAAAAACTGCCCCGTCATGCTCGACATGAAAGCGATCGGGAGGAAAACCACCACATCGCAGAGCGTGATCGCAATGGCGGCCATGCCGATCTCCATACGCCCTGTTACCGCCGCCTCCTTTGCATCCTCCCCCGTGGCCAGATGACGGTGAATATTCTCCAAAACGACGATCGAGTCATCGACAAGGATCCCTACACAAAGCGTCATCCCCATGAGCGACATCATATTGAAGGAAAAGCCTGCCATGTACATGACGAAGAACGTGGAAATGAGCGACGTCGGGATCGCAATGATGACAGACGCCGTCGAGCGCCAGCCACGCAGGAAGAAGAAGAGCACGAGCCCCGTCGTGATGAGCCCTTCGATGAGCGTCGAAAGCGTATTATGGAGCGCCGTGCGCACGTAGTCCGCCGAATCATTCACTACGACAAACTGATAGTCCGGATACTCCGCCCGCATATTCTCCAAGACCTTCATCACACCATCTGCCGTCGAGACGAGATTGGCATTGCTGTTCTTATAGATAGAGATCCCGATGGCATCCTGTCCATTGATGCGTGCAAACCGCGACACCCTCTGGTCCTGACGCACGACCTCACCCACTGCGGAGATCGGGATCACCGCGCCATTTCCGCAGGTGAGATGGATCTTACGGATATCCTCCACCGTATCATACTGCGCCGAGAGACGGATCTGCGTCTGGCGCGTATCCGTGTAGGACGAGCCCGCCGGAGCCAGCTTATTCTCCTTCTTTAAAGTGGAAATGATATCATTCATCGTGATGCCGTAGTAGGCGAGCTTGTCGCGGTCCACCTTCACCGCGATCTCCTTGCTTCGCCCCCCGTGCAGCTCCACATCCGATACACCGTCTGCCTTCGTGAAATCATTCGTGAAGGTATTATCCGCCATGGAATACATCTCATCCAGCGGATGGCTCGACAGTACCGCCAGATCGATGATTGGCGCCGCATCCATATCGCGCTTCTCCACGACAGGATCATCCGCATCATCCGGCAGCTTCCTGCGGATACGGTCCACCTTCTCCGAAGCATCAATCGCCGCCGCGTCCGCATCCGCATCGAAATTCAGCTCCAGCGTCACATCCGAACGTCCCGTGCGCGACTTCGATGTGATGTGCTTCACATTCGACACCGAAGACAGCGCATCCTCCAAAGGCTTCGTGATCTGCTGCTCGACCGACTCCGCATCCGCGCCATCATAGCGCACCGACACGATGACATAGGGCACATTGATATTCGGATACAGCTCCACACCGATGCGCCAATAGCTGTACAGCCCAAGCACCACGAAAAACAGCACGATCATAAAAATACCGATCGGGTGCGTCACGGAATACCGGGTCAGATTGAATGACTTCATGCATGCCTCCGGAAATAACAATGGAAACGGGAACTAAGTGACTAGTGACTGG
Organism: Dialister sp. CAG:486; assembly: GCA_000434475.1. Classification (GTDB taxonomy): domain Bacteria; phylum Bacillota; class Negativicutes; order Veillonellales; family Dialisteraceae; genus Dialister. Next base: position 22,744 of record FR879477.1, read on the forward strand.
TAGCTAGGGATTAGGGGCTAAGGATTAGGGATTGGTCACCAGGGACTAGACATCAGATTCCCGTATCGTCATTGAAAGCGAAGCGAGAAATCTTCCTTGCAGACCGATAAACGAAGGATGTGTAAAAGGAGAAATACATAGCACCAAGGCGTCGTTTCCATACAGTGCTTATGTGATCCTGACCTGAGTGCAAGAAAGATCGAGGGCTTCGCTCGGGATGACGATACGGAAAAGGGTATCCTCAAAAAGTTTGAAAGCAGGGATGAGTGACTGGTGACTGGTAGCTGGGGATTAGGGGCTAGGGATTAGGGATTGGTCAGCAGGGACTAGGAAATCAAGAGACATCAGATTCTCGTATCGTCATTTCGAGCGAAGCGAGAAATCTTCCTTGCAGACCGATAAACGAAGGATGTGTAAAAGGAGAAATACATAGCACCAAGGCGTCGTTTCCATACAGTGCTTATGTGATCCTGACCTGAGTGCAAGAAAGATCGAGGGCTTCGCTCGGGATGACGATACGGAAAAGGGTATCCTCAAAAAGTTTGAAAGCAGGGATGAGTGGCTAGTGACTGGAATGCCAGCCTTCGGGCATCGCCATTATGTATACTCCGCGGCGCATTTCGTCATCCTGAGCGGAGTGAAATGTCGAATGTTCGAAAATGTAAAGGCGGAACAGTGAGAACTGAGTCGAAGGATCTGGCGCCGCACCACC
>FR879477.1:23519-26079 GCA_000434475.1 Dialister sp. CAG:486
CTGTTGAACCTCTGTCGCAAACAATCAAGGGACGATACGCCCCAGGGGCTAACCCCTAGTCCTTCACCTCTACGACCATTCCATTTTTGAGCTTAGACAGATTCGTCACGGCTGCCCTCTCGCCAGCTGCCAGACCACTCCGGATCTCCACCATCTCATCATTGGAAACGCCGAGCGTGACAGGCACCTCTTCTGCGCGGCCATCGTCATCCACCACATAGACCAGTTTCTTCCCATTGTGATCAATGACAGCCATCTTCGGAAGGAGGAGCACATCCTTCTTCTGCATCGCCGTCACCTCCGTCCGGCCAAACATCCCGCCGCGGATCTGCGCTGCGGGATCTGTAAGTACGAGACGCACCTTATACGCATGCGTATCCGCATCCATCGCCGGACTGATATAGCGGATCGTCCCCTTCACCGACTCCCCGAGCGAATCGATCGACACATCCAAGCTCATCCCCTCTTGCAGGATCCCGACATCCTGCTCTGCGACCTGACAGTCCAGATACAGCTCGCTCGTATCGACGACCGTGAGCAGCTTCTCTCCTGCCGTCGCCCACTCGCCCGCTTCTGCCCTCCGATAGCTTACGATACCGGAAAGAGGAGAAAGAAGCGTCATGTCCGCCTGCTGATTCGTGAGCGCCTCCACCGCATAACGCGCCTTCTCCGCAGCCGCCTCCTTGCCGGCGATCACCGCCGGACGGCCGCCGACAGACTGGCTTGTCAGACCTTCGAGCGCCGCCTTCGCCTCCATCATCGCGCGATACCTGTCATCGCGATCCTGACGGGACACCGCCCCCTCATCAAAAAGCTGCTGGTAACGTTCATACGTCGTCAGCGCATTCTCATAGTCACTCTGCGCCTTCATCGTCCCCGCGTCATACTCTGCACGGCTCGTCACCGCCTCAGCCGCTGCCTGCGCGCTGCCTGCGCGGTTCTCTCCGATAGAGATCGAGACATCCTTCGTATCCTGACGAAGAAGCACATCCCCAAGAGACACCGCATCCCCCAGGTCCACCGCCACCTCCGCGATACGGCCAGCATACTTCGGAGAAATATCCACCGAAGCCTTCGGCACCGTCTCCCCCGAGAGCACGATCCGCTTCATCATATCCTGCCGCACAAGCGTCACGACCTTCACCGCCGGACGCACCTCGGCCTTCTTCACCCCCTGCCCCCCGCGATGGGTATAGACATAAATGCCCCCCATCAAGAGAAAAAGCAGGACAGCGAAGGAAATATATTTCATACGCTTCGAATGAAGCCAGTCAGATAACATAGTGCCTCCTTGAAAAAAGGAATATAGATGCAACCGTTTCTAACGGTTCTGAAGGGGAGTGACACCCGAAGACGTTACAAGCCCCCAGCCCGTCCATATCACTTGTTTTATTATACTGGATTCGTAAATACTTTTACAGAGAACGGCAGAACATTTTATCCTTATCCGCCCCTTCGGGGCGGAGGTTGGCTCACGCTATAGGTTGAACCCAACCCCCTGCGCCCTAAACCATGCTATAATAAGGAAAAGTTTTGAAAATGAAAGGAGCCCCATCATGAAACTTGTCATCATCAATACCCTCTCCGAAGACAAAATCAAATCCCTGAAAAAAGCCGTCCCCGGTGCTATCGTCGAATCCTACAAATCACCGAAAGAAGCCATTCCCCATGTCGCAGACGCCGACGCCATCGCCATGTGGGGCTTCCAAGACGCAGAGCCCATCCTCGCCGCCGGGCCAAACATCCGCTGGGTACACTCCCTCTCTGACGGCGTCGAGCGACTCCTTTCCCCCTCCATGCTCTCACGCCCCATTCATCTCACGAACTCCCACGGCGTCCACGACCGCGCCGTCTCCGAGCACACCCTCGCCCTGCTCCTCGCATGGATGCGCCGCATCCCCGACGCCGTCCGCCACCAGAGCGCCCATGAATGGATACGCCCCCGCGGCGACACCCTCTTCGGCAAGACCATCCTCATCGTAGGCTTCGGCAGCATCGGCCGCGCCATCGCCCAGCGAGCGAAAGTCTTCGAGACCCGCATCCTCGCCGTAAAGAAACACCTCTCTACAGAAATGTTCGCTGACCATGTCTACCTCGAAGACCAGCTCGCCGAAGTCCTCCCGGAGGCCGACATCGTCATCGCCGCCCTCCCTGCGACACCAGAGACGGATCACTTCTTCGGGCAGAAGGAATTCGCCCTCATGAAGAAATCCGCCCTCTTCATCAATATCGCCCGCGCCTCCGTCGTCGATGAAGCCGCCCTCATTGACGCCCTCTCTCAGAAAGAGATCGCCGGTGCCTGCATGGACGTCTTCTCGAAAGAGCCCCTCCCCGGCGATCACCCCTTCTGGCAGATGGACAATGTCATCATGACCCCGCACATCGCCTCCATGGTTCCCGACTTCTGGGACAAGCTCACCAGCCTTCTCCAGATGAACTTTGTCGCCTTCGCCCGCGGAGAAAAACTCATGAACGAAGTCGACAAGAAAAAAGGATACTGACATCCCCAAAAGAAGGCTTTATGTCGGGGATACCGCTTTCCCCATCCAACCCCCGCCCA
>FR879478.1 GCA_000434475.1 Dialister sp. CAG:486
ATCCTTCGACTCAGTTCTCCTGTTTCAGATAAGCCATTTTTTCACATACGATGTTTTTCTCCGCTCAGGATGACGAAATGCGCCGCACCACCCCCGTTGAACCTATAGAACCTGCTGAACCCTGAACCCTGTAAGCGATAGCTCTCCGCTATCGTTTTTTTGTGAAGCATTTGGTACGCGGGTCGTTTTTTGGTACAATAGACCCGGTATCATTTTGATCTCCGATCCCATCCCTGACCATTTACACCTACGAGGACCCATCATGCTTATCCCTTACACTGCGCCTGCCGAGCTCTATCGGGAGGACATGGAAATCAAGAAATCGATCTTTATCACGCACATCCTGCCTGTCAACTCGGAAGAGGAAGCACAGCAGGCACTCGCTGATCTCAGAAAGAAATACAAGGACGCCACGCACAACTGCTACGCATGGCGCATCGGTACAGAGCGCATCCTTGAGAAATCGGGCGATGACGGCGAGCCGCAGGGCACGGCGGGACACCCCATGCTCCATGTGCTCCAGATGCGAAAGCTCACGAATGTACTCGCGGTCGTCACCCGCTACTTCGGCGGCATCAAGCTCGGTGCGGGCGGCCTCACAAGGGCCTACAGCGGCGCGCTCTCCGACGCCGTGAAGGCGGCGCCCATCGTCACCTATACGCCGTATGCCCGCTATACCGTGACCCTCCCCTACACCGCGGTCGGCGGCTTTGAAAATTACATCAAAGACAAGGACATCCGCGTCCTGGACCGTGCCTTCACAGCCGAGGTGCAGGTGACCTTCCTCACCCTTCCCGAAGAAGCGAAGACGCATCTCAAATTCCTGACAGACCTCACAGGCGGGAAAGCCGTCATCGAAGAGGACGGGGAGGAGTATGTGAAGGTGAGAGTATGGTGACTGGTGACTAGGGACTAGTCACGGGGGAACGGTATGAAAGACGATGTGTGGTGATCCACCTTCTTCGCCTGTCATTTCGAGCGATAGCGAGAAATCTTTTTCATCGGCAGTGAAACGGTGTATATGCACGTGAGGGGGGAAGGGAAAGTCTGTCACTCCGCGAATACCGGTTGTTTCATACCAGGGAAACGCTGATGATACGGAGAAGGGATCGCACCTATGAAAATATTTTGAAAATTTTTCAAAGATTTTTCCGCAATGACATCATCTGTCCTATCCATTTGGTATCCTATATACAGAGAGCTGGATCGCCCAAACTCCTTTTCTAAACTCTCAACTCTCAACTCATTTTGATTTCCCAAGGCGATTCAGTTCTCGCTTTTATGTATGGAAACGGCATGCCAAGGTCAGCCCATGGGGCGTGCCGTCCCTTGATTGCGTGCGGAAGCCTCGCTTGAATGAGAAATGTGAAATGGTGTTGCGGCACTTAAAAACAGGGAAGCGCCACGGATCCCTGCTTTCAAACTTTCTCTCCCATAAAAAAAGCCCGATGAAAGATCCCCTGTCTTTCATCGGGCTTTTTTACTTACTCCATGCCGAAAGGCTCGTTTCCGCCAGCAGGGAGCTTGAAGATCCCTGACCCCCATAAGAAGAGCAAAAAATCCGGTGCGTGCTTTCCCCAGTTATCCAGGAATGCTTCATATAATTTTTCCATGATCTCCACCTCTCTGTCCTTTACCATACACTCTCTGTATGACCGCACAGGCATCCTGCTATGATACGCTCGTGCAGATAAGATACATTTCGTTCTGCTTGTATCATAGCATGAAAAAAGCGGATGAATCCATCCACAATTCATCCGTCTTGTGCGTTACCATATATTTATTTTAAAGTGTACCGTAAAAGGCAATCAGGAAGAAATGCCCATCACTGTCCCCCGAAGTATTTCTTCACAAATCCCACGTCCCCCACGCTCCACCGGGTGCCGGCGAGGTAGGAGAGGGGCCCGGCCTCTTTCCCGAAGTCGCAGGAGATCTCCGCCGAGCAGAGAAGCTGGCGTTTTTCCTTGTAGCTGCGGTTCGTCGTCTTCACGCCGTACTTGTCATCGCCCAAAAGCGGATGCCCGACATACGCCATCTGACTGCGGATCTGATGGGTACGGCCGGTGATGAGGCAGCACTTCACGAGCGAAAGACCGCTCCTGTACGCGAGACGTTCGTACTCTGTGATGGCCGTCTTCGATCCCTTCACAGGTTCGTCCGTGACGAAGACCTGATTCTTTTTCGCATCCTTGAAGATCTGATGGGTGAGCGTCCCGTGTCCCGGCTCGATCTTTCCAAGGACGATGGCAAGATAAGACTTGCTGATCTTGCGGTCACGGATGAGACGGCCGAGGAGATCACGGATCTCTTCTGTCTTTGCAAAAAGGAGGAGCCCCTCGGTATTGAAATCAATGCGATGCACGGGATAGGCCGCCACGCCGCCCTTCTGCATGAGGGCGGAAGAGACGCGCGAGAGCATGGTATCCTTTTCCTTCCCCGTGATGTCAAGCGTCAAGACGCCGGCAGGCTTGTAGACGACAAGAAGGTTTTCATCCTCGTAAAGAATGCGGACGGGACGCACCGCATCGCGCTTCTCCAGCACGAAGGAGCGGACTTCGTCGCCGGCAGAGAGACGGAAGGCCGCCTCCTCCTTTCGGCCATTCACTTTGATCTTCTTCGTGCGAAGGGCTTTCATGAAAAAAGCGCGCGGCCAGTGCTTCTGCTCCATCAGAAACTGGTCTAAGCGCTTGCCCTCCTCCGATTTTTTGATCGTAAATATTTCCATGATCGTCTCCTTGCACGTCTGAAATGCCGCTTTCAGGCGCTGCGCCTCAAAAGCAGTGATCGGGGGTCATACTGATGATCCGCCATGGCAGGCAGCCTCTGCCATTTTCCTTATCTCATCCTTGGTGTGTCCGGTCGCGAGCCGCGCCATCGTCTCTATGACTTCTGCTTCATGCTCGCCCGCGATGTCAAAGGCGCCGCAGAGCAGCTGTGAGTATGAGGTGATCACTTCGCGCCGGCGGTCTTCTTCTATCGCCGCGGAGAGGCGGCCATCTCTGGTCATCTGTATTTTCATGGTGATTGAGATTCTTTTCGGTGTCATAGTCCCTCCTGCATTTCTCTTTATAGTACAGGATGGCAAAGATTTTGGCTAGAGGCACAGGGGAAAAGCAAGTACCATAGCAGCAAAATGACGGGAAAGTCTTCTATTTCTCTCTGCAAGATGCAGCTTATCGCCGGTAAGATGCAAAGGATAGACTGTAAATCATCATAAATATTTTTAATTGGCTATCATTTATAGGTTCTTCTATAATGAAATCATGCAAAGCATTCCCTGTTGTGATGAGGGAGGATCCGCCATGAACAATCTGGACTACTTGGAATATGAAGGCTCGCGGCTTTTAGACTATGCGATGAAAACATACAGTAAAGCTTCCACCGGCTCGCTGGTGAATGATATCGAGCGCGCCGTCCTTGCAGGACAGAAAGAATTGTCTCTGGCAGAACAGGATGCGCTACAGTCTCTCTCCTTTGAGTATACCCTGTACCGTCTCTACATTGCTCGCTGCATGATCCGTCACCACAAGAGCGGCTTCGGCTGCACGGATGCTATCCTGAAAGGTCTTTCCAGCACGCTGTCTTCCCTGCCCTCTGCGCTCAAAATGCTCGCCCTCGAGCATGATCTGAACGGGTCCTACCTGCTTCTTGGCTGCTATGTAGAAAAGCTGACGAAAGCGCATGTGGAAACGATGTTCCAGTGCTACGCTGCTATTGAAAAAGCCTGCGTCACGGGGGATCGCGAAGCGCGCCTCACCTCTTCCATCGAAAGCTCTCTTTGGGCGATGGCCAAGGAAATCAACTTCGTCCCAAATCCTTCCCTGCTCCGTCATCTCATGGAAGAAACCCGGGCTTTCATGCGCGCGCTCACTCTCCGTCTATCTGAAATGACGCCGGAGAGCGTCCATCACAAGGCGCACGGAAAGACGCTCGTCCATACGCACCACTCCGTCTTCTCCCGTGAAAACTATGAACACATCTACCCGTCCCTTACCCTCATCGCCGGCATCATGACCGGATTCCTCTTCATGTTCGCCTGACAAGGGATGGGATTCCCCATTCCCTCAAAATAAAAAGGGGCTGTGAAGAAATAAATCCTCATTTCTTCACAGCCCCTTTTTACTTTGCTTTCATTTGGTTCAGGGTTCAAGGTTCAGGGTTCAGGGTTCAGGTGGCGGCTTCGCCGCCTTTTTTAGAAGATGGTATTCTCGTATCACCTTTTCTTGTTTCACTCATCGCCTGTGCTATAATACAGAAAGGTATCTTGAGGAACGGTGACTAGTGACTTGTGACTGGTAGCTAGGGATTAGTGGCTAGGGATTAGGGGTGACTAGTGACTGGTAACTGAAATGCCATCTTCGGGCATCGCCCTATTTATACTCCGCGGCGCTTCTATATTTTTATGCGCCGCACCAGCATTCCTAATTCCTCATTCCTCATTCGCGCAAAGTTTTCATTCAGAATCAGTGGACGGAACCGCCCCACGGGCTGACCCTCCAAGAAAGGAGCCTCGCCATGGATCACTCACAGTACCTCACCAGTATGGGCATCACTCTCTGCCGGCGGGCGCTTTTTTCCTATACCAGCCAGCCGCAGGGAAGCTACGGACTTCACGTGATCTTCCGAAAATTCGTGAAGGAGAAGAAGATCCTGATGCACGACCGTGATCGGGACAACTGGTGCGCCTTCCTCTCAGACTACATCGTCTTTCGCCTCTACATCGCCAAGTATATCCTGAAGGACTATGCGAAAGACTACACCCCGCTCCTTCATATTTTCGAAGGCATCCATCAGATCGAGAATGCTTTCCCTGCTTTCTTCCGGGAAGAGGCAGACCCGGGGCGTGCGGTCGGCGACCAGTCCTTCCTCCCGCCGGATCTGGATACGCGATACCGAGCAGAGGAAATGGATCATTTCTACAATATCTTCAATGCGGTATCGACCAAGATGGAAGAAAAGCCGCTGGAACGGAATCAGCGGCTGAAAAGCATCATCACGAGCTGTCTCACCATCCTTTCCGAAAAGAATCATGTACCGCTCTACACACCGATCTTTTATTTCTTCAGTCAGGAAACGCTCCGCTATGCCCAGTTCCTTGCAGATTTTTGCAAAGGCCTCATTCCCGATGAGTTCTACGAGGTCATGCACGCCATGCCCTATCAGGCTGTCAAGAAAGAGGAAGATCCCTTCTATACCAGCTACCATCTCCCTGCCTGCATCGCCATCTTCGTCTCACTGCTCCTCTTCTTCGTCCTCTGCGAAGGAGGATGGAATGTGGGGCTGAAGTAAAAAATGAGAAATGTGAAATTAGAAATGAGAAATGGCGGTGGCGGCTTCGCCGCACATATATAGGAGGCGATGCTCGAAGGCCGGAGGGCAGACGTCAGATGACTGATGTCTAATCCCCAATCCTTGGCTACCCATCCCTGCTTTCAAACTTCAACAGGGATGGAGGGGGCGCAAAATACACCGAGCATCCCAATCCCCTTTTATATAAAAATTTGCAGCGCATGTCGTCATCCTGAGCTGCGGGAAACGTCGTATGCGAGAAATCCGCGTAGAGGAATCCAACAACGACTATCCAACAAAAGCACAGCCAACCCCGCCTCGCTGCGCTCGGCTGCCCCTTCCAAAGGAAGGGGCGAGATTGATCATCTAATCCCTAGTCACCAGCCACTAGTCACCAGTCACCAAAATTCCAAAATCCCAAACAAAAACGGAACCGTTTCTACGAAACGATTCCGCTTTTTCTATTTCACCATTTCCAAGAATTCTTTTCTGAGCGCGCTGTCCGTCTTAAAAGCGCCGGAGGACGCCAGCGTCCGTGTCTTTGTCCCCGGCTTCTTGATGCCGCGGGCGGTCATGCAGGAGTGTTCCCCTTCGATGAATACGATGACGTCATCGGCATGTGTCACAAGTCGCATGATATCGCGGATGTCCGTACCGATGCGTTCCTGCAGCTGAAAACGCTTCGAGACAGCATCTGCGATGCGGGCGATCTTCGAAAGACCGATGACGCGGCCGCGCGGGATATAGCCGACCGCGACCTTCATATTGTACATCAGTGCGATGTGATGCTCGCAGTGGGAAAAGATGTCGATGTCTTTCACCACGACCATATCACTCTCCGGCGTTTCGAAGGTCTTTTCAAATTCTCGGGCGATATCTTCATTGGATACCGCATTATAAGCAAACTGCTCCGCCATCATGTCCGCAAAGCGCTTCGGGGTCTCGACGAGGCCTTCGCGTGTGGGATCATCGCCGACAGCCTCGATGATGAGCCGCGCAGCTTCTTCCAATTTCTTTAGATCGACCATTATACGCCTCTCCTCTCTGGATCCCAGATGATCTTGTGCAGCTGCACCTGGACCCGGACATCACTCAATCTCTCTCGTCTGACATACTCCACCAGGTCGGCAGGGGCGATGCGTCCCCACACCGGGCTCACATAGAAGGCAGGGTCTTCGCCCTTGTGGAAATGCGCGGCGATGATCGCCTTCATCTCATCCATGTCGGCTTTAGAGCTCACGACGAATTTCAGCACATCCTCTTTCCCGAGGAGCTTGAAATTTTCCTCCAGCATCCGTTCCTTCATGCCGCTTCCGCCGCATTTGAAGTCCATCGTGTAGAATGTCCCCTGCGGCCGCTCTTGGAAGAGGGCCACCGCGCCATTCGTCTCGATATTCACCTCATAGCCCTCTTTGCCAAGGACTTCGCACAGGTGCCGGATGGGATGGAGCATCGGCTCACCGCCCGTCAGCGTGATCTTCTTCCACGGGAAGGCATGGATGCGGGAAAGAAGCTCTTCTTCCGTCAGCGCTTCAGCCGTGTCCGTGAGCGAGAGCGAATAGGCGGTATCGCAGTAGCTGCAGCGCAGGTTACAGCCCGCAAGGCGCACAAAGATCGCCATGAGGCCCGTGCGTTTCCCTTCGCCGTCGATGCTGTCGAAGATCTCCGTCACGTGGAAGAGCCCGTCATCATAGCGGTACGCTTCAGTCTTTTTCATACGTTGCCACATTCCCTTCCGTCTCCTGCACCGACACGCGGATACAGTGAGGAATGCGGTCGCAAAGCCACTTCGCGATGTTCTCCGCCGTCGGATTCAGTCCCCCCAAGACATCGTTGATGACATGGTGGTCGAACTGGTTCACGATCTCCTTGATCTTGGAGAAATCCACGACCATGCCATTGTGGTCGAGCGTGTCATTCTGCACCGTGACCGTAATGATCCAGTTGTGTCCATGGAGATTCGTACACTTGCTTTCATAGTCCAGGTGCAGGAAATGTGCACCGGATACTTCGATTCGTTTCGTTACTGTAAACATAGATTGTCGTCCTTATATAAAATATGAATGGGTTCAGGGTTCAGGGTTCAGGGTTCAGGGTTCAGGGTTCAGGGTTCAGGGTTCAGGGTTCAGGGTTCAGGGTTCAGGGTTCAGGGTTCAGGGTTCAGGGTTCAGGGTTCAGGGTTCAGGGTTCAGGGTTCAGGGTTCAGGGTTCAGGGTTCAGGGTTCAGGGTTCAGGGTTCAGGTGGCGGCTTCGCCGCAATATATATGGGCGATGCCCGAAGGCCGGAGGGAAGAAGTCAGAAGTCTAATGTCTGACGTCTGATGTCTGATCCCTAATCCCTAGCTACTCATCCCTAGTCACTAGTCATTCGAGGCCACGCATCCTTGCTTTCAAACTTGTGGTGGTAGCCCTTTCCCGTATCGTCATCCCGAGCGCAGCCGAGGGATCTTTCTTGCACTACGGTCAGTATCACATAGGCACTGGCAGGGAAACGATGCCTAGGTATTTCTGCTTCCACACATTCTTTGTTTATCTATCTGCAAGGAAGATTTCTCGCTTACGCTCGAAATGACGATGCGGGAGTCTGATGTCTCCTAATCCCTGTTTTCAAACATTTCTCATTTCTCATAGCAAGCCAGCGCCGGATCCTTGACGCCATTCGCTGCGAAGGCGGCTGCCCTGTCGATGCATGTGCCGCATGTGCCGCAGGGCTTCTCCCCGCCCTCATAGCAGCTCCATGTGAGCTCATAGGGCGTATGGAGAGCCAGACCGGTCGCCACGACGCCGGCCTTATTCATTTCCGCAAAGGGGAAGACGAGATGCACCTTGCCATAGGTGCCGATGGAGACGGCATCACCCATCGCCTTCAGGAAGGGCTCGCTGCAGTCCGCATAGGCATCTCCTGCCGCATCGTCTGCGTGCGCGCCGATGTAGATATCGACCTCATCCTCCTCAAAGAGGCTCGCCGCGAGCGAGGCCGCCGTCGAGAGCATGAGTCCGTTGCGGAAAGGCACATAGGTCGAGACCTTGCCCTCTCCGTTCTTGGCGATCTGCTCCGCGTAGCTCTCGTGGACGATCTCTTCTGTGGAGCCCGCAAGGAGGGAGCAGTTCGAATACTGGAAAATGGCAGAAAGATCAAATTCGTAGTGCCGTACATGGTAGTACGCTGCGACCTTGCGTGCCGCAAGGATCTCTTTCTTGTGCTTCTGCCCATAAAAAATAGAAGCAGTTACGACGTTCTCTGCTCCCAGTCTGTCTACTGCCAGCGAGACGCAGGTGGTCGAGTCCACGCCGCCGCTGGAGAGGATAATAGCTTTTTTCATCTTGCCTCCTGTTTTTTATAGTTGGTGTTCAGATGACAACTGAGATAGATATTTTTCGGTGCGCCTTGACGCACGGATAGGAGAAAGCCGGACGAGCCGCTTCGGGGCATGGGGCTTTCGCTTTCCTATAACCAATTTATTATAGCACAGATGGCAAGGAGAAGGTAGGCAAAACGAGCCAGTGACTCGTGACTGAAGTGCCACCTTTGGGCATCGCCTCTTTTCGTCATTCCCTCATCCATACTTGATAAAATTCCTGAAATCTAAAAGTTTTTCCACCTATACTCGAAAAACTTTTAGATTTTTGAAACTTTCTTAGTGTATAATAGATAAAAAGCAAGGAGGTGTGCCATGATTGAACGACCTTATTATTTGAATCAGCTGCTTCGCGCGAAGGATACGGATTTCATCAAAATCATCACCGGCATTCGCCGTTCAGGAAAGTCCACACTGCTTGAGATGTTGAAGAAGCACCTGCTCACTCAGGGCGTCCCAGAAAATCACGTCATCCACATCAGCTATGAGCAGATTCCCTGGTTTCCGTTGGAAAAGGCAGAGACGCTCTATGCGTACATCAAAGAGCATATCACGGAGCCTGCCCATCGCTACTACCTTCTCATCGACGAGGTACAGGAACTCGAAGAATGGGCGAAAGTCATCAACGGGCTGAAAGCGACGTTTCCACTCGATATCTACATCACTGGCTCAAACTCGCGTCTCTTCTCAGGCGAGTATCTGACTTACATCACAGGACGGTACATCGAAATCAAAGTGTACCCGTTGTCGCTTTCCGAATTCATGACATTCCGCGGCTATGACGAAAGCAACGTCGCAAAAGCATTCAATGAGTATCTCACCATTGGTTCTTTCCCAGCCGCAGCAGTCGCGAAAGACCCCGAACTTACAGAAATCATCAACAGCGGCCTCTTCGACTCCATCTTTGCACGAGACATCATCATCCGCGGCGGCATCCGCAATGAAGGCGTCTTCCTCAAAGCCGCCAAATTCATCATGGAGAATATCGGAAATCCTCTCTCCGTGAGTGCTATCAGCCGAACGCTGAAATCGCAGGGCTCTTCCGCGAGCGCGGATACCATCGATAACTACCTCACACAGATGGTCAATGCCTATGTGCTCTACCAATGTGAACGCTACGACATCCGTGGCAAAGAGCGGCTTCGCACCAATGGCAAGTATTACGTAGCTGATCTGGGGCTTCGCAATCGTCTCATCGGCTACCGCAGAGAAAATCTGGGGCACGTCATCGAAAATCTAGTCTACCTCGAACTCCTTCGCCGCGGCTATACCATTTCCACCGGCCTTTACAATTCGCTGGAGGTGGACTTTGTCGCGCAGAAAGGCACAGACATCCGCTATTACCAGGTGTCGCTCTCGGTCATGGAAGAAACCGTGCTTGCCCGCGAACTTGCGCCGTTCCAGAAAATCACAGACAATTTTCCCAAGTACCTCATTACCATGGACACCATCGATTTCTCACAGAATGGCATCATCCACCAGAATCTCTATGACTTCCTGCTCGGGAAAAATAAGCAGTGACCGATGCTCGCAGTGATGCGTACTTTATAATTTTTTATTCCCATTTTTATTGCAAACGATTCTGTTTGATTGGACTAAAGGAGAACCCACTATGCACGGCGGAGACGCAGATGAATTTATCGATTATATGAATGACGGAGAGGCCTCTGTCCGTCACAGAAGCTTTGTCTATCGTTTTTCCGGTCTGAAATACCACGCCGGACGGCATCAGTATCGGATCAGCATCGAGAAGTACCGCTTCACGAAGGAGCCTTTCGAAGACTTCATGGAGCTTGTCTATCACTACGAGTCGGAGGATGCAGAGGATGTCCTGAATCACCTCACTGAAGACATCCTCTGGGATGGAAAGAGCTTCTACGAGCTGGAGAAAGCTCTGACATGGATCGACTGGTAAACAAACGTCGCTTCACGTGATCCTCAACAATTCACGAGCCGCTTCGTCTAAGTGAGGAGTGAGGAATTAGGAATTAGGAGTGAAGGTGCGGCGCACAAAGTTTGAAAGCGCCGCGGAATTTTTATGAGTCGTACACGAAGCATCCTATAAAACGGGGGTATGGGGGCGCTTTATGAAACGTGTGCTCCTTCCGCCACTCCTCATTCCTCACTTTTTATTCACGTATCGCGCGACAATGGAATCAAGAAAAATCACACAATCAAAAAAGCAGCCTCATGGCTGCTTTTTTATGTTGCTCAGTCCTTCGGACGAATGACAACGTATCTGTACGGTGCTTCGCCTTCGGAATCGGTGGAGACGGCGTGGTCGTCCTGCAGAGCCAGATGGATGATGCGGCGTTCACCGGCAGCCATCGGTTCGAGGCGGATCTCTTCGCCCGTGCGTTTCACCTTGCCTGCGAGGCGTCTGGCGAGGGCTTCCAGGGTATCCTGGCGGCGCTCTCTGTAGTTTTCGACGTCAAGCAGAATGAAGTAGTGATGGCGGAAGGACTTCCCTGCGGCCAGGTTCGTCAGGTACTGGAGCGCATCCAGTGTCTGTCCGTGCTTGCCGATCAGGATGCCCAGGCCATCGCCCACCAGGTTGATCATGATCCGTTCTTCGGTCATGCGGCATTCCATGGTGACAGCAAGGTGCATGCCGGCAAAGACGCCCGCGAGGAAGGTCTTTGCTTCTTCCGCGACCTTCTTCTGTTCTTCCGGATCGAAGGTCGGCTCTTCGCGCTCAGCTTTCTTCTCTTCTGCCGGTGCTTCTTCCTTCACTTCTTCGGCAGCTTCTTCTGCCTGTAGTACTTCGGCCGGCGTTTCTTCCTTCGCTTCTTCGGCAGGGATTTCTGCCGCCGGTGCTTCTTCGGCAGGAGATGCTTCTTCGACAGTGTCTTCCTCCACTTCTTCATCCGGTGCAGAAATGTCTACGACCGCCATCTTCTTGTGGATGAGGCCGAAGAGTCCGCTCGAGGGCTGTTCGACGACATGGACGACAGCTTCTTCGCGGCTGATGCCGAGCTTTTCCAAGCCTTCAGCGACAGCAGCTTCGATGGTTTTTGCTGTGATTCTGACTGTTCTCATTTTTCATCAGCCTCCCCGGTGCTCTTAGCAGGTACTTCTGCCTTAGCCGGCTTTTCATCGCCGGCCGGTTCTTTTACTTTTTCAGGAGCTTCTGCTTTGGAAGGAGAGGCTTCTTTGTTTTCGTCTTTTGGTGCATCCGCAGGCTTCTTCACGACTTTCTTGATGACTTTCTTGCGGATGATCTTTTTCTTCTTTACTTCCGCTTTCGGCTGGTTATCTCCATGAACGGTGAGTGTTCCTTTGGGAGCTTTGCCGCCGATGCGTTTCTTCATTTCGCCCCAGTACATGATGGTCTGCTGGACGAGCTGGTAAAGGTTGCAAACGATCCAGTAAATGACAAGGCCGCTCGGGAAGTTCAGGGACATCCAGCCGATCATGACAGGCATCATGAGCAGCATGGTCTTCTGGTTGCTCGGTGCGTCCTTCGGGGTGGTCTGCCAGGAAATGATGAAGGTGGAGGCAGCAGAGAGGATCGGAAGGATGTAGGTCTCATCCGGTACAGCCAGGCTTTCCAGCCACAGGAAGCTCTCGTGGGCCGGATCATAGGAAAAGCCCTGGAGCGCGTAGTAGATGGAGATCAGGAATGGCATCTGGATGAGGAGCGGCAGGCAGCCAGAGAGCGGAGAGGCTCCGTTTTCCTTGTAGAGCTTGCCCATTTCTTCACGCAGCTTCTGCGGATCATTCTTGTATTTCTTCTGGATCTTCTGCATTTCCGGCTGAATGGCCTGCATGGCCTTCATGGACCGGATCTGTTTCAGGGCGAGCGGGAGCAGCAGCGTCTTGATAATGACGGTCAGGACGATGATGGCGATCCCATAGCTCGGAAATCTCAGGTCTTCTGTCATTTTGTAGCAAAATTCCAGGCAGACGCGCATGACCTCTGCGAGGAGTCCGACTAAGCTCGACAGAAACGGAATCTGAAAATCACTCATTGGTTACTCCTTATACGGCCTATATTGCAGCCGTTACATGCCCGGGCCTTCTGAATTTCAAGAGCCCGGTGAGTTTTCGGGAAATTGATCGACGGTTATGGTGGGATGGATGGCCGGGGATTGGTAGCTAGTGAACTAGTGTGACTAGTGACTGGTGACCAGGGATTAGGGATACGAAATGAGAAATGGCGATGCAGCGCATCAAAGGTAAGAAGCGCTGCCAGTTTTAAAACTCGCGGCGCTTTCATTTTATTTTGCGCCGCCCCTTCACTCCTCACTCCTAATTCCTCACTCCTCACTTTTTTCTATGCGAAGCATTGAAAAAAGACAGCCTCTTCACGGGAGCGGGTCGTATCCACCTTTGTGAAACGGGTGGCACTTGGAAATCCGCTTGATCGCGAGCCAGCTGCCTTTTAGGGCTCCATATTTTTGAAGCGCCTGCAGTGCATATTCGCTGCAGGTCGGGTAGAAACGACAGCAAGGAGGCTTCAGGGGAGAGATAAACGCTCTATAGAATCGGACAAGACCGATCAGAAGCTCTTTCATCTTATTTCACCAGAATTCCGGCTTTGCGCCACAAGGAAAGGATCGCTTTTTCCGCTTGTTGATAGGTGGCGCCCGTCAGGAAGATGCCTGAGAGCATCACCACTTCATAGTGGGGCGAAAGCTCAGCCATATGAAGGCGGTAGACCTCCTTCATAAGACGTCTTGCACGGTTTCGCGCAAAGGCGTGGCCGATCTTCTTCGTAGTCACGAAGCCCATACGGGTGCCCGGCTTTTTGGTTTTCACCACATAGCAGAGCCCGGCCCGATTGCTGAAACGTTTGCCGGATCTGTAGATCCGACGGTAATCCCTGTTCTGTCTGATACGAGAAGAGCGGGGCAGTGTATACCCCACCCTCTCCTCGCTGATTTCTTGATTAGGCACTTAATACCTTTCTGCCCTTTGCTCTTCTTCTCTTCAGAACAATACGGCCTGCTTTTGTTTTCATACGAGCACGGAAACCGTGGGTCTGTTTTCTCCAATGGTTGTTCGGCTGGAATGTCATTTTTGCCATGTATAAACACCTCCTTACATCGTGTTGTGCCATTTATTTGCACCATAACAGAATAATTATATCTAAGAGAAGAGGGGATGTCAATAAAATTTGGAAGGAAATCTTGACAAGGGATTCAGGGTTAACCCGTGGGGCGGGGCGTCCATTGATTGTGAATGAAAGCCTTGTTCGAATGAGGAATTAGGAGTGAGGAGTGAGGAGTGAAGGTGGCGGCGCATAAAATTATGGAAGCGCCGCGGAGGTTTGAAACTAGCGGTTTTCTCGT
>FR879479.1 GCA_000434475.1 Dialister sp. CAG:486
TGCGTTCGAAATGGCGGCTCACTGGATTTTAGCGTCGCTGCGCTCCTAAAAATCCAGTTCGCTTGCACATATTGCCTTCGCCGCTATTGAACACCCATTGCACCTTCTTGCTTCCCATACAAAAAAGCCTGCCCTCGTCGGGCAGGCTTTTTGCGTGCATCATTTCTTGATACAAATATCAGACAGCGCGCGCTTCGGTACGCAGTAGTCCTTTTTCTCATCGAGGAAGTACTTGATCGAGCCGTTTTCAGGCACGCCCACGATATGGCTCTCGCATCCCGGATAACCGAGGGCGATGAGAAGGCGCGGATCCCAGTCCGCGGGAAGCGAAAGAAGCTCTTTCACCTTCGGGAATTCCACCGCGCCCAGCATGGCTGAGCCGATGCCGTGTGCATACGCATTCAGCGTGATCGTCCGTGCAGCGATGCCCACGTCGATGTCGTCCCACGGATTTCCGCGGCCCTCTTTGCAGATGAGGACAAAAGCCACGGGCGTTTCGCCTGTCTTCGGCGTGCCAAGCTCCGGCGGGAGCGCTCCCGCCCAATGGATCAAAGGCTGCATGGCGGCGGTGAGAGAGGGCTCTCTGACCAGCACGTAGCGCAGTACCTGGGCATTCATTGCACTGTTTGCGATGCGGACATTTTCCATGAGTTCATCCAAAATGCCCGCATCGATCTCCTTTGGCTGGAATCTGCGGTACGTCCGGCAGCCGATGCATAGTTCATTGAAATCCATTTGATGTGCTCCTTTGCGTAGGGACTGGTGACTAGGGATTAGGGATTAGAAGACTAAGAGACTGGGAGACTCTCGTATCGTCATTTCGAGCGAAGCGAGAAATCTTTGTCATTCGCGGTCAGGCGGTCGATGTTTGGAATTCCGAAACGGGAAACCTGCTATCCAGGGAACCTTCGGGCATCGCCCCATATATACTTGCGGCGAAGTCGCCACCACAAGTTTGAAAGCAGGGATGAGTGGCTAGTGACTGGTGACTAGGAATTAGTAGCTAGGGATTAGGTTGGTGATACGAGAAAATCGCTAATTTCAAATTTCCGCGGCGCTTAGATCCTTCGACTCAGTTCTCCTGTTTCAG
>FR879480.1 GCA_000434475.1 Dialister sp. CAG:486
GTGATTGTACCCATGATACTCTTGGAATAGTTAGAAGGAATGGTTACCATCAAATTGGCTGCATCTACAAGCATTTCTGGCACGAAAAACATACCGGTCAAAATACCTGCCACATAAAAAGCTCTACGAATTTTCTGAGAATGTACATGAGAATGTACATGAGACATAAGTCATTCTTCCTTTCTCTGATTTGAATCAGATACCAAAAACATAGAAACTACAATCAACCATTAAAACTCATAACGAATGCTAGCATAATACGTTCGGCCCTGCAGTGGATATTGCGAATTTACATATAGATTATCTCCTACTGAGATTTTCAGTTTGGGGTTGCGATTGAATATATCATTACATCCAAACGTCAGCTGCCAGGATTTGTTTGGCTTCAACTTGATACCTGCATTTACCACAGTAACTGATGGTGTCGGACATCCTACGTTTATAAGATCGGAGGAAGTGGACGGTACATGGCAGGTATAATACCAATCTGTATAGTGCGCCTCACCAAATATAGTAAATTTTGGACTTGGGAAATATGACAATCTCAAATTGCTTTCCCATTTTGGCTGATAGGTAGCTTTGACATCATACCATTCTCCGTCACCTCCTGGAATGTGTTTATCATTTTTCTGCTGGGCTTTGATCTTTGTATAAGTGGCATCTAAATCCAGACTGACGTGCTTCCATTTCAGACCGCTTTGCAATTCAATCCCATGTACCTTACCCCGACTATCATTGGTATAGCACCAAAAATCCTTCGATTTTCTACGAAGCTGAAGCATACGGTCTGTATCTCTCCAGAAATAGGTCAGCGTTGCATATGCATCCGATTTCAAAAATTTACCATTCCACAACGTACTGAAGTCAAACTGCTTTCCGTATTCCGGACGAGGAAAGGAAGCCTTTTCCCAGGTATCTGTCGGCATTGGCAGAATGCCTGCGCCATCCCCTGCAATTTCATACATATTGAGTAAACGATAGTAAGTACCGCCAGTCATACGGAAAGTCAGGTTATCGTTGACATTCTTCTTTAATGCCAGCTGCCATGTTCCTTTTCGATCCCGCTGGCTGTCCCTTGGATGGAACCAGCGAAATGCTTGAGAAGAACCATCTGGCTTTTTATAAAAGTTTGGCGAATCGCTATGTCCAATAATGGTAGAAGAATTAAATCGCCAAGATGGTGTCAAGAACCAGGTTGCTTTTTTGTCCAGCGTAATCGTGTCCTGTACCTGCAAATTCAATATTTTCTGCTCGAATTGATTTCGGATTTGCCAACTTGTCCATAAGCCAAAACTTTCTTCTGTGAAGTTTTTTAAAACAGCAGCCATATTAGAACCATCAATATTCAGTTTTTCATAGGAATAATTGGCTTGAAATTCTAAGATTTGTCGATCGGATAACTTATAACTCCCATCCATTTGTAAATTATATTTGTTTGATGTGTATTCACTCCACGCCCTGAGTACAGAGTACATCCAAAAATTATCGGAAGCACTATTGCCCCAGTTCACATAATTTCCTTCTTCATCCCAAGGGTAATTGAGCTTGTTTTCTGCTCGATATTTTTTCTTCTGATGCTGGTAATCCACAAACCAGCCCCATTCCAGACGTCCGTTCTGCTGGCGGTTTTGCAGCATCATATTATAAGTATCTAATGTCTGCTTTTTGCTATCCGCCCACACTGAATCAAAGGTATCTGTTCCGATCCCTATCTCATGTCCATTATCAGCGACAGTCTCCAGCCCCCAGGTCGAGTCAGGAAGGTGTCTATTGATATGATCATAGGAAGCCTTCACCATCCAATTGTCATTCTGCCACTTAATTAAACTACTAATATTCTTCCTGTCGTTATATTTACGATGTCGTTCTGCTTTTTCTTTTTCCAGTCTTTTAAAGTCCTCTAAAGTACGCTTCTTATTATCCAAGTCATTCTTCGTTTTATCATATTCTACAGAAGTTTCTGGATCGAGGCGCTCCTTCGTTTTATCAGCCATATCTTTTATATGGTCAATTTCTGCAGCAGCTTTTTTATCAACTTCCTCGTAGATTTT
>FR879481.1 GCA_000434475.1 Dialister sp. CAG:486
TGAAGTCTGAAGTCTGAAGTCTGAAGTCTGAAGTCTTCAAGTCTTCAAGTCTCTCACTTCTTCCGCTTCTCCCGTTCCTGCACTTCCCGTACGACTTCTTCAATGGTCGTCCCCTTGATCGGTTCTTCACCATTTTCTGCCCATGGGAAATGCATATGGGGGGCGACGCGTTCGAAGAAGTGGGGGAGATGCGTCGCATTGTCATCCACGTGCTCGGGAACGAAGACGGGGAGACGAGAGGGGAGGATCTCAAGGTCGATCGGGAAATTCGGTCCCCTATCGCCGTCTACATTGGTCGAGAGGGTATCGCCTTCCGTGATGGAGATATGCGCTTTTTTGATACCGACGACCGTGACGAAGTCGGGGCCCATTTGGAAACCGGCGAGGAGCTTCGGTGCCTGCCTGATGGCATTCAGCCAGGCGAAGTCGTGGAAGAGGCAGAGCTTGATGATGCCTTTATTGCGATCTTCCGGCGGGATGAGGTTGCGGAAGCTGCCGGCAGAGTCTGTCAGCATGGCAGCGATCAAAGGGGAGGAGACTTGAATAACAGTGCCATTTTCCTCTTCGATCTTGAAGTGGTAGGATCTCTGCTTGTTCAAGACCTGCATGCCTTTCATGAAGTAGGCGAGCGA
Source organism: Dialister sp. CAG:486 (assembly GCA_000434475.1). GTDB lineage: Bacteria > Bacillota > Negativicutes > Veillonellales > Dialisteraceae > Dialister. Next base: position 633 of record FR879481.1, read on the forward strand.
TCCGAAGAGGGTCTTTTCTTTGATGGAGACTTCGCTGACTGCTTCAGAGATGAGACCGGCGGCGACAACGTTGATGAAGTAGCGGTCATTGATCCTGCCGACATCGATTTTCGTCTTGACTGCATGTTCGAGCATACGGATGGCTCCCTGCGGGGAGCGCGGGATGTGGAGAGCACGGGCGAGGTCATTGACTGTACCGAAAGGGATAAAACCGAAGGCGGAGTGACTTCCTACGGGTACCATGCCATTGATGACTTCATTGATCGTGCCATCACCGCCCATACAGATGACGTCACGTCCTTTTTCTGCGGCGATGCGTGCAAATTCCGTGGCATCTCCGGCTTTTTCAGTCAGCTTGATCGTGATATTGTCATAGCGCTTTGCCAGTGTCGTATGGAGGAGCGGGATATAGCGCGGGGCTCGTTCGCGTCCCGATGTCGGATTGACGATGATGGTGCATCGTGTGGATTCTGTCATGGGTATCTCCTGAAAAAAGTGTGGGGGATCCGGAGATGTCATGAGTAAGGAAATGGCAGTCCCGTTTTCCCATTGGCGGGAAGATCCTTTTTGAGGAAAGTGTCCTAAATCGTCTACTCTGATCTCCGGTCACACCGCTTTACGTTAAAATTGATATCCTATATTATAGCGCAGATCGGCACACGAAAAAAGGCTCTCTCGCGCAATGCTCGTATGGAGAGTGTAGGATTACAATACATGTGTTACACATTGAAAACATAAAAAGCGAGATATCCTTGTGATATAGTTAATTCGTCAAAAGAAACTTTTATCAAA
>FR879482.1 GCA_000434475.1 Dialister sp. CAG:486
CTGGCGGTATGAAAGAGAGTGGGAAGGAGCGTCTCAAGTCGACGATTTATGAAAGCACCTGAGCGTCGATTTTTATAAAGGGCGATGCCCGAAGGCTGAAGGATAGAAGTCAGATGTCTGATGTCTCCCAGTCTAATCCCTGGCTGCTCATCCCTACTTTCAAGCTTCAAGGCGCGCCCCACGACCTGACCACATTGCCCCTAGCATTCATCGCCCAATAATGATACCATAGGGACATATCTCTAAAGGGAAGGAAGCACTATGAAACGACCGCAGAAAGTGACCCCGGAAAGCCGGCTGAACCAGTACGCCCGTAAAATGTACGGCAAAGAAAAATTCGAAAAGCAGTGGGACGAAGACCACGAGACAGAAAGCCTCACCGGCAAAAAAGGCGACAAGAAAAAGATCCGCACCGCCCTGAACCGCAAGCTCCGCCACAGCAGAAAGCAAGACATCGCTGACGGCGGCGCCTACAAAAAAGAGATCTCGTGGGAAGAATAGAGACCCAGTATCGCGCCTTTTAGATCGCGTGCGCGCAGCACGCAATTCCTGCCCCCGCCACACATCCCATGATTATCAATGAAAGCGTCTTACTATGATCAAGAAAGAAGACATCCTCGTCCTGGACACCGAGACCACCGGCTTCGGCCCATCAGCCGAGATCCTGCAGCTCTCCATCGTAAATGGACTGGGCGAGATCGTGATGAACGAATATTTCCGCCCTGCACACGCCACCTGCTGGCCCGGCGCCGAAGCGGTGAATCACATCTCCCCTGCCATGGTCGCAGGCAAGCCCCTCATCAGCGAGAGGAAATTGGATATCGAGAAGATCCTTCGCGCCGCCAAGATCATCTCCGGCTACAACCTCCCCTACGACCAGAAGATGCTCATTCAAAACGGCATCTACATCCCGAGCCGTTCCAAAGTCCGCTATCTGGACCTCATGAAGCCTTTCGCCAAGACCTATGGCGAGCCGAGTACCCGCTATCCGGGAAAATATAAATACCAGAAACTCATCACCTGCGCGAAATACTACGGCTACTCCGAGGAAGGCTGGCACGACAGCCTCGCTGATACGAAAGCCACCCTCTACTGCTTCTGGAAAATGGTCGAAGACGGAAGCATCTGCATAGAATAAGAGATCATCGAGCGGCGCCCCTTCACAGAGCGCCGCATTTTCATGAAACGGAAAAGGGCGCGGCACCCCCCTGCCCCCGCTCTCCATTTCTCCGAAAGGAACCCCATGCCCAAGAAATACTACGTCGTCAAGCGCGGACACCATGCGGGCGTCTACTACAGCTGGAGCGACTGCCAGAAAGAAGTCACCGGATTTCCCGGAGCCATCTACAAAGGCTTTGCCACCCAAGCCGAAGCGGAGGCCTGGTACGGCAAGCCCATCGCCCCGCCGCCGAAAGCCGCTGCCCATGCGGCCATCCCCAGAAAGCCCGCGCCAACGATCGAAACACTCGAGAAGAAATACCCCGCCTACGCCGAACCCATGGACATCAGCTGCATCTCCTACGACGGCAAAACCGAGCGCATCATCCTCCCCGAGACACTCATCATCTACACCGACGGCTCCTGCCTCGTGAACCCCAATGGGCCCGGCGGATTTGCCGCCGTCTTCCTCACTGCCGATGGCAGCGAGCTCCTCACCCTCTCCGGCGGCGAACCCGCCTCTACGAACAACCGCATGGAGCTCCGTGCCGCCTACGAAGCACTCAAGCTCCTGGATGACGGCATCCGCCGCACCATCACCTTCCACACCGACAGCAAGTACCTCCAGAAAGCCATCACCAACCGCTGGCTCTACAACTGGAAACGCAACGGCTGGCTCACCGCCGCCAAGACCCCCGTCTCCAATCAAGACCTCTGGAAAGCCCTGGACCGTGTCATGACGCCCCACCGCCTCACCTTCGAATGGGTCAAAGGGCATGTCGGGACAAAGTACAACGAAATGTGCGACACCCTCGCGAAAGGCGAAGCAATGAAGTTCAAGAAATGGTGAATAGGACCTCGCGACCGGGGATCATCCTATCCTGCGCTCTTCCGCCACTTCGAGATCGGCCTCCAGTTCCAGTTCTAAGAAGCAAGCATTAGCGAGCACTGCATCACACAAAAGAAAAGGGGGCTGTGAAATAATAGCTCCATGAACACAAAAAAGGACTT
>FR879483.1 GCA_000434475.1 Dialister sp. CAG:486
CCGTTTTCGCAAACAATCAAAGGTCGCCCCGCCCACGGGCTCACCCTGAACCCCGATTTACCAAAGGAGCATTTCATGGACAAAGATACATTTCGCTTCGTCATCATCACCGGCATGAGCGGCGCCGGAAAGACCAATTTCATGCAGAAGCTTGAAGATATGGGCTATTACTGCGTGGACAATCTGCCGCCCGTACTGATCGTCCGCTTTGCGGATCTCTGCTGGAAGAGCACGTCTTCCACGCGGCATGTGGCGGTCGTGACGGATATCCGCGGAGGCTCCTTCTTTGACGCCCTGCCGCAGGCCTTAGATGAGCTGGAAAAGCGCGGCATTCCGCATGAGGTGGTCTTTCTGGAGGCCTCCGATGAGGCGCTGGTGCGCCGCTACATGGAGACGCGCCGCCAGCATCCGCTTGCGAAGAACATGCGTATCCAGGAAGGCATCGAGCAGGAGAGAAAGATCCTTGCCGGCGTGCGCGCACAGGCGGATATGATCATTGATACGACATCAATGCAGGCCTCCGACCTCAAGGAGTACATGCAGAGCCGGTTCAGTGCGGACAGCACAGATCAGGAGATGCAGATCACGGTTTTTTCCTTCGGCTTCAAGTATGGCATCCCCATCGATGCCGACATGGTGATTGATGTCCGTTTCCTGCCGAATCCTTTTTACATCGCGAAATACAAGCATTCGAGCGGGCGCGTGAAGGAAGTCGCGCAGTACATCGCATCGGCTCCGGTGACGCAGGATTTCCTGGCAAAGCTGTATGACTTCATGGATTTTCTCGTGCATCAGTTCGAGGCGGCGGGCAAGACGCAGTTCACCATCGCCATCGGCTGCACGGGCGGCATGCATCGCTCGGTCTTCGTGACGGAGAAGCTGGGGCAGTACCTGAAAAGGAAGCATGCGCGCGTCAGTATAGAACATCGGGATCTCCATAGAAATCCGGTCGAGCACGATGCGAATGATATCATGGAGGGCAAGGTATGAGACATCTTCTCCAGTGGCTCTATCCGGGGCTGGCGGTGAAGCGGTGGATGCTGCTTTTCTCTCTGGGCATCCTGCTTCTCGTCTTCGGTGCGACACTCATTTTGAATTACCAGATCTTCGGTATCCTGGAAGAGGAAATGCTGCGCTTCGCCTTTCAGATGACGGGCAGCTACAGCTATACCTTCCTTGCGGTCTGCGGCACGCTCATGATCATCTTGGCGCTGTGGATCATGACACATGCGGTCCGGCGGCTCGTGAAGCGTTTCTTCGAGCTTATGGCTCCGGGGCAGACCGAGGTGTCGAAGAGCATCCTGTCCCGCATGGAGCTTTCCCGCGGGATGAAGATCGTTTCCATTGGCGGCGGCCATGGGCTCTCCATGCTCCTTCGCGGCCTCAAGACGAAGACGTCGAACATCACCGCCATCGTGACGGTGGCCGATGACGGCGGCTCCTCGGGTCGTCTCCGGGAAGAGATGGGGATCATCGCGCCGGGCGACCTTCGAAACTGCCTCGTCGCGCTGGCAGATAAGGAGACCGTGCTGGAGCAGCTCTTCCAGTATCGCTTCGCGGGCAATGGCGAGCTATCGGGGCACAGTCTCGGGAATCTCTTCCTCGCGGCGCTCATCAAGGAATTCGGCAATCCGCAGAACGCGCTCGAGGCAGCGAGCAAGGTCCTCAATATTCGCGGCAAGGTCGTCCCGGCCACCTCGGAGAAGGTGCGTCTCAAAGCGAAAATGTCCGATGGAGAGATCGTAGAGGGCGAGTCTGAGATCTCTGCCTATCCGGAGAGATCCGGCAAGGAGGTACGCATCCTTCATATGTCGACCATCCCCAAGGCGCCGATCGCCGTCGGTGATGCGCTCGAAGCCATCAAACAGGCAGACCTCATTACCTTGGGGCCGGGCAGCCTTTATACGAGCGTCCTCCCGAACCTTCTCGTCCCGGAGATCCTGCAGGCCATCCGGCAAAGCAGCGCGCCCGTACTCTATATATGTAACGTCATGACCCAGCCGGGAGAGACCGGCGGCTATACCGTGAGCGACCACCTGAAAGCCCTGATCGACCATGTGGGTGGCGGCGTCATTGATTTTGTCCTCGCCAACAACGCCGTCCCGAAAGACGACGTGCTGAAAAAATATGAAAAAGTCCATGCCGCGCCCGTCAAGATCGATCGGGAAAAGGTCAAGAGGATGGGCGTGCAGCTCATCGAGGCAGACCTTCTGGGACCTCTTCGCGGCGCGACACAGGATACGAAAGTCCTGACAGAGGAGCTTGCACAGATCCACAGTTTGCTGAAGGCGAATATCCCGCCCGAAGCACTGGAAGAATATTTGAAAAGGAGCCACTGATGTCCTTCACAGAACAGGTCAAAAATGAACTGGCACGGATCCCCAGAGAAGATGCGGGAAGCCGTGCAGCGGAGCTTCTTGCGCTGCTCCGCATGAGCGGTTCCTTCATCACCGGCGCGCATGCCAGCTGGGGACTGGAATTTTCCACGGGCAACAGCGCTGTCGCCCGTCGCGTCCTGGTGTACCTCAAGAAAGACTTCGGCTTCATGCCCTCCACCATGGTACGGCAGGGACGCCGTCTCAGGAAAAAGAACGTCTACACACTCCTCGTACAGCCGTCGAAGGAAGGCCTTCATTTTTTAGATACCATGGGCCTCTCCCCGCTGTCCGGCGCAGAGGATATGGAGAAGCTCGTGACCGCCGAAGAACGCCGCGCCTACTTGGCCGGTGCCTTCCTGGGCGGCGGCTCCGTCAGCCGTCCCCAGAGCGACTACCACCTCGAGATGGTGACGCAGTCCGCCCGCTTCGCCGAAGAGATCGTGAAAGCCATGAAGAGCTTCAGACTGAATGCCCGCCTGACCGACCGCAAGAATGACTACATCGTCTATATCAAAGACGGGGATGAAGTCTCCGAATTTCTCCAGATCGTAGGGGCTGCCCAAAGCTACATGGACTTCGAGAGCGTCCGCGTCGTGAAGGATATGCGGAACCGCGTGAACCGGCAGGTGAACTGCGAGACGGCGAATCTCCAGAAAACCGTTGACGCCGCCGTTCGCCAGACCCACCTCGTGCAAAAGCTTCTTGCCAAAGAGAGCCGCTCCTCGCTCTCCCCCAAGATTCGCGAAGCCTGCGACCTCCGTCTTGCCCACCCCAATGCCAGCCTCTCCGAGCTTGCGGAGATCTGCGGTATCACAAAATCCGGTCTCGCCCACCGCTTCAAAAAGATCGAAGCGATGGTGGGGGAGTGACTAGTGACTAGTGACTAGTGACTAGTG
>FR879484.1 GCA_000434475.1 Dialister sp. CAG:486
TCGTCATCCCGAGCGCAGCCGAGGGATCTTTTTCGTTTCCCGTTTCCCTTTCCCTTCGTAATGCTGTCTGCATGAAGCACCGTGATCCCACGTCGCATGGAGTACGGTGCTTCCCGTTATCCGCTGTCCTCCCATGTCTTGATCGATCGCAAACGAAAAAGATTTCTCGCTTTCGCTCGAAATGACGATACGGGGATGCGGTATTCTCGTATCGTGCATTTAGCCAAACGCGAAGCAGGCAATAAAAAAGGAAATCCCATTTCTGAGATTTCCTTTTTGGATTCAGGTTTATTTGCAAGAACTCACAAATTAGAATTTGTAGTTCAGGGAAACAGCCCAGGAGTCGTCGTCGTTGTCAACGCCTTCTGCATCTACAGAGAATGCATATTCAGCATGGAGCTGTACGTTCTTCTGGAGGGTTACGTTAGCGATAGCATTCCAGAAAGTTACGTTGGTTGCATTTGCCAGGAAGTTCAGCGGCGTGGTCTGCAGACCGGTCATGCCTTCGGCGAACAGGCCTTCATCAACATCATTGTATGCTACAGCCAGATCCCAAGTACCAGCTTTCTTCCAGTCAGCTTTGCCATAGGACAGGCCTGCGTTCCAAGCGGTGTCATAGTCATCAGCAGTGGTGTTCTTCCAGTATTCACCGAAAACATTGAACTGCTGAACCGGAACATTCAGACCAACACCGTAGATTTCGCCTCTATCGTCACTTGGGCCTTCTTTAGAAGCGATGTAGTCAGCGTTCAGTTTTGCTACGCCGAAATCATAAGCGCCCTGTGCGAAGTAAACATCGCTATCAGCAGCTTCCGTACCAACGGTTTCACCAGCAGCATTTTTCTTTGTTGCATTCAGCTGACCAAAGCCGGTGGTCAGAACCAGTTTGCCGTTCTTGTAGGAAGCCTGTGCACCATCATAGCCCTTGTTCGGGTTGATAAGCCAGCCGCCCTGATTGCCAAATACGATTGGCTGACGGCCGAGACGTACTGCGACTTCTTTGCTGAAGTTGTGGTTTACATACAGCTGATCCATGGTGGTGTTGGAATCGCCATTACCTTTGAAATCCATTTCATTCAGGAAACGACCCTGTACGTAGGTGGATTCATTGACCTGGCCTTTTACGTTCAGGCGGACACGACCATTCCAAGCATCTTTGTTGTTGCCTTTATCCTGATAACGCATACGAGCGTCGCCGGACCAGTAGAGGTTGCCGACTTTCTTTTCCAGGTTGGAAACGCGAACGCCGAGGTTTGCGAGTTCGTCAGCGTATTCGCCA
>FR879485.1 GCA_000434475.1 Dialister sp. CAG:486
ATCCTCCGCCTTCGGCGCGCCCCTTCTTCAAGGGGCTACTCCGCTGGCATGTAAAAGCGCAACGTCCAAGCGCCACTCACTTCCCGATGGGAAAGTCAACGAAATGAGAATACCGCTTTCCCCGTATCGTCATTTCGAGCGAAGCGAGAAATCTTCCTTGCACAACGGTCAAGCGACGAGCGTGAGATGAGGAGCAGCACCTAGGCGTTTTTCTCTTTCCCTCATACGTGCAGTACACCGCTACGACGTAAAAGATCCCTCGGCTACGCTCGGGATGACGATACAAGAGAACGGGCGATCTCACATTCATTCCCATCCCGCTGCGGGAGACAACTTCCGCCCCTTCGGTCATTTCAATAAAAAAAATACCGCCAAGTTTCCTTGACGGTATCTGATCTCTATCCCCACCATGTCGTTAAAGCCGGATTTTGAGTCTGCGTATTTGCAGGTGGGTGCTCTCATGTGAATTTCATCTGTCCCCGTGAAGGGCATAGATTCCATTCGCAGTTCTGAACTCCCTTAATAAAGGTATCGGTTCAAAATATGAAGCCGCACGTGCACAGCAGGGTTGTTACATGTAGTATATCAAATTTGCATGAGATTTACAAGAAATTTATGAGAAATAGCAGGGATCCGGAGCGATCGGTGACGGATCACCGCCTGCCCCCCATCCCCATGTTTCACTTATTCTCCTTTGGAGCTCTTGAAGGCTTCTCTTTTGCCGATGACGGTCACGCCATTCATGTACGGTACGAGGACATCCGGGACGCGGATGGTGCCGTCAGCCTGCTGGTAGTTTTCCATGATAGCAGCGACAGTACGGCCGACAGCGAGGCCGGAGCCATTCAGCGTATGGACGAATTCCGGTTTCGCACCCGGCGTTCTGCGGAAGCGGATATTCGCGCGGCGTGCCTGGAAATCGAGGCAGTTCGAGCAGGAGGAGATCTCTCTGTACTTATTCTGTGCCGGCATCCAGACTTCGATATCATAGGTCTTCGCAGAGGAGAAGCCGATATCACCGGAGCAGAGGCAGACGACATGGTACGGGATCTCGAGCAGCTGGAGGATCTTTTCCGCTTCTGCCGTCAGAGATTCCAGCTCATCCCAGCTGTCTTCCGGCTTGCAGTACTTCACCATTTCTACTTTATGGAACTGGTGCTGACGGATAAGACCGCGGGTATCCTTACCTGCGGAGCCTGCCTCTTTACGGAAGCACGGAGTGAGCGCCGTCAGATGGACTGGCAGCAGCGCACCGTCGATGATCTCGCCGGAGAAATAATTCGTCAGCGGCACTTCCGCAGTAGGCGTCATATACATGCTTTCACCTTCGACTTTGTACATATCATCAGCGAATTTCGGCAGCTGGCCGGTGCCCTGCATGGACTTGCCATTGATGATGTAGGGCGGGATGACTTCGGTGTAGTCATTCTGCTGTGTATGTACGTCGAGCATGAAATTATATACCGCTCTTTCGAGACGGGCTGCCTGCGAGAGGTAGAAATAGAAACGCGCACCGGAGACTTTCCCCGCTCTTTCTGCATCCAGGATGCCGAGGGTATCGCCGAGCTCATAGTGAGCCTTGATTGGGAAATCAAAGGTCGGGATCTTGCCCCATTTGCGGACTTCCGGATTTTCGCTGTCATCTTTGCCGACCGGGACAGACTTGTCGCACATATTCGGGATATGGAGAAGCAGTTCATTCAGCTTCGCTTCGACTTCACCGAGTTCCTTATCAATGGCAGAGATCTTCTGTCCGACTTCTCTCATGCGAGCGATAGCGTCTGCCGCATCTTCGCCATTCTTCTTCGCCATCGCGATCTTCTTGGATTCTGCATTCTTTTCGCTCTTCAGCGCTTCGGTATCGCGCAGAAGTTCTCTCCTCTTGCCATCAAGTGCGAGGACTTCGTCCAGATCGAATGGATTGTGACGGTTGACGAGGTTCTGCTTCACTTCGTCTGCGTGTTCTCTGATGAATTTCATGTCTAACATAGTATCGCTCCCTTTAGGAAATATAAGATAGGAAATCGGCTTTCCTCATCTGACGGAAATAGTGATCGGCTGGCCGCTCGCTGACGCTAGAAACGGATCAGATGGGAAGAGATCGCTCACAGGCCATAGTGTCCTGCAAAAAGCAAATAAAAAGACCTCTTCCCTCCATGGGACGAAGTCATCGCGGTGCCACCCAATTTGCATAAGCCAGCTCATGGCTGATATCGGCTGCCTGCCGTCCGATTCTTCACCGGCCGCTCCTGAGTGGAAACTTTCTCATCTGCCAGGGCTCTCACCAGCCGCCCTGTCTCTGAAAGACATCTGAAAAAGATTTTCTCTTTCCCTGCGTTATTAGTATTATAGCGAGTTCATCTGTGTTTTGCAATAGGAAAAAGGGTTCAGGGTTCAGGGGTTAAAAAGGGGGCGGCGCATTTCGTCATCCTGAGCGGAGAAAAACGTCGTGTGTTAAAAAACAATCATTTTCCCCGTTGTAGAAAAGGAGCAGAACCGATCATGTCATCCGATCGTATGATGGAATACTACTACTCCATGGGACAGGACTGCCTCACGAATGGCGCTCTTGACGATGCGGTCACCTATTTCCGCAAAGCCGCCAATATGGGAGCCGACGAGGCCGCCTATGAGATCTGCGCCATCGGACGCCAGATGGAAACCGGTGATGGGGTAGAAAAAAATGAAGAAAAAGCAGAAAGCTGCTATAAAATAGGTGTCGAGTACGGCATCGAGAAAGCTAGCCTGTACTTGGGCGAGATGTACCTTCGCGGCATCCATGGCGGAAAACCTAATCCGAGGAAAGCCCGCCGCGCCTTAGAAGATGCTTCTGATAGGGGAAATAGAGAAGCTGCTGCTCTGCTTGGAAAAGCCTATGACGAAGGGCTGCTTGGGAAAGTGAATCCCAAGCAGGCCTTCCGATACTATCTCCTCGCCGCCGAGAGAGGTGATACCAGCTCCATGCTGATGATCGGTCTTTTTTACGCACAGGGGACAAGCGTGGCGAAGGATCTCACGGCTGCTGAGATGTGGATCCGCAAAGGACGCGAGGAAGGCGATGCCGATGGCGATCAGACGCTCCGCGTCTTCCTCTCCGTCGCCTCCTCCGAATACATCACAGGGGCTGCCGGGAAGGTAGACCCCGCGAAAGCCTGGCAGATGGCGGAAGAAGCAGAAGCTCTGGGAGACAAGGATGTCTTCTACCGCCTTGGCAAGACCTACAGCGCGGCTTCGAACCAGAAAGACCACCTGCCGAAAGCCTTTGAGTGCTACAAGCGCGCGGCAGAAAACGGCATTCCGGCGGCCATGGCCGCCCTCGGTCTCTGTTATGAAGCCGGGCTCGGCATAGAGGAAGATATCGCACGTGCCGTCTCCTTCTATAAGAGATCCGCTGAAGCCGGCGATTCCTTCGGTATGGCTCACTACGGCTACGCCCTCGCTAATGGGGAAGGCTGTGAAAAGAATGAAAAAGCCGCCATGTCCTGGCTTATCAAAGCCGCCATGCGAGGTGATCAGGGAGCCATCCTCACGTTGAAAGAAGACTACGGGTATGAGATGAAATAAAAAATACGTCATGATGCGAAAGCATCATGACGTATTTTTTTATTCAGGGTTCAGGGAGGTGGTGGCGGCTTCGCCGCAAAAAAGGAAGCCAACCCCGCCTCGCTGCGCTCGGCAGCCCCTTCCAAGGGAAGGGGCTAGCGTGGACACTCCCTCCTTCCTATGGAAGGAGGTGCCCCGAAGGGGCGGAGGTTGGATGGAGAAAGGTGTATGTAAGGAAATCCATAGAACAGCCTCAGCAAGACGTCATTTTCCCATCACCGCATGCATGCTGATAAGCGTCGTGCAATAAAGATCCCTCCATTTCGGTCGGGATGACGATACGGGGAAGCGGCATTCTCCTTTGCCACCTTCTGCGTGATGAGTTGAAAACAAATGTGAGGCGAGCGTTTTCCCGTACCGTCATCTCGAGCGTAGCCGAGAGATCTTTCTTGCAGACAGGGAAATGGTGTATGTGAGGAAATCTGTAGCACCGCATCAGCAAGACGTCATTTCCCCATCACCGCATGCATGCCGATAAGCGTTGTACAGTAAAGATCCCTCCACTTCGGTCGGGATGACGATACGGGGAAGCGGCATTCTCCTTTGCCACCTTCTGCGTGATGAGTTGAAAACAAATGTGAGGCGAGCGTTTTCCCGTACCGTCATCTCGAGCGTAGCCGAGAGATCTTTCTTGCAGACAGGGAAATGGTATATGTTAGGAAATCTGTAGCACCGCCTCAGCAAGACGTCATTTCCCTATCACCGCATGCATACTGATAAGCGTTGTGCAATAAAGATCCCTCCACTTCGCTCTGGATGACGATACGGGGGAAAACGGCATTCTCCTTTGCCACCTTCTGCGTGATGGGTTGAAAACAAATGTGAGGCGAGCGTTTTCCCGTACCGTCAT
>FR879486.1:0-1655 GCA_000434475.1 Dialister sp. CAG:486
GCTCTGTATAAAAATCCAAGAATGAAATCAGACAACGATTTAATCAGTGTTTCCTTAAGTAGTCAAATTTCATATCATTGGCAACGAAGTCCATGGCAAAGTAGTTTTGCTGTGGACTTTTTTGAAGCGAAGGCTTCAGGAGGGAAAACTATGTACAGTATGGCAGCACCCCATGCGAAGGGGAAAAGCGCAGAGGATAATATTTTTGCCGCAAACAACCGCGCGATCGCGCTGGCGGAGAAGATCGGCACAGAGAAAGTGGTGAATGCGACCGTCGGATCCATTCTGGATGAAGATGGCAGTCTGGTCGTGCTGGATGTGGTGAAAGAGGCGCTCTCCGCCCTCACGCCGAAGGAAATGTGCGCGTATGCACCGATCCAGGGATATCGCGCCTTTCTGGATGCCTGCATCGACCAGTGCTTCGGCAAGTCGCGTCCGGAGGGCTACATCGATGCCTGCTCGACCCCCGGCGGCACGGGCGTGCTGCATCATGTGGTGCATAACTACTCGGAGGTCGGAGACGAGGTCCTCATCTCTGACTGGCACTGGGGCGCCTATGACAGCCTGATCGATGACAACAACCGCAAGGTGCGCACCTTCTCTCTTCTGACAGAGGACGGTCATTTCCATGCGGCAGATTTCAAGGACAAGGTGGAAAATATCCTCTCTCGTCAGGACAATATCGTCATCATCCTGAATGGCATCGCGAACAATCCGACGGGCTATTGCCTCTCGGATGAGGAATGGCAGGCAGCCATCGATGTATTGAAAGAAGCGGTCAAGGATGAAACGAAGAAGGCGATCCTGGTGCCGGATGTGGCATACCTTGACTACAGCGGCGAGAAGGAGGAATGCAGAAAATTCTTCCGTCTCTTCGGCGGTCTCCCGAAGAATATTCTGACGGTCTGTGCCTACACCCTGTCCAAGGGCTTCACTATGTATGGCCAGCGCATGGGCGCGATGATCGGGATCTCCTCCGATAAGGATGTCATCAAAGAATTCGTAGACATCAACCAGTACGCCAGCCGTGCGACATGGTCGAACTGCAACAGTGCGGCGCAGAATGCGATGATCCGCATCTGCCGCGACGATGAAAAGATCAAAGCGCTCGACGCAGAGCGTGCCAAGTATTTCCGCCTCATTCAGGACAGAGCGGCGATCTTCATGAAGGAAGCGAGAGAGGAAGGCGTGAAATTCGTCCCCTACATTTCCGGCTTCTTCATCACCATCCCGGTCACCAAGTCCCAGGCGGTCTGCGACTATCTGGAAAAGGAGCATGTCTTCATGGTACCGCTGAAGAAAGGCATCCGCCTCGCCGTCTGCTCCGTCTCCAAACCCAAGATGACCGGTCTTGCCCACAAGCTCGCCATCGCGATCAAAGAAGCAGGCGCAGAGCAGTAGGGGGGAGACTGAGAGACTAGAAGACTAGAAGACTAGAAGACATCAGATTCCTGTATTGTCATTTCGAGCGAAGCGAGAAATCTTTGTCATTCGCGGTTTAGTGGTCGATGTGTGGAAACCCCAAACGGGAAGCCTGCCATCCGCAGACCTTCAGGCATCGCCGTTTACAAAAATCGGAGCTTGGGTACTGCCGTATATCGCCTGCTTGAAATGCATTTCCCCACTCTCTTTCATACAGCCAGTGCCCTATCCGT
>FR879486.1:1760-1996 GCA_000434475.1 Dialister sp. CAG:486
CCACCCTCCGCCCCTTCGGGGCACCTCCTTCCATAGGAAGGAGGGAGTGACCGCACGAGCCCCTTCCTTTGGAAGGGGCTGCCGAGCGCAGCGATGCGGGGTTGGCTTACTTTTTTGCGGCGCTCGGGTGCTCTCGTACATTGTTTGCTTGAAACGCATTTCCCCACTTTCTTTCATACCGTCAGTGCCCTATTCGCCCCTGCGGGGCACCTTCCCCTCGAGGGGAAGGCTGACGA
>FR879487.1:0-7293 GCA_000434475.1 Dialister sp. CAG:486
TGAAACTAGCGGTTTTCTCGTATCGCAAACCTAATCCCTAGCCACTAATCCCTAGCTACCAGTCACTAGTCACTCGGGGCTCCTAATCCCTAGCTACTAATCCCTAATCCCTAATCCCTAATCCCTAGTCACGAGTCACTATTAACATACAAGGAGTCAGTCTATGAAACGTTTAGCTATGTATATCGGTGTGATGCTTATAGGTGCTTCGATCGCGCTGTCGGGGTGCGGAGCAGAGAAGGCAGCGGCGCCGAAGGCGCCTTTGGTGAAGTCGATGGTCATCGGTGAGACGGAGTCAGGCGTGAAGAATACGTTCTCCGGCACGGTGCATGGTTTTTTTGAATCGCCTCTGGCATTTCAGGTGGGAGGCCGGATCATGCAGCGCTATGTCACATCCGGTGAGCGTGTCAGCGCCGGGCAGGCGCTCTTCAAGGTAGACTCGAAGGATGCAGAGGAGCAGGCAGCGGCGGCGCGTTCGCAGCTGAATGCAGCGGAAGCATCGTATCGCCTCGCACAGTCGACGCTGGCGCGGTATGAGAAGCTGCACTCGGTGTCGGCGATCTCTGATCTTGCCATTGATCAGACAAGAAATCAGGCGGAGCTTGCAGCGGCGCAGCTCGAGTCCGCACAGGCGGCGCTCTCGCGTGCGGAGAATAATCTTGGCTTCACGGTGCTTTCGGCAGATCGCGATGGGATCGTCGGCGCGACGCTCTATGAGGTGGGGCAGGTCGTCGCGGCGGGGACACCGGTGGTGTCGATCATCGATGATTCGCAGCTGGATGTCTACATTTCTTTGACAGAGAAGCAGTATCGGGAGTATTCGGTGGGGATGCCGTGTACGGTGACATTCTGGGCGCTGCCGAATGTGAGCGCAGAGGGGCGCGTCCGCGAAGTAGCGGCTGCACCGAATGCGCAGACGGGGACATATGATGCGAAGGTGACTTTGGTCGATCCGCCGGAGAATATCGCCGTCGGCATGACGGCAGAAGTGAAATTTGGCGACAGAGAGGACGGCAAGGGCATCATGATCCCGCTTTCTGCGATGGCGACGCAGGATCAAAAGCCGTCTGTCTGGGTGATCCGGGATAACAAGGTGACGCTGACGCCGGTCAAGGTGGGGCGCTACGGCGAGGATACGGTGGAGATCATCGAAGGACTTGCCAAGGGGGATCGCATCGTGATGGCGGGCGTTTCGAAACTGGCTGAAGGAGAAGAGGTACGCGTATGAAAGGGCTGAATCTGGCAGAGTGGGCCATCAAGCACAAGCCGGTGGTCTATTTCTTCATTTTCTTCATCCTCCTGGGAGGCTTGTGGTCGTATTTCCATCTGGGGCGCAGTGAGGATCCGGACTTCACCATCCGTCAGGCGGTGGTGTCGGCGGCCTGGCCGGGCGCGACGGCGGAGAGAATCACCGAGCAGGTGACGGATCCGCTCGAGAAAAAGCTCCAGGATACGAAGGGGCTGGACTATCTGAAGTCCTTCACGCATGATGGCAAGACGGTCATCTATGTGAATCTGAAGGACTCGGTCAAGAAGGAGGATATCCAGACGCGCTGGCATGAGGTGCGAAATCTCGTGAATGATGAGAAGGCAGCTCTTCCCGCCGGTGTGTACGGTCCGTATGTGAATGACCGCTTTGATGATGTCTATGGCTCGATCTATGCAGTGACGGGGGACGGCTTTTCCTATGAGGAGAAGCGTAAGTCGGCGGAAATGCTGCGCCGTCGTCTCGCCGCTGTCGAGGATGTGCAGAAGGTCGAGCTCCTGGGGGTGCAGGAGCAGAATATGTACATCGAGATGGATCAGAATAAGCTCGCCTCCTTCGGGATGAATCCATCCGATGTATTCCGCATCCTTCAGCAGCAGTCGGCGATGATGCCGGCAGGGACGATCCATACATCGTCTCGCAATGTGGCGATCCGCGTGGACGGTCTCCTAGGCAGTGTGGAAGCCTTGGAGAATATCCCGATCCATGTGGGCGAGCGGAGCTTCCATCTGGGCGATGTGGCAAAGGTCACGCAGACTTACACGACGCCGGAGTCTTCCCTTTTCTATTTCAATGGCAAACCGGCGATCGGTATCGCGGTCTCGATGCGGGTGGGCGGGAATAACCTGACGCTCGGGGACAATCTCAATCGGGAGATCGAGCGGTCGAAGGCAGACCTTCCGGCGGGCATGGACATCGGGCTCGTGGCGGATCAGCCGAAGGTGGTGAATGAGTCCATCCATGATTTCACGGAGTCGCTCTTGGAGGCCATCGTGATCGTCATGGCGGCGTCCTTCCTCTCGCTCGGACTTTGGAGCGGCATCGTGCTGGCGCTCTGCATCCCGGTCGTCGTGTGTGCGACATTCCTCTTCATGAAATGGCAGGGGATCGATCTGCATATCGTGTCTCTGGGAGCGCTCATCGTCTCCCTCGGCCTTCTTGTCGATGATGCGATCATCGTCATCGAGATGATGCAGGTGAAGCTCGAAGAAGGCATGGACCGCCTGTCAGCGGCGGAAGCAGCCTATAAGAGCTGCGCGAAGCCGATGCTCGCCGGGACGCTCATCACGGCGGCGGGCTTCATCCCTGTCGGGATGGCAGAAGGCCAGACATCGGAGTACTGCGCGGCACTCTTCTGGGTCATCGCAGCAGCCCTTCTCCTCTCCTGGGTGGCATCCATCTTTGTCAGCCCAGTCTTGGGATATAAATTCATTCAAGTAAAAACAAAGGAAGAGAAGGAGAAGGAAGCACGCGAAAAGGGGAAAAGCTGGAAATCGTCCATCGGAGACAAGGCGTACCGGATCTTCTACAAGCTCATTGCGCTCTGTATCCATTTCAAGAAGACGGTCATCGTGGGGACTCTTGGGCTTTTCTGTCTGACGTTTGCGATGATCCCCTTGGTGAATCAGGAATTCTTCCCCGACTCGGTGCGTCCGGAGATCATTCTGGATGTGAATCTCCCCTCAGGGGCTTCCATACAGGAAACGAAGCGTGTCATGAACGGCATTGCCGATACACTCTATGGGGATGAGCGTGTATCCTCCTTCTCGACATACATCGGTGATACCGCGCCGCGTTTCATCCTGCTCTTTGATCCCAAAGCACCGGAAGACGGGCATGGGCAGATGATCATCGTCGCGACAGACCAGAAGAGCCGTGATGCGCTTCGCCAAGAGATCATGGATACGGTGACGGAAAAATATCCGGATGCACAGGCACATACCCGTCTCATCACGACCGGCCCGCCGTCCGAGTATCCGGTGATGTTCCGCCTGTCGGGCGAATCCATCGATGAGACAGTGAAGCTGGCTTCCGAAGCACTCTCCATCATGAAGCAGAATCCGAATGTCACGAATGCGAGCCTCGACTGGCCGCAGGAGACACCGACACTGAAGCTCAAGATCAATCAGGACAAGGTGCGCGAGCTGGGGATCGATAACTATGCGGTATCGCAGGATCTCTACGTGAAGCTTTCCGGCTACAAGGTGGCTGAGTCGTATCAGGGCGATCAGCTCATCCCGATCTCCTTCAAGCTGGAAGGAGACAATGCAGCGCGTCTGGCCAGCCTTGACTCACTGCCTGTCCATGTGGGAAATGGCCGCTACGTGCCACTTGGCGAATTTGCGGATCTGTCCTATGAAAATGAGACAAGCACCATTTGGCGCAGGGATCTGAAGCCGACCATCACGCTCCGGGCAGATGTAACAGGCGGAGCCAAGGCAGACTCCGTATCCATGGCGCTCTATGATACGGATCTCAAAGCCTTCCGGGCCGGCCTTCCGGAAGGGGTGACGTTCGAGAAGGACGGGTCGCTTGAGTGGAGCGAGAAGTCCATGACCTACATCGTAGGCGCCATGCCTATGATGGTCTTCTTCGTCCTCATGATATTGATGTTCGAGCTGGGAAATATTCCCAAGCTCATCATGGCTGTCGTGACCGGACCGCTCGGACTCATCGGCGCGATCCTGACACTGCTGGTGACGCGGCAGGCGATCGGCTTCGTCGCCATCATCGGCTTTGTGGCGCTCTCCGGCATGGTCATCCGAAACAGCATCATCCTTCTGGATCAGATCCGCCAGCATCTGGAAAGCGGGAAGACACCGTATGACGCCGTCGTCGAGTCGGCGGCGCTCCGTTTCCGCCCCATTATGCTCTCTTCGGTGACGGATGTCCTGGGCTTCGTGCCCCTGATTCCGAATCCCTTCTGGCGCCCGCTCGCCGTCTCCTTCATCGGCGGTCTTCTTCTTGCGACCGCGATCGGACTCCTCGTCGTACCTGCCATGTACTGCTGGTGGTACAAGGTGAAAGAGCCCTGCGAGCAGTAGGCATCCGGTAAAAATGAAAGGAGCTGTGAAGAAATGAATCCGCATTTCTTCACAGCTCCTTTTTACTTTGCTTTCATTTGGTTCAGGGTTCAGGGTTCAAGGTTCAGGGCTCTCGTGGCGGCTTCGCCGCCTTTTTTTAGAAGATGGTATTCTCGTATCGCAGCCTTCCCCTCTAGGGGAAGGTGCCCCGCAGAGAGCGCATCAGCCCCTCTTATGGCTAATGCTATTAAGTTAAGCGGCAGAACGTTCTTGGCTCCCCATCGGGGGAGCTCCCCGAAGGGGTGAGGGGGCTACGTGGCGGTATTGCCGGAAAGTGTTGGAATATCGATAGCATTGGACTATTCAACATAGCACGCTATACCGCTAGCATGCCCCATCTCGCTTCGCTCGAAATGGCGTCTCACTGGATTTTAGCGTCGCTTCGCTCCTAAAAATCCGGTTCGCTTGCACATATTGCCTTCGGCACTTCCCCCGATGGGGGAAGCAAGACGCTGCGTCGCTAACGATTTCCTTAACTTAATAGCATTGCCCCAGAGGGGGAGGCGCAACGAAGGGGCGGATAGGGTACTGGCGGTATGAAAGTGTGCGGGGAAATGCGTATCAAGCAGGCGATTTACGGCAGCAGCCAAGCGCCTGTTTTTGTAAATGGCGCTGCCCGAAAATGGCATTCAAGTCACCAGTCACTCGAGGCTCCTAATCCCTAGCGACTATTCACCACTCACTCCCGTTCTCTGGTCATTTGCCATGACTGGGTTATGGATGATCATATTCATGCTAAAACGTGACAATGCGCGCTTTTCTATAAAATAAAAATCATAAAATATGCCCAGATATGACTAAATTTATATGGATCTACCCCTATTTTATCTTGCCATGCACCCTTATTTTGTATAAAATATTAGTTGCGTTATTACTTAGACTCATTCGAATATGCAGGAATGGGAAGCACATTTCTGAAAGCAGATGAAGAAAGGAAAGCGGTTATGTCGGGGGAGGGGATCCACTCTCCGGCGGGGCAGTCTCAGCTGCCGGACTTGGGATCATCAGGACTTGCTAGGAGGAAAGAATTATGGAAGACAAAGAACAGGAAATGCATGAAAACCTGGAACGCGGCCTGAAAAACAGACATATCCAGCTCATCGGCCTTGGCGGTGCGATCGGTGTCGGTCTGTTTCTGGGCTCGGCGACTGCGATCGAACTTGCCGGCCCATCGGTACTCTTGACGTATGTCATCGGCGGCATTGCGATTTATTTCATCATGCGTGCGCTCGGTGAGCTCTCCGTCGCCTACCCGGTCTCCGGGGCCTTCAGTGCGCATGCGGCACGTTTCTTAGGCCCGAAGTGGGGCTATCTCACCGGTTGGACGTACTGGTACATGTGGATGGTCACCTGTATGGCCGAGCTCACTGCCGTCGGGATATACATGAATTTCTGGTATCCGGACCTGCCGCAGTGGCTGTCAGCGCTCGTTGCACTTGTCATCATGACCGTGGTGAATTTCATCGCCGTCTCTGCCTATGGCGAGTTTGAATTCTGGTTTGCCCTCGTGAAGATCTGCACCATCATTTTCATGATCATCAGCGGCATCGGCATGATCGTCTTCGGCATTGGCAATGGCGGCATTGCGACCGGCATCGCAAACCTTTGGCAGAACGGCGGCTTCTTCCCGAATGGTTTTTCCGGCACCCTGATGGCGCTTGTCATGGTCATGTATTCCTATCTTGGCATCGAGATCATCGGCGTCACTGCGGGTGAAGCGCATGATCCGAAGTCCACCATCAAGAAAGCCATCGACGAAGTCTTCTGGCGTATCCTGATTTTCTATGTGCTCTCTCTGGGCGTCATCATGTCCATCTATCCATGGAATGAGATCGGACACATGGGATCCCCATTTGTGGTGACCTTTGAAAAACTCGGCATCGCCGGTGCAGCGGATATTATCAATATCGTCGTCATCACGGCGGTACTCTCTTCCTGCAACAGCGGGATCTTCAGCTCCGGCCGTATGCTCTACAATCTGTCCCTGCAGGGGAATGCACCTGCCTGCTTCCAGACGCTGAACCGTCATCGTCTGCCGTGGGTCGGCATCCTTTTCTCCGCAGCGATCCTGCTTGTCGCTGTCGGTCTGAACTATGTCATGCCGGCTGAACTTTTCGTCTACGTCACCAGCGTCGGTTCCTTCGGGGCGCTCTGGACTTGGTTCGTCATCCTGCGCACCCAGCAGAAATTCCGTGCCTCTCTCTCGGAAGAAGAAAAGGCGAAGCTCACGTACAAGATGCCCTGGGCTCCTTACTCCGGCTATATCACCATGGCCTTCCTTGCCTGCGTAGTCGTAGCTTCTGCCTTCCGTGAGGATACGAGAGTCGCTCTCTATGTCACTCCGGTCTGGTTCATTCTCCTTTTCATCGGCTATCGTTTCGTCGATCGCGGAAATCGTGCCGGCGGAGCCAAAGTCGTGGATGCCGTCAAGGCGACTGCAAATCGATAATATGCGCCCCCGATCGAATTTTTCGGTCGGGGGTTTTCTATGGAGGTGAAAGGAGATCAGCAGCCGGGGTCTCCTTCGCAGAACGCCTCCTGTGGATGGCTTCAGCGCTTCTCTCCTGATTTATGAGGTCTTTTCGGCTTGACATTTTCCTCATCATCCGATACAATAAGCACATATTACAAAAGTGCTGATGGAAAAAAGTACGTATTTCTGATTTTTCACAGAGAGCCGGGAATGCTGGGAACCGGTAAATAGGAAATAGGGAAGTTCTTTCCGGAACTGCATGACTGAAATCGAAGTAGGTCTTGCCGGGGTGGCTTGCGTTAAGGAGCCGAGAGTTGATCTGATGAAGATGAATGAGGGTGGTACCACGGAGAATCCGTCCCTTGGTACCACCCTTTTTGTATTCCTTAGATAAATTGGGTGGTACCGCGATGAGTCCCCGTCGTCCCTTGATGAGAATAGCAAGGGACTTTTTGTTTCAGTGAGAGGAA
>FR879487.1:7339-11959 GCA_000434475.1 Dialister sp. CAG:486
GCGGCGCGGCAATAGAAAGAAGCGCGTAAAGCTCTGTCACGCAGAATCATATTTCTGAAAGCAGCATGGTAGAAAAGTAGAAAGGAATATCATCATGAACAAATGGGTAAAAGCAGGGCTTATCGCAGCATTGGCAGGAATGACACTGGTCTATGGAGGATGTGGCGGCAATTCGGCAGGGAGCAGTAAGATTTCCGGCAAGAAACAGGTCGCAGTCGTGCAGATCATGCAGCATGGTTCGCTGGATGCAGCCAATCAAGGAATGATCGATGGGCTGAAGGATAAAGGCTATGGACCGGACAAGGTCGAAGTCGATCAGCAGAATGCACAGGGGGATCAGTCGAATCTGAAGAGCATCACGGCACGTTTCAAGAGCAATAAGCCGGACATTATTTTCGGGATCTCTACTCCGGCAACGCAGGCGGTCGCAAATGAGATCAAAGATATTCCGATCGTCGGCTGTGCCATCACTGACTTTGAGACGGCGAAGCTCGTCAAATCGAATCAGAAGCCGGAAACGAATGTCACCGGCGTCAATGACCGTGGTCCGGTCGAAAAGCAGGTAGATATGGGCAAAGTCTTCCTGCCGAATGCCAAGACCATGGGGCTTCTCTACTGCTCGAGTGAAGTAAACAGTGAGATCCAGGCGAATCAGGCGAAGAAGCATGCCGCTTCCATTGGCCTTTCCGTCGTAGAAAAAACGGTCTCCTCCGTGAATGATATCCAGCAGGTCGCAGAATCCATGGTAGGGCAGGTCGACTTCATCTATGTCCCGACGGACAATGTTCTCGCTTCTTCCATCCCGACCCTTGTCAAAGTGACAGACCCGGCTAAGATCCCGGTCCTCGTCGGCGCTGACAGCATGGCCAGAGACGGAGCGCTCGCCTCTCTCTCTGTAGATTTCTATAAATCGGGTGTCCAGGCCGGCCACATGGCGGCCCAGATCCTGGATGGAAAGATCAAGCCGGAAGAAACTCCGGTCGAGGATCCGGAAGTCTATGAGGTCATCATCAATAAGAAAAATGCGGAGATCCTTGGTATTAAGATCCCGGATGAATACAAGAATGCTACGATGGTGGACTAGGGATGAGTAGCTAGGGATTAGGGATTGGGGATTAGGAGTGACTGGTGACTGGGATTCGCCGGCATCATCATTTCTAATTCCTCATTCCTAATTTCTCATTCGAGCAAAGCTTTCATTCACAATCAAGGGACAGCACGTCCTCGGGGCCAACTCTGAACCTTGAGCCCCATATAGTATTGTATAAATAAAAGAAGGCAACATAAGATGAAAAACTGGATGAAATGCAGTATAGCGGCCGCGCTCGCAGCGGCGGCTCTGATCTCCGGCGGTTGTGGTGGACAGAGCGGAGATGCCTCGGGCAAGATCAAGATCGGTGTCGTACAGATCGTGCAGCATGGCTCACTCGACGAGGCTAATAGAGGCTTCGTCGATGCATTGAAGGAGCGCGGCTATGGGCCGGATAAGGTCGAGATCGAGCAGGAAAATGCACAGGGCGATCAGTCGAATCTGAAGACCATCGTTTCCCGGTTCAAAGCAGAGAAGCCGAAGCTGATCTGTGCCATCGCGACACCGGCGGCGCAGGCAGCAGCAAATGAGATCAAGGACATCCCGATCGTCGGTACTGCGATCACTGACTATACCAGTGCCAAGCTGGTACAGAATGATGAGAGACCCGGCGGTAACGTCACCGGAGTCAGTGATTTCGCAGCCATCGATGCCCAGATGGAGCTTGCTGCCAAGCTCATCCCGCAGGCGAAGCATGTAGGCCTCATCTACTGTTCTAGCGAAGTGAACAGCGAAGTGCAGGCGAACCAGATGAAGGACTACTGCAAGAAGCATGGTCTTGCCGTCGAAGAACGTACGGTGAACAATGTCAATGATATCCAGCAGGTGGCGGAGTCACTCATCGGTAAGGTAGACTACATCTATGTCCCGACGGATAACACGCTGGCTTCCTCCATTCCGACACTGATGAAGATCACGGATGCGAATAAGATCCCCGTCATCGTCGGGGCGGACATCATGGCGAAGGACGGTGCGCTCGCAGCGCTCTCGGTCGATTACTATCGCCTCGGCAAGCAGACAGGAGAGCTGGCGGCGGATATCCTCGATGGCAAGGTCAAGCCGGAGACGTCTCCGATCCAACATCAGAAGGACTATACCATCGTCATCAATAAGCAGGATGCGGAGATCCTGGGGCTGACGATTCCGGAGGAGATCGCAAAGAAAGCGAATATGGTATAAGGAACAAGTGATAAAAGCCTCGATGGCTCAGATGAGCTGTCGGGGCTTTTGCGTATAAGGTTCAGTGTTAGCCAAAGGAGTTAGAGAAACGCTGATTAAATCTGACAACGATTGAATCAGTGTTTCCCTAGACCTTGATGCTTGAGAGTTGGGATGGGCGGCTAGGAATTAGGGATTAGTAGCTAGGGATTAGGTTTACGATATGAGAAAACTGCTAGTTTCAAAACTTCGCGGCGCTTCTATATTCTTATGCGCCGCACCGCCCCCGTTGACCCCATAGACCCCATAGACCCCATAGAACCTGTCAACCTTTTCCTTTTTCCCTATGGATTTCTGTGCTATAATAAATCATGAGTATAACTATTTCTACCAGAAGAGCTATGCTGAAACTACACAAAGAAGGCGGGGCTATGTCAGAAATCAAAGAACGATTAGCTCATGTCATGGAGCGGATCGAAACAGCGCGGGAGAAATCCCCGTATCATCAGCAGGTCACGCTGGTGGCTGTGACGAAGTTCCATCCCATCAAAGACATGGAAGAAGCCATTTCTCTCGGTGTCACCCATGTGGGTGAGAACCGTGTCCAAGAAATGGAAGAAAAATACCAGGAGCTCTCGCTCCCGGTGACCTGGCATCTGCAGGGACATTTGCAGAAAAATAAAGTCAAAAAGGCAGTCGCTATGGCAGATCTCATCCAGTCAGCGGACTCATTGTCCATTCTGCGGGAGATCGACAAGCGGGCGGCAGAGATCGATAAGGTGCAGGACGTACTTCTGGAGTTTAATATTTCCGGAGAAGAAAGCAAGACAGGCCTTTCACCAGATGACATGAAAATGGCGGTCGATGAAGCGAAGTCGCTCTCTCATGTGAGGGTGCTCGGACTGATGTGCATGGCACCGAATTATGAGGATGTGGAGATGACGCGTCCCGTCTTCCGCAAAGCCCACGAGATGTGGGAGGATATGAAAAAGCAGTTTCCCGAGGGACAGATTTCCATCCTGTCTATGGGAATGACCCATGATTTTGAACAGGCTATCGAAGAGGGAGCCACGATGGTGCGTATCGGCACCGCGATCTTCGGCTCTCGCGTATACCATTAGGAGGAGAAAGAAATGAGTTTATTGGATAAGTTTAAAGATCAGTTCGTCGATCGTGATGATGAGGATATGGAAGAGGAGGATCTTGGCGAGGAGACGGCTCCCGTCAATCCGGCTCAGCCCGTCCCGCCGCGTCCGGCAGCTGTCCGCGGTATCGGCAGAAGCGCTGTTCCGCGTCAGGCCGCCAAGCCATACACCATGGTTGTTGTCAGCCCGAAGAGCTACAGTGATGCGGAAAAGATCGGGGATCATCTGAAGGCTATGCGTCCGGTCGTCATGAATATGGAAAAAACGGATGCGGATGAAGCCCAGCGTATCGTGGATTTCGTTCAGGGCATCATGTATGCTTTGGATGGCCGCATCGACCAGATCTCTGAAAGCATTTATCTCTGCGCGCCGAATAATATGAGCGTTTCCCGTGAGAATTTTGCTGCCTATGCGGACCAGCAGGCAGCCGCACCGGCCGGTGCGCCGCAGTGGAATGCCCAGCAGCCGCAGGGACCCTCGGCTCCAGAGGCTTGATGTCTTTCTGGGAAACGGGCATGGGCTGGCTGAAAAAGCAGTTCAATGACCAGGACGAGGATGTCTATGACACACAGGCAGAGGAGAGGGAGATACTTCCGGAGGCAGGCGCGCTGCCGGCCCGAAGTCTCCGTCCGCTGGAGGTGGTGATCATGGTACCCGGCACGTATGCAGATGCACGGCATGGGGTGGATGCTCTTGAAAAAGGGCTTGCCGTTATTGTCGTTTTGAATGACAGTGTGGATGATGAGACAGCCAGCCGGTTTGTCGATTTCATGAGTGGAGCTGTTTATCTGGCCCACGGAAGCATCGAGCTTCTGAATGATGATGTCCTTATCTGCCTGCCGGAGACTGTACGGCTCGATAAGGATCGACTGACCGATTTCCAAGGCATCCCTGCCTGGAAAGGACCGAACCTATGAAGAAGATACTGATCATCGGATGCGGGGCGATGGGAGGAGCGATCCTCTCCGGCTGCCTTGCCAAAGGTTTATGGAAAAAAGAAGAAGTCTTCGTCAAGGAGCATTCCCTTGCGGCTTCGGAAGAAAAAGCAGCACGATACGGAGTCTCTGTCTCCAAAGAGGGGGGCGAAGCCGGTGAGGCGGATCTGGTCATTGTGGCCGTGAAGCCGAACGTGGTTCCTTCTGTGCTGGAAGAATTGTCCCGGCATGCGCCCCGCCGGGTTCTTTCTATTGCAGCCGCTGTCACGATCGAGACACTGGAAAAGGCTCT
>FR879487.1:11977-21123 GCA_000434475.1 Dialister sp. CAG:486
CGAGACACTGGAAAAGGCTCTTCCGAAGGGGACAGAAGTCATCCGCGTCATGCCGAATACCCCGGCCTCTGTCGGAGAAGGCATGGCAGCGATCGCTCCGGGGACATTCGCTTCGGAAGGATTCATCGCTGAGGCAGAGGATATTTTCCGTGCGCTGGGCAAGGAAGCCGTCGTGACGGAACGCCAGCTCGATGAGCTTGGCGCGCTCTCGGGCGCAGGTCCGGGATATGCGTTTGTCATCATTGATGCCCTGGCAGATGCCGGCGTCCTGATCGGTCTTCCCAGAAAGCTTGCCATCGAAGCCGCTGCCCAGACGTTGTATGGCGCAGCCAAGATGGTGCTGGAAACAGGGAAACACCCCTCTGAGCTGCGGGATCAGGTCACTAGTCCAGGCGGCACCACCATCGCGGGGATCCATGCCATGGAGCGCGCGGGTATCCGCGCTGCACTGATGGATGGCGTAGAAGCATGCCTCGCAAAATCGGATCAGATGGCGGGGAAATAATTAGAAATGATGAGCCAGGAATCAACATATGAAAGATAGAGAGAAAATTATTCGTTATTTTGCGGCCACCAGTGACGATGCCAACGACATGGCGATCCGTCTGCTGGATCTGGCCGATGCTGTCGACCGTGGACGGCCATTTGCTGTCGGCCCGTTTATGTCGCCTTTTGCTGCGCAGATCGGGCAGACTATCGCAACCCATATGAAGACGGTCACGGTGAAGAGTGAAGGCGGCTATCATGAGGCAGAGCGCGTGCGCATCGCCTTTTCCAGAGACGACTATGACGGCCCCATCGACTTTGGCATGACACTCCTCTCCGTCACCTGGGATGACCGTTACCGCCTGATCGGGCATCGGGACGTCTTAGGCTCGCTGATGGGTCTTGGTATCGACCGTGCCGTTCTTGGCGACATCCTCATGCAGGGAGCCGGCTGTCAGATCGTAGCAGACAGTACCATGGCCGGATGGATCAGAGACAATTTCCATAAGGTCGCTATGGTTCCTGTCACGGTCAAAGAGATCCCGATGGAGGAGATCGAGCCGCCGAAGAAAACGGCCAAGGAAGTCCGTGCGACAGTGGCCTCTCTTCGCCTCGATGCCGTCGGGGCAGCGGGCTTTGGTATCTCCCGCTCCAAGATGGTGCAGGCCGTCGATGACGGGCGCACGGAAGTGAACTGGCAGCCTGCCAAGAGCGCGTCCCAGACGGTGAAAGCGGGCGATATCATCAGCATCCGGGGACGCGGCCGCATCGAGATCAAAGAAGAGACTGGTACGAGCCGAAAAGGACGGACGGGGCTTTTGATCGACAGATATAAGTAAGGGTTCGGGGTTCAGGTTAATAGGTTCAATGGGTTCTGTAGGTTCGACAGGTTCATAGATTTCTCATCTTTCGTGAATACCATAGCCTTGAAGTTTGAAAGCAGGGATTAGTGGCTAGGGATTAGGTTTGCGATACGGGAAAATCGCTAATTTCAAACCTCCGCGGCGCTTTTGATTGTTATGCGCCGCACCACCCCCTTTGAACCTCTTGAACCTATAGAACCCGCTGAACCTCTTTCACACGTAATCATGGGACGGCACGCCCGAGGGGCTAACCCTGAACCTTGAACCTTGAACCCTGAACCCTTGAACTCATAAGTAAGAATATCATTAAAGGAGCATAGATCATGATCACACCGATGGATATTCATAATAAAACATTTTCCGGTCAGATCCGCGGCTATTCGAAGGATGAAGTGAATGCCTTTCTGGAAGAGCTTGCGAGCGACTATGAAAAGATTTACCGCGAGCACCGTGCGATGGAAGAAGAAATGGACATCATCCGCACGAAGCTGCGCAACTACGAAAAGATGGAGTCGACCATGTCCCACACGCTGGTCATGGCACAGGAAACCGCAGATAATGTGAAGAAGAATGCACACAAGGAAGCCGAGCTTTCCATTCAGGAAGCCCAGAGCGAAGCGCAGAAGATCGTTTCCGATGCCGAAGCGGCTCGTCGCAAGATGAATGCGGATCTGCTGAAGGCAGAAGGCGATATGAATCTGTATATCGAAAAGCTCTTGTCAAATTTCAAATCTGCGCTGGCGCTGATCGAAGCAGCCAAAGCCGCTCGTGCGCCGCAGGCGGTGCAGGCTCAGCAGCCGGCAGCTTCTGAACCGTCTGAAGCGGCCGCTGAGGCGGAGCCTTCTTCCCCGGAAGAAGAAGCAGCACCGACGGCAGAAGCACCGGCGGCAGAAGCAGAGGAAGCCGCTCCTGCGCCTGCCGGCGGAAATCTTTTCGATGAGGCGGCTAAGACAGTAGCTCCGAAAGAAGAGAACTAAGCCTATGGAAACGAAACAGACCGTGACTGAGTGGGCCAATGACCATCTGGGGCTCACTCTGGCGATCACAAAAAGACTGCATGAAGAGCAGACCCCCTTCCAGCACATTGAGATCGTCGAGACGGAGCAGTATGGACGTCTTCTCATCTTAGACGGTGTTTTCCAGACTTCTGTCAAGGATGAGTGGACGTACCATGAAATGATCGCGCATGTCCCGCTCATGATGCATCCTCATCCGGAGCGTGTACTCATCATTGGCGGCGGAGACGGTGGCGTCGCACGCGAAGTCTGCCGCCACGAGTGTGTAAAACAGGTGGATCTTTGCGACATCGATGGCCGCGTCATCGAGCTTTCGAAGGAATATTTCCCGACGATCTCCAAAGTCCTCTTGGATCCGCCGAAGAAGCTTCATGTCCATGTGGGGGATGGCATCGCTTTTGCGGCTGCGGTGAAGGACTTTTATGACGTCATCATCATCGACTGCTCTGACCCCATCGGACCGGGCGAAGGCCTTTTCACGAGAGAATTCTACAAAAGCGCCAAGGCGGCTCTTAGAGAAGATGGGCTCATCGTCCAGCAGACCGAGTCCCCGATCGTCCAGCAGAAGACCGTCCACGATGTCTTTGCGGCGATGCGTGATGTATTCCCCATTGTACGCATGTATTTTTCACACGTGCCGATCTATCCGGAGTGTATGCACTCCTTCATGATCGGATCGAAGAAATATGACCCGCTGACAGCCACGATCCGTGAAGACGGCCCGCAGCCGATGAAGTACTACAATAAACATATCCAGAAAAGCTGTTTTGCCCTTCCGAATTTCATCAAAGACCTGATTTATAAGGGAACATACAGCTTTTAACGAAAGAGACGTGCGCGAGCACGTCTTTTGTGGTTGTCGGGTTCAGGTTGATGGGTTCAGGATTGTGGTGGCAGCTTCGCTACAAAATATATATTTGCGGCGGAGCCGCCACCTTCATTCCTAATTCCTCATTCGAGCAAAGCTTTCATTCGAAATCAAGGGACAGCATGTCTCATGATCTAAGTCTGAAAGCAGTTGTCGGGTAGCCATCTCTCCGTTTCGTCATCCCGAGCAAAGCCGAGGGATCTTTGTTGCAGCGGAAATCCGTACATTGTGCGTTGTTTCTCTTGCATGAAACACCGTACTCCCTGCCTTTGAAAGCAGGCTTCCCATTTGCGTTCTTGAGCTTACCCGGCGGTATGCCGCAAACGAAAAAGATTCCTCCACTTCAGTCGGAATGACGATACGAGAGTATGGTTTATCTAAAATTTACGGCGCTTCTATATTTTTATGCGCCGCACCAACACTCCTAACTCCTAACTAGAGATCCGAGCTTTTTCTCAAAATCAGTGGACGGAGCCGCCCCGAGGGCTAACCCTGCCCCCCCTTTCCTTCCCGTGATATAATGAGAAAAATGATTTCATGAAAGGAGCGATTTCCATGGAAATCCGTGTGTTGAAATATTTTCTCATGGTCGCGCGTGAGGAGAGCATCACGAAGGCGGCCAGCCGCCTCCACATCACGCAGCCGACGCTGTCGCGCCAGATGGCGGACCTCGAAGCGGATATGGGCGTCCCGCTTCTGGATCGGAGCGGACGCAAGATCGCATTGACGCCGGAAGGCATTCTTCTTCGCCGACGCGCCGAAGAGATCGTCTCTCTGGTCGACAAGACGGAGATGGAAGTCTCGCAGGCGGCAGAAAATCTGGAAGGCACCATCAGCGTAGCAGGAGGGGATCTCTCGCAGGCACGTGATTTCGTGCGTCTCATTAAGGAATTTCAGACACTCCATCCTTTTGTACATTTCCGCTATTACACGGACATCACGCCCTACATTTGTGAATGTATGGATCATGGCTGCGTCGATGTGGGTCTCCTTGTTGAGCCTTTCGATAGGGAGAAGTATGAGTCATTCCCCATCGGAAAACCGAGCCGGGTGGGGGTGTATATGCGTGCGGATGATCCGCTCGCCAAGAAGCCGGAAGTATGGATGCAAGACCTTGAAGGCCGCCCCCTGCTGCAGGGGCTTCGTCCAGATCTTGAGGCGATGCTCTTTGCCAGGCATACGGATCAGGAAAGCCATCCTGCCATGATCGAGTCTGACCTCCCCGCGAACTTGGTCATCATGGTCGATGAGGGCATGGGCTATTATATCTCCGGGGAGGGTGTACTCCCCTTTCTTGATGAGCATCGGATCTGTTTCAGACCGATCGGAGGAAAGCCGCAGTATATCTACACCTCTCTTGCGTGGCGCAGAAATCAGCCCTTCAGCCGTGTCACGAAAACGTTCATTGAGTTTTTGAAAGAGAAGTTGAAGTGAGGGAAAACATCTGCGAAAGCAGGTGTTTTTTTGGTTGTCGGGTTCAAGGTTCCGGGTTCAGGTTGGTGGTGCGGCGCAAAATATGATAGAAGCGCCGCAAGTTTTGAGATTAACGTAAAATGCGTCGCCCCTTAGAGAAGGGGCAGGCCGAAGGCCAGGGATAGACTGTCTCGAAGAGGCGGAATTCTGCAGAATGTTCATCGAGGAGCTTTGGATAGCAGGAATACCGATTGATGCAGATAGTATGCTGACCGCTACGTAGAGTTGTGCCCCTTTGGGGCACTCTATCTTCTGCCTTTCGGGCATCCCCTTCTCTAAGTAATGCTATTAAGTTAAGGAAATCGTTGGCTACATAGCGTCTTGCTTCCCCCTTCGGGGGAAGTGCCGAAGGCAATAGGGGCATGCTAGCGGTATGGCGTGCTATGTTGAATAGTCCGTTGCTATCGATATTCCAACACTTTCATGCAATACCGCTACGTTGCCCCCTCATCTCGCTTCGCTCGAAATGGCGTCTCACTGGATTTTCGCGTTGCTTCGCTCCTAAAAATCCAGTTCGCTTGCACAAGCCCTTCGGGCAGCTCCCCCGATGGGGAGCCAAGAACGTTCTGCCGCTTATCTTAATAGCATTACTTCTCTAAAGGGAAACGCCTCTTACGATATTTTCAAATCATTCGCGGCGTTTATTATTTTTATGCATCGCACCACCCGGTTGAACCCTCAGAACCTGTTGAACCCATCAACCTGAACCCCGAACCTTGAACCTATTAAACTTTTTTCATGCCTTTTCACTATCCAAATTCATAATCCATAAGTATTTGCTATGCAGCAATATTCTGCCTATACTAATGACAGAAGAAACGAAGGGAGGAGCATGAACGATGACGATCCAATGGAAAAGGCGGCTTGCTGCAGGACTTGCGCTTGCGGTGCTGCCACTTATCATGACCGCAGGATCCTTGCATTTTCACTGCGAGGAAGTCCGCGCCGCGCAGGTGATCAAAGAGGAGAAAGGGACGTACGGCTGCCTGACTTGGCCGCAGAATCTGAATGCCGTCAGAAGCGAGGTGGAGATTTTCAAAGAGATTCCCAAAGACCTGCGAGCGGATGCTCCGATAGCCACAGCGATTTACAGGAATACCCAGGTATACACGAATAGCCTCATGCTGGACATGAGACAGTTACCGGCAGAGAAGCCTCTTTTCTATCGCGTACGGGCGTACGATCTGGATGGGCATCCGATCGGCCCCTATTCGCAGCCGGCAGATGTGGAGAGCGCACTTTTCAAGACGGAGCGCAATGCGCCCATCCCGCACGATCCCTATGGCAAGGGATCTGGCAGCGTCCTTCTGTATCCGGTCTATGCATACACAGGAAATCCGAATGCTACGCGCTATGAGATCGAAGTCACGTCAAAGTATCCGGAAAATCTCCATGGCTTCTCGCCCTCCGTCCATCGCATCTATGCGAATACGACCGAGCTCACCGACCTCTACGATGACGCTCCGCGGACGGGAACGTACTACTGGCGCGTCAGGGGAATGGACAGCACGGGGAAGCCCGTGGGTGAGTGGAGCCTGCCGCAGGAGATCAAAAATCCGGTGAAGCATTGGAAGGTGGCTGTCTATGGCGACAGCATTTCTCACGGCGGCGGCCATCTCTCCTTTGGGCCTGCTGACCTTGCCTACAGCTATGAGTCGTATCTGGACTTTCCTTCGATCAATCTTTCTCAAAGCGGGGATACGAGTGAGGCGATGGTCATGCGCTTCGAGAAGGACGTGCTTCCTTTTTCGCCGGAGTACCTTCTCATCTTGGGCGGGACGAACAGTCTTCGCGCCGGTGTCCCGGCAGCGGATGTGATCTCTGACCTGAAGGAGATCCAGAGAAAGTGCCGCGAGCATGGAATCACGCCCATCCTGATGACGCTGCCGCCGATCAATCCTGAAAACATCCAGAAGGCTTTTCATGAGCCGACCTATGAGGGCTGGAAAGCTTCTTTCGATGAGGTGAATGCTTTCATACGCGGTGAGGTCCATATCGATACCGCCGCGCCCTTTGAAAAGATGGAAGAGCTTCCCACCTGACTCGCGCTGGACGGCATTCACGGCGACTGGAATATGAAGCGCATGATGGCGGAGGTCATCAATCGGGAATTTCCAAAGGTGGTAGCCGGTGACTAAGGATTGGTGATTGGGGAATTCAGGGGGCGGCGTGTCTTATGACTGCGAGGCATCAGCGTTTCCTCAGTTCTTCGTATCATCATCTTGAGCGGAGGGGCTAGGACACCGCATCAGAAAAATGGGGCATGAGTCGCAGGATCTCGCATGATCTCTGGAGAACCTTCTTGCCCTGTCCGTTTTTTATTCAATATGTAAGCAGAAAGGATTATGCTATGGTTAAACAGACAGCAGGACGCACTATTCTGGGAAATTTTGCGCCGAAATTTGCAGCACTCAATGATGATGTTCTTTTTGGTGAAGTGTGGAGCCGAGAGGAGAAACTGTCGCGCAAGCTCCGTTCCATCGTCACGGTCAGCGCATTGATCGGGAAGGGCATGACAGATGCGTCTCTTGCCTACCATTTGAAGGAAGCCAAAAAGAATGGCGTGACGCAGGAGGAAATGGCAGAACTTCTGACGCACATTGCTTTTTACGCGGGTTGGCCTAATGCATGGGCGGCCTTCCATCTTGCCATGGAGGTCTATGAGAATGGGGACGCAGAGCACGGCGGCCTCTTTGGGCAGGGCGAGCCGAATACGGCTTACGCGAAGTATTTCACCGGGAATTCCTATTTGAAGGTGATTTCTAAAGCAGGCGATCCGCTGACCATATGCCAAGTGACTTTCGAACCTGGATGCCGCAACCACTGGCATATTCACCACGCCAAGAGCGGGGGCGGGCAGGTGCTCATCTGTGTCGATGGCGAAGGCTGGTATCAGGAAGAAGGAAAAGAGGCGCAGAGCCTAAAAGCAGGTGATATCGTGGAAAT
The DNA here is from genome assembly GCA_000434475.1 of Dialister sp. CAG:486. GTDB lineage: Bacteria > Bacillota > Negativicutes > Veillonellales > Dialisteraceae > Dialister. The sequence continues at coordinate 19,630 of FR879487.1, forward strand.
CCCCGCAAATGTGAAGCACTGGCATGGGGCAAAGAGGGAGAGCTGGTTCAGCCATCTGGCTTTTGAGATCCCGGGGACCGATCTTTCTAATGAGTGGTGCGAGGAAGTCAGCGCGGCAGCCTATGACGCGCTGCCTCGCTGAAGAGGTGACTATGAAGACACTGATTGTTTACTACAGCTATAGTCATGGAAATACGAAAAAGATCGCGGAAGCGCTGGCAAAAGCCACAGAGGGGGATATCGAGCGTATCGAGACGGTCAAGAAGTACGGTCCCTATGAGGAAACAGTCGAAGTGGGGCAGGCAGAAGTACAGCGGGGGGAGTGTCCGCCGCTGCGTCCGATGAACAAGGATATCGCGGGATATGATGTGATCGCTTTGGGATCGCCGACCTGGTGGTACACCATGGCGCCTGCCATGCGTACCTTCGTGACGACGCATGACTTCACTGGAAAGAAAATGATTTTCTTCACGACACATGGTGGCTGGCCAGGGAGCGCCATCAAGCATCTTAAGAATTTCACCCATGCGGATGAAGTACTCGGGACGATAGAAGTCCGCTTTGACCCCTATGGGGGCGACGAACAGATCACGCCGGAAAAGGACGTGGACGCTTGGATTTCTATGATGAAGAAGAAAGTGCGAGGGTAGAATGGATGTGCAACAGCAAGAGCTCGAAAAGATGAAAATCAAAGAGCTCAGAAAAGAACGCTTCCGCCTGCTGGATGATATTCACGAAAAGCAGCAGCAGCTCGATCAGATTGATTACCAGATTTATCAAAAGAAAAACGAAGAGGGAAAGGAAGGATCATGATGTGGAAGAAAGCGATCGCTCTTTCGTGTGCGTTTCTGGTAGCGGGAGGGTTAACCGGCTGCGGGGAAACCATGGGGGTGCCTCATCGCGAGGACAAAGCAGCAGGCGCATCGAGCGAAACCCATATGGTGAAGAAAGATGCCAAAGCCATCGTAGTATATTTTTCTGCGACAGGGAATACAAAACGTGCTGCGGAAATCATTGCGCGCACCAAAGGGCTGGATGTATGGGAAATCAAGCCGAAAGAACCCTATACGGATTCGGATCTCGATTATAGAAATGACAACAGCCGCGTCAGCCGCGAACATCAGGATCGGAGCCTTATGCCGGAGATCGATGGGGATGTACCTGGTTGGGATAGCTATGAGACGGTTTTTCTGGGGTATCCGATCTGGTGGGGCGAAGCGCCGAACATTGTATACCATTTCGTAAAGACACATGACTTTTCCGGAAAGCAGGTCATTCCTTTCTGCACATCGCATTCCAGTGATCTTGGAGACAGCGATGTGCTGCTAGAAGAAACGGCCAAGAGCGGCGAATGGTTTCCAGGGACTCGTTTTTCCGGCGGAGCCTCTGAAAGTGACCTCATCGACTGGTCCAGGCACTTCTAGGGAGGCGAGGAAGCGCGATGAAGACTCTTCTTTAGCTGCCTGCAGCGGGGAAATCTTTTAAAAGTAGGGA
>FR879487.1:21166-47299 GCA_000434475.1 Dialister sp. CAG:486
GGAAAGACACTTGACAAGCATGAAACATGATTTATAATAAAAGCATGTTTTAAGAGCATAAGCATATTGTCTGTGTCTTAAAGCAAACCATTGCCTGCGTTTCGCGTGTCTGGCGAGTCATCCCGCCATGGTATACCCCTATATCATGGTTTCCCGCTTTCCCCATAGCCCCGATGACATCCCATCGCCTTCACAAGAGCGCAGGCAGAAAAGAGCGGGTCTCCCCTAATTTCCCGCTCTTTTTCTATTGTTTTTTTTCTGATGGATGACTGATTGGCTTCAGGTACTTCCACATCCCATGCCCCGCGCAGGAAAAGATTTTCTGATCGATCAAAAGAAAAGCGGCTCGGTGCATGCCGGAGGGCGGAGTTTCTGATCCTCCCGATGAAAATCAGTCCCGTCTGGCAGATTTTCTTATTTGTTAAATTGACAATTCGTTTTATTATATTTTATAATTAACCAGATGCATCTGAAATAGTGTATCCTTATTTGGGGAAGAGTTGATTTTTGAGTTTCCGGGGCCATTCGGAGTTTGGCCTCATTGTTCATGAAAAGGGGACATAATCATGGCACAGGCAGCAACAAGAGCAGAACGTATGGTTGGCGTTCGTGCGAACATTCTTAACACCGCTAAAAGACTTTTTTTGGAACAGGGGTATAAAAAGACAACCATTCGCCAGATCGTACAGGAGTCCGGGATCACCTCGGGCAGTATCTACAATCTGTTTGAGAATAAAGACGCTGTTTTCTCGGCCATTACGAATGAACTTTGCCAGGTGATCGTGGATGAGGTGGAGAAGCGCTTCTCTGATAAACCGCTGGAATATCACTATGCAGCGATCCTGGCGGTCGAGCTGTATGCGATCGAGAAGAAATCGGTTTTCCGTGAACTCTACTATGAAGCCTATACGGAGCCAAAGATTTTCGAAGCCCTGCTCCATACGCATCTGGATCTCGCAGATCACTACCTCGCAGAGGCAGACTGTATGGGCTATCTGAAGCCGGATGAATATTATGCACGCATGCTCCTTTCCAAAGGCGCCATGCTCGGCTATATGCAAGCCTTCGACTTTGACCGCACCGGTCCTGTCCGTGTGCTTCGAAGAGAGCTTGCCTCCCTCATCCTGCTGTCTCTCGGGCTGAAGAAACGGGATATCAAAAACCTGTACTCCTTTATGCTGGAGATCGAGGATGAATGCAGCGAGATCATTGAAGTGATCCTCGACAGCGTGCATCAGCCGTAGGGCGGGGATAGTGAGTGAGGATCCCGGTGGATCTGTGACGGGTGACCGAAGGCCGCCTCAGCCAATAGACAAATGGATAGCGATCCCAAAGCGTGAGAGATAGAGTCTCTCACGTTTTTTATTTGAAAAAAGTTTCATAAAAGCTATTGCAATTTTATGCACAACGCTGTATAATTATCACATCGTCAAACAAGCCCATGTGAAAGGGCTGATGAAATTGTCTATATTATATGGAAAGGCGGCATTATCATGACAGATATTAAAAGCGTAAAGAAAGTAGTTCTTGCCTATTCCGGTGGTCTGGATACCTCCGTTATCATTCCGTGGCTGAAAGAAACCTATGGCTGTGAAGTCATTGCCTGCACCGTGAATCTGGGACAGCCGGAAGACTTCGAAGCCATCCACAAGAAGGCGCTCGCATCCGGTGCTGAATATGCAGAGACCCTTGATGTTCGCAAAGAATTCATTGAAGAATATGCATACAAAGTCCTTCAGGCAGATGGCCGTTATGAAGGCAAGTACCTGCTCGGTACCTCCTTCGCTCGTCCGCTGATCGGCAAATGCCTCGTCGACATGGCAAAGAAATATGGCGCTGATGCCATCTGCCACGGCGCGACCGGCAAAGGCAATGACCAGGTTCGTTTCGAACTTACCATCAAAGCACTGGCTCCGCACATGAAGATCATCGCTCCATGGCGTATCTGGGATATGAAGTCCCGTGAAGATGAAATGGCTTATGCAGAAGCACATGGTGTGCCGATCGACAAGTATGATGAAAAGCAGACTGATGAAGAAAAGGCTGCACAGAAATACCCATACTCCATGGACTGGAACATGTGGCATCTGTCCCATGAAGGCGATGATCTGGAAAATCCGGCAAATGCGCCGCACAAGGATATGTACCTCGTCACCTGCGATCCGGAAGAAGCTCCGGATAAGCCGGAAATCGTCACCATTGATTTTGAAAAAGGCATCCCGACCGCTGTCAATGGCAAGAAGATGGACGGCGTAGAGCTCGTCAATACCCTGAACGCCATCGGCGCACGCAACGGCATCGGCATCGATGACCTCGTAGAAAACCGCCTCGTCGGCATGAAGTCCCGCGGCGTCTATGAAAACCCATGCGGATCCATCCTTTTCTACGCACACACCGAACTGGAACGCCTCTGCCTTGACCGCGCGACCTTCCATTTCAAAGAGATCGCTGCTGTAAAATACTCGGAGCTCGTATATGATGGGATGTGGTTCGCACCGCTGCGTGAAGCACTGCAGGCCTTCGCTGACAAGACCTCCGAAACCGTTACCGGCAAAGTCACCCTTCGCCTCTACAAGGGCAACATCATGTCTAATGGCGCAGAAAGCCCGTACTCCCTGTATAATGAAGAATTCGTCACCTTCGGTGAAGATGATGTATACAATCAGGCAGATGCAGAAGGCTTCATCAACCTCTTCGGCCTGCCGCTCACCATCCGCGCTCTCATGAAGGAGAAGAATGCAAAATGAGTGATATGATGTGGGGCGGACGCTTCACGAAGGCAGAGGAAAAGAATGCACTGGATTTCAATGCATCCATTTCCTATGACTGCCGCATGTATCGTGAAGACATCGCCGGTTCTATCGCCCATGCAAAAATGCTGGCGGCTCATGGGATCATTTCCAAAGAGGATCAGGAAAAGATCACCAAGGGTCTTCTCTCTATCAAAAAAGATATCGATGAAGGGACATTCCCTTTCTCCGTCGAACTCGAAGATATTCATATGAATATCGAAAAACGTCTCACCGAGGAGATCGGCGATGCCGGCGCCCGCCTCCACACGGCGAGAAGCCGCAATGACCAGTGCGCGCTGGATCTCCATATGTACATGAAGAGAAATATCGCGCGCCTGTCTGAAAAGCTCATCGCCGTCTTAGAAGCCCTCCTCGCTGCCTCTAAGAAATATCAGGACGTCATCCTGCCGGGCTACACCCACATGCAGCGCGCGCAGCCGGTCCTCTTCGCTCATCACATGCTCGCGTACTTTGCGATGCTCGAGCGTGACTTCAAGCGTCTTGAAGACTGCTACGATATGTGTGACATGTCGCCGATCGGCGCCTGTGCGCTGGCAGGGACCACGTACCCAACACATCCAGAGGAAGAAGCGAATGACCTTCACTTCGCCTCCGTCTATGGAAACAGCCTCGATGCGGTATCGGATCGCGACTATCTTCTCCAGTTTCTCTCCTTCGCATCGATCTGTGCGATGCATCTCTCGCGTCTGTCGGAAGAATTCATCTACTGGTCCACCAGCGAATTCCAGTTCATCGAGCTTGATGACGGATACTCCACGGGCAGCTCTATCATGCCTCAGAAGAAGAATCCGGATATGTGCGAGCTCATTCGCGGCAAAACCGGCCGTGTCTATGGACACCTCATCGGTCTTCTGACCGTCATGAAGGGTCTGCCGCTGGCCTATGACAAGGATATGCAGGAAGATAAGGAAGGCGTCTTTGATGCCTTGGATACCCTGTACTTCGCCCTCGATATCTATGCCGGCATGATCTCTACTATGACTGTCAATGGCGATCACACCCGTGCGGTCCTTGAAAGTGACTTCTCGAATGCGACCGACATGGCGGACTACCTTGCGAAGAAAGGCCTGCCTTTCCGTCAGGCGCATGCCGTTGTCGGAAATGCGGTCCACTACTGCATCGAGCACCACAAGGTCCTTCTGGATCTCTCCATGGAGGAATTCAGATCCATGAGCCCGCTCTTTGAAGAAGACATCAAAGAAGCCCTCTCTATCGAAAACTGTGTGAAGAACCGTGAAAGCTACGGCGGCACAGGGCCGAAGTCCGTAGAACGTCAGCAGACACACGCAGGGGACATGATCGCTAAGATGAAAGAAATGTCCGCGTCTTGGAAAGAGGAAATGGCGTTTCTTGGATGAGTGACTGGTGACTAGGGACTAGTGATTAGCAGCTAGGGATTAAAATCACGTTTCTCAGAACTGCCCCATTGATGTAACCACGGCGTTTCCGCCTGGTATAGACAATTTCACAAGCAAAAAGCCCATCATTTGATGGGCTTTTTGCTTGTGAGAAGGGGGCGTGGTGGCGGCTTTCTCATATGGCAGGATATGCGGTTTATCGGATCTGGCGAGTTGCGCGATCACTAAAAAACGAAGGCACCCCAAGGAAGATGCCTTCGTTTTTTTCTTATCTTTCCGGCGGAAGTCCCGCATATTCTCTGGCGAAGTCAGAGAAATTCTCGATGATATAGCGCTTCAGCATATCTGCCGGGGGAGAGAGCTTCTCGCCTTTTTTCCACGAAAGGCTGATGTAGCGCGAGCAGCTCGGAGAGGAAATCGGCACCAGCGCGACATGGTCGCCGCCGACACCGTGCCATGTGATGCGCGGCGCGAAGGATACACCGAGACCGGCGCGGATGAATTCACGTACCGTCATCGGGCTGTCGCTCTCGAGTACCACATGTGGGACAAAGCCTGCCATGCGGCAGTAGAAGTCTGTGATGGTACGAAGGGAAGAGCCTGCTTCCAGAGAAATGAATCCCGCTTTCTCAAATTCATCCAGATTGACAGATGATTTTCTGGCATGCGGATCCGTATCCGGCATCGCCAGCATGATGTCTTCCTTGAGGAGCGTCACAGAGTGGTCATTCTCGATCGGATTGATGGAGGAGGACAGGAAGAGATCCACATGGTTCTGGTTCTGTTGACCCGGCTTATTGTGCTGCTGCAGGATCTCGAAACGGATATCCGGATGCTCCTGACGGAAACGGGTGAGGAAAGCCGGGATGATCATAGAAGCCGCGAAAAGGGAGATGGTGACGGTGAGTTTTTGCGCTTCCTTGGTATCCGCCAGCTCCTTCTGCGCGCCGTGCAGCTCTTGCATGATGCGGTTCGTATGGCGGAGCAGAATCTCGCCATATCTTGTGAGGACGATGTTTCGACCGCTTCTGGAAAAAAGCGGCACGCCGAGCTCTGTCTCAAGTACCTTGATGGTATGGGACAGGGACGGCTGGGAAATGTGAAGGGCTTCTGCTGCGCGCGTCAGGTGCTGCAGCTCGGCTGTCTTTTGGAAATAGCTCAGGGCGAGCAATGTCAATTTCATGGAGATCCCCCAAATGATTGATAGAAAAAAACAAAAATCGAATATCACTTATAAGTATTATACTCTTACACATGGAAATTATCAATCAATCTTTCTTCTTATGCACTGAAATTTAAGAATTCGAAAAGAGATATCGGCTGTCTTGCGGTTCAAAAAAGTCCCGCGCATTCATGGGAGCTAAAATTATCAAGAACTGTCGGGCATAAGAAAGATAACGGGAAGGAATACATGATCAATGGAAGTGCTTCATTTATAGATAACAGGCAATGGATCTATAGATGAAGCCTTGGTTCACTCGGAAGCCCGCGTTCTTAAACCGCCCCTTCATTTATAGTATAATAGGAAAAATGATAAGCATTTTGGAAAGGAGCTTTTCTATGAAGAGGAAAAAAACTGCCCCTATGACGAAGGCAGAACGCATCGCTGCCGCCATTCGTGGAGATGCAGTAGACCGTGTACCATACTCGCTGTGGTCTTATCTGCCGATGATCGATCTCGATCCCGCAGCGAATGCGGAACATACCTATGATTTCTATAAGACCTATGACGTCGATATCTTGAAGACGATGAATAACGGTATGTACAGCGTCGAAGACTTCGGCGTGACAGTCGATTATTCAGACATTGAAAGAGGCGGCGTGGCGAAAATCATTTCCACTCCGGTCCATACGCCGGAAGACTGGCTGAAAGTCAAGCCGGTCTCACTCCATGAGGGGGCGCTGGCTCGTGAGCAGGACTACCTGAAGAGACTGCTGAAGAAGACCAATGGCGAAGTGCCTGTCATTTTCACCGTCTTCAGTCCGCTGACTACGGCGAACAAACTGTGTCCGCACATGATGGAGCACATCGCTTCCGGTCATGGAGAGCAAGTGAAGGCAGCCCTGACTGCCATCACAGAGACCACCTGCGCCCTCGTACAGCGCGTCATCGAGCTGGGCGCCGATGGCATTTTCTTTGCGACGCAGCTCTCCTCCTATGATCTGGTGAAGGAGGATCTCTACAAAGAGTACGGCATGCCCTATGATATCGCGGTCCTTTCCGCTTCGCAGGGCTGGTGTAATGTGCTGCATGCCCATGGAAAGCACATCATGTTCCCCCTGCTTCGGAAATACCCCGTTCAGATCTTCAACTGGCATGCATGGGAATCTCTGCCGGGCATCCACGAGGCGCAGGTCATGACCGGTAAGTGCATCATGGCCGGCTTTGAACGCATGGATATCACTGACGGACATAAGAATGAGATCGAGCACCAGATCTTTGAGACGCTTAGAGAGACGGGTGGTCGCCATGTCATTCTCTCGCCCGGCTGCGTCATCCGTTATCCGCTGGATCCGGATATGCTTTCCTTCGTCAGGAAGGCCAAGGGAGAAATAGAAACGAAACTATTGGTGACTGGTGACTGGTGACTGGGAGACATCTGACTCTCTCGTATTGTCATTTCGAGCGAAGCGAGAAATCTTTGTTATTCGCGGCTCATCGGACGATGTTAGAAAGAGCTAAAACAGGAAGCCTGTTATCAAGAAGCCTTCGGGCATCGACCCATATATTCGCGGCGAAGCCGCCACCTTCATTCCTCATTCCTCATTTGAGCAGAGCTTTCAAACGGAATCAAAGGAACGATCCGCCCCTTGGGCTCACTCTGCATCTGGCAATAAAAAACTCCCGATTTTGTCGGGAGTTTTTTTATCTTATTTATTTCTTTTCCATCGGTGGAAAGGTGGAGATCTGTGCTGCACTGTAACGGAGCTTTGGCGAAACGATCGCGTAGATCACGTAACTCATAGCGGTGACGAAGGCGCCTTCCAAAATGACGGTCCAGCCGCAGCCGTAAACCGCATATACACTGTAGATGCCGCCGATGATAGCAGCGATGTTTGCGATCTTTGCTTTTTCCATCGGTACGCTTTCCGCTTTCTGCAGATCAGAGACAGCACCCATCGCGAGGAGATAAGGGATGAGATTGATCATGACCGCGAGGTTGATCAGGATGTTGAACTGCTTCAGGAGAGTCGGGCTGATGGTAGCGAGCGTCATGCAGAGCTGGATGCCGAAGAGGCAGGCGATCGCTACATAAGGCGAACGGAATTTGTTGACCGTGGAGAGGAAGCGCGGGAAAAGGCCGATGCTGGAGGCTTCACGAGCGACTTCCGATACAGTGAACTGCCATGCGGTCAGAGAAACGAAGCAGGAGCAGACGAGCATGCAGGAAACGATGTGACCGACAGTATCGCCAAACATGGAGGCATATGCAAGGCCAAAGGGCGCACCGGAGACCATGAGCTGCTGGTAAGGTACGAGTCCACCGATGATAGCCGTCGAGGTGGTGTAGCAGGCACCGGCGAGAAGTGTCCCGGCGAGGACTGCGATCGGTACGTTCTTTTCCGGATTTTCTACCGTATCAGAATTTGCACAGGCAGTTTCAAGACCCAGGAAAGCCCAGATGATGACAGCAATGGAGTCTTTCATCGCCGCATAGAACGGCATATCGGACGGATTCCAGGCTTCTCTGTAGATGTTTGCATCGAAGAAGAAACCGCCGGCAAAGAGGAGGCCGATGACCGGAATCACGACGCAGATGACACCGAGAGAGGTGAATTTACCAAATTTCTTCGGGCCGACCAGACTGATGGTCGCTGCAAGAAAGAGAGTAGCAATGGTAGCGAGGCAGACTTCGACCGGCGAAAGGTCAAAGCCGAAGACATATGAGCCGTAGCTGACGACGCCGCTTGCGATAGCAACATTCGCAATGATGAGGGAAATCGTATAGCAGAAGTTAGAGACGAAATTTCCCGATCGGCCAAAGCGATACTCTGCATAGCCGCCCATGCCGCCGACCTTCTTTGTGAACATGCCGCACTTGGCAAACGCATACGCGAGGATGGTCGCGCCGATCGAGGCGAGGATCCAGGCGAAAATAGAAACTGTCCCGACTTCAGCCAGTGTCGCTGGCAGAAGAATAATACCGGAACCCATCATGTTGATGGCTGTGACTGTTGTGAGCTGTACCACTCCCATTTTTTTGCTCTTAGACAAGGTTTGTTCCCTTCTTTCTTAATCCAACTCATGACGATGTCATGATGGGGGAAAAAATGTTGTCCCGGACGTCTCCGGATGATGCAGTCTGAAATCATCAAGGCATGCACGAGCCCCATTTGCTTTCGATAACGGTGAAAGAAACAGGGCATAAAGAAAACCTACCGATCACAGAGTGACCGATTCGCAGCTCAACTGCCGAAACAGGGCGCGTGAATTTTTATTTACTGCAATATACCATAATCGAACCCGTATGACAAGACTTTTTTTGAAAAAAATTGATATTTTTTTCAGAGCAACTCCTATGAACTTTTGAGGACTTCAAAGGAAAAAAGAGAAAAACAGAAGAAAATGGCAGCTATCACGGATTGGAATGGATTGGAATGATAAATCAGAATGTATCATGATTTTTCCTACTAAAATTTCATAAAACCTCAAACTGCCCTTTTTATCGCCCTTCTGTGGTTTTCAGCAGAAATCGGCTTATGAATATTATGCATATTCATGTTGAAAATATGCAATTCTATACGCTTGCATCTGAGAATCTCTTTCTGCTGTTTATCCTCTGAACACCTGAAATGGGGTGAAATTGCCCCACAATGCCTCACAGCGACAAAAATGATAAGCTACATGAGAATGGAAGCTTTGTAAGTGAGAATAAATATATTTTATTACCTATGGTAAAGAAGAAATCTATAATGCGAAAGCAACGGGTTCTCGCCGCACCTTCCCAGGGACTCTTTTGCATGGATAGGACACGCTTTGTACGTTTTGCAATGAACCCGCTGCGTGGGGCCTTACCATCAGTCCCCGCTTTCCTTGACACTCCGTTTATATTTGCTATATACTATTAAATATGACTTTCTATGGGATCCCCCATATAAGGAATAAAATTATTCAGAAAAGAGGCAAATTGTCATGGCAGAAATGCAGCGTACCCTGGTCACCAAAGAAGGCCTTGAAAATATGCAGAAGGAGCTCGACGAACTCCGCAGTGTCAAACGTGCGGAAGTCGCGCAGCGTCTGAAAGAAGCCATTGCCATGGGCGACCTTTCGGAAAACTCCGAATACGATGAAGCGAAGAATGCGCAAGCGTTCCTCGAAGGCCGTATCCAGCAGCTTGAACAGCAGATCCGTACAGCACAGGTCATTGAAAAGGGAACGAAGAACCGTGTAGATGTCGGTTCTACCGTCGTTATCGAAGATATGGAAGAGCATGTGCAGGAAACCGTCACCATCGTCGGCTCCACCGAGTCTAATCCTTTCGAGGGACTGATTTCCAATGAATCTCCGGTCGGCCGTGCCCTTGTCGGTGCGAAAGCGGGCGATATCGTCGAAGCGGATGCTCCGACCGCTGTACTGAAGTACAAGGTCATCGAGATCAAAGATAATTAAAATGATTTTTCATCCTGCACAATCCGCCATGATCTGGCGATGCAGGGTTCAGGATTCAAGGTACGGAGGCAGGACGGGCTTTTTCAAAAGTGTCCTCTCTCGGTGCACGGGTCTCTGGACCCTTTTTGTGCTATTTATAAAATGAGGGTAAAAATGACAGAGAAAATGAATCAGAATAACGGGCCAAAGCTGAATGACCAGATGCTGATCCGTCGTGAAAAGCTGGAGAAGATCCGTGCGCTCGGCGTAGAACCATATGGTCAGAAGTTTGACTACGATCACCATGCATCTGACATCAGACAGCAGGCTGAGGAGCTCGAAAAGAATGAAACTCATGTCCGCCTCGCTGGCCGTATTATGATCCGCCGCGGGCAGGGCAAGACCGCATTCTGTGTCCTGCGTGACCAGAGCGGCGATATCCAGCTCTATTTCAGAAAAGATGAGCTGCCGGAAAATGAATGGGCTCTCTTTAAACTCGTCGATCTCGGTGATATCCTTGGTGTCGAAGGTGTCGTTTTCAAGACCCACACCGGTGAGCTCACTGTTCGCGTCCTGCATTTCACGATGCTGTCCAAGTCGCTTCGTCCACTGCCGGAAAAATGGCATGGTCTCACCGACAAGGAACAGCGCTATCGCCAGAGATACCTTGACCTCATGGTCAATCCGGAAGTCAAAGATACTTTCATCAAGCGCGCGGCTATGATGCGCGCCATTCGACAGTGGTATACGGACCACGGCTTCCTCGAAGTCGAGACCCCGGTCCTCCAGCCGCTGTATGGCGGTGCGAATGCGAAGCCATTCACCACCCATTTCAATGCTCTCGATATGACCATGTATCTGCGTATCGCGCCGGAGCTTTATTTGAAGAGACTGCTCGTCGGCGGTTATGAAAGAATTTTCGAGATCACGAGAAACTTCAGAAACGAAGGCATGGATACCCGCCACAATCCGGAATTCACCGCTATCGAAACATACCAGGCTTATGGGGATATCGAAGACGTCATCAACCAGACGGAACAGATCGTAGAAGCCTGCGCGATGGCTGCCTACGGTACGACCAAGTTCAAGTACGAGGATACAGAAATCGACGTCAAGGCTCCGTGGCCAAGACTCACCATGGCAGAGGCTGTGAAGAAATATACGCCAACCCATGAAGACTTCGATGCATGCAAAACCATCGATGATGCACGTGCTATCGCTGACCGTCTGCATGTAGAATACAGTGAATTTGATGGCTTTGGCAAGATCCTGGCAGAATGCTTCGATGCCTATGCCGAAGAACACCTGATCCAGCCGGTCCACATCACCCGTCACCCGATCGAAGTCTCCCCGCTCTCCAAGCTCGACCCGGCCGATCCGCGCTATACCATCCGCTTCGAGTCCTACATTTATGGCCGCGAACTCGCAAACGGCTTCTCGGAATTGAACGACCCGATCGACCAGAGACAGCGTTTCGAGATGCAGGTCGAGGAAAGAAAGCACGGTGATGATGAAGCGCATCCGATCGATGAAGATTTCCTGACGGCTCTCGAATATGGTATGCCTCCGACCGGCGGTCTCGGTATCGGTCTTGACCGTCTCTTCATGCTGATGACGAATTCTGCAAGCATTCGCGACATCCTCCTCTTCCCGGCGATGAAACCGGAAACGGCGCTCGAGAAGAAGGTCGCTAAAGAGGCAGAAGCCGCAGCGGCTGATATGGAAGAGGCAGAAGAAGCCATTGATTTCTCCAAGGTAGAGATCGAACCTCTCTTCCAGGATTTCGTAGATTTCGATACCTTCAGCAAGTCTGACTTCCGCGCCGTCAAGGTCAAGGAATGCAGCGCTGTGCCGAAGAGCAAGAAGCTCCTCAAGTTCGTTTTGGACGATGGCACGGGCGAAGACCGTATCATTCTCTCCGGCATTCATGCTTACTATGAACCGGAAGAACTGGTCGGCAAGACACTGATCGCGATCACAAACCTTCCACCACGGAAGATGATGGGGATCGACTCTTGCGGCATGCTTCTCTCGGCCATCCATCAGGAAGAGGGCGAAGAAAAGCTCCACCTCCTCATGGTCGATCGTCATATCCCGGCCGGTGCAAAGCTGTACTAATTAAAAATATCAGGTAGAGTAAGCTTCCGCGCGTGAAGTGCCGAGTGGACAGGGAGTTGTCACTCGGACGAAGAGACAGAAGGCGATGAGTCCGTCATCGCCATCCCGTCTCGCGGTACGGAAGCTGCATCCCGCTGCTGCAGAAGGCTTCCTCCTGTAGCAAGTCAAGTAGGAGGAGGTCTTTTTTCATGCCTAAAAATAAAATTCATGAGCTGGTCATGCTCGGCATTCTGACCGGGCTTGCCGTGCTTTTGTCCTACGTCTTTGCCATCCAGACGCCCTTTGTGCGCATCACCTTCGGATTTCTGCCCATCGCACTCGCCGGTGCTTTCTACGGACCGTGGAAAGCAGGGCTGGTGGGCGCGCTGGATAATCTCATCGGTACTGCGATCATCGGGACGAGCATTTTCTTCCCCGGCTTCACGCTGTCTGATTTTCTGACAGGCTTTCTGTTTGGATGGTTTTTCTATCATAAGGAGATCCGATTTCCCTATGTCTGTGTGCCGTTTCTTCTTGTCATGCTCCTGATCCATCTGGGCCTCAATACCCTCTGGCTGGTCCTCTACTATGACAAGGCGGCTTCGGCCATCTTCCTGTCCCGCGTCATCAAGAATCTTCTTTGCTTCCCCATGGAAGTGGGACTGTTTCTCGCGGTGTACAAAGCGGTAGGGAAACAGGTGATCAAGGGACTGGTGTGACTGGATATGAGGCAACAAAGCTGTTAAACGCTTTGACTCAAAGTGAGGAGTGAGGAATTAGGAGTGAAGGTGCGGCGCATAAAATGAGGATGCGCCGAAGAGTTTTATTTAAATAACGAATAAGTTATTCTATATAATGCCGGATATTTGGATGCCCTATGAGTGGTGCGTTCCTTCCGGGGTTAGCCCCTGGGGAGTGCCGTCCACTGATTCTGCATGAAAGCTTTGCGCGAATGAGGAATTAGCAGTGAGGAATTAGGAATGAAGGGGGCGGATTCGCAGCGAATATATATGGGCAATGCCCGAAGGCCGGAGAATAGAAGTCAGAAGTCAGAGCTCTGATGTCTGATGTCTCTCAGTCTCCTAGTCTAATCCCTAATCCCTAGCTACTAATCCCTGCTTTTAAACTTCTCATTCTGATTTCGTAAGGAGAAACGTTATGGCAAACTATTCATTTATCGTTTCCTATGATGGCAGCCGCTACGAAGGCTGGCAGCGGCAGACACGCACGGAAGAGACGATCCAGGGCAAGCTGGAAAAGGCACTCAGGAAGCTGACGGGCGAAGAGGCGCAGGTCATCGGCGCAGGACGGACAGATGCTGGAGTCCATGCGCGCGGACAGTGTGCGAATGTTCAGCTTTCTGTGGCGCTGCCCGTCAGGCAGCTGGAGGATGAGCTGAACCGTCTTCTGCCGGATGACATCGGTGTGTCGCGCATGAGGATAGCGGGTGAGCGTTTTCATAGCCGTTTCTCTGCGACAGGAAAATTCTATCGCTACCGCATCCGCACCGGTAGTGAAAAGAACGTCTTCGAGCGGCGCTATGTGTGGCAGCTGGGAGAAGCGCTCAATATTCCCGCCATGGAAGAGGCCGCGCATCTTCTGGAGGGCAGGCACGACTTCAAGTCCTTCTGCGGAAATCGGCACATGAAGAAGTCCTGTGTGCGTGATGTGAAGGAGATCTCTCTTCACGTGACGGAGGGAGAACTGGTCATGGATTTCATTGGAGATGGCTTCCTGCAGAATATGATCCGTATCCTCGTGGGGACGCTTGTCGAAGTGGGCGAGGGGAAGAGGAGAGCCTCTGAGATGGAAGATATCCTCGCGGCTCGCGATCGCACCCGCGCCGGCTTCACCGCGCCTGCCTGCGGGCTTTGCCTTGAAAAGGTGATGTATGAGTGATTGACGGTGCCGGTATGTCGCACCATGGGCCGACCTTCCTTTCACTGAAAAAGGGCTCGACTTTTCAGAACCAATAAAAAACCGCCACCCTTTCGGATGGCGGTCTTTTATTGGTTTATTTCACGACGAGTACCGGGCATTTGACGTGGTGGATGACATACTGACTGACACTCCCCATGACGAAGGAGGAGACAGCGCCCTTGCCGCTGTTGCCGATGACGACCATATCGATGCCCTGCTGCTCTACGATCTCCGTAATAGCGGCACCCGGGACGCCGGTCTCTACGATCTCTTCATAGTCGAGCTCGATCGGGATCTCTTCCTTCAGCGCAGCGAGCAGTCTTTCTGCCTTGGCTTTGATATTGATGAAGCCATTTTTATCCAAAGTGACACCCATGATCGGATAGGCGGCCTCGCTGACATCCGCGATGCAGGTGACGACGAGCTTAGCGCCATGAACCTTTGCGACATCGATCGCCATTTTGAAGGCGCGCTTTGAAGCATCCGAACCATCGACCGGTACGAGAATTTTTTTGATTTCCATTTTGGGGTACCTCCTTTGGATGAAAGGTAAAGCGGGATAGACCCGCCATTTGACTTGACAGGGGATCCTGATTTGCCAATGACTTGCTTTTCTTATTTTATTCTAACATAATTCTGCGAAGCTGGGTATATCTTGCAAGCAAAAAATTATTTTATGGGCTATAATAGAAAAAATGAGTTTAGCGGCGGACTGCAGGTGACGATAAACGAAGAAGAGGCGATGGGCCCGCTGACAGGAAACCGAAACATCATGATGGAGGATACACTATGTTTTTCAATCTGTTTGGCAAGAACAAAGATGAATTCATCACCGCTTATGCGGGAAAGCTCGCAGAGGCGGTGTTGGAGGATGCCTTAGATGAAGATGTCCTGGAAGAGCTGATCCATTACGCGAAGGAGAAGGGCCTCAGCAACAAGCAGCTCGCCAGCGCACAGGCGATGGCGTGTGACAAGGTTTTTGAAGAGCTGTATCAGGAAGGCTATATGACCGATGAGGACTATGAGCTATACCAGTCTCTCATCGAGGCCTGCTACATGATGAAAGAAAAGGAGAAATATCGCTATCAGACCATCGCGAAGCGTTGCAATGCCATTTACAAGATCCAGGAGGAGGGGCTGCTCCCGAAGATCAATCCGGACTACGCCAGCGTGAAGTATCGTGAGGGCGAAGCGCTTCATTTTGCCGCATCCGCCAAGCTTATGAAGCTTTCCGGTACCAATGAGAAAGGACTGGTGATTTCCAAAGACTCGCCCTTCCGGGCGGGAAGCCTTAAGGATCCTAGCAATGGTCCTTGGAAGGAAGACAGCAATGGCGCTCTCTGGATCACCACGGAGCGTATCGGCTTCCGTGGGAAGAAGGAGGCCTTCACCTTGGAGATCGCGGATCTTGACCATGCTGAGCTGGATCACGGCCCTCTTCGCTTTTTCGAAAAGGGAAAAGAAATGCCGAAAGCCGTCCGCATTGATGACTACGAGATGGCGGGGGTCATATTGACAAATTTACTGCAGAGATAGGGTTTGGAAAATCAGAAGTCAGACATCTGATATCTGCGAACTGTCATCTGGCAGCAGTTACCATTTTAAAAAAGGAGATCATCATGGAATTTGATCAGGTACTTGCACTTCGTAAATCCATCCGTTCCTACACGGATGAGCCGGTCTCGAAGGAAGACCTTGCCGCGCTGGTGAAAGCGGCGCTTGCTTCTTCTGTCGGAAAGCACAATGATGCGGGCTATACCCTCTGCGTCGTGACGGATCCAGCGTTGCTTTCTGCCATCGACAAGGAAGCGGCAGAAAAGCTCGGAAAGCCCCATATGTTCTTTGAGGCGCCGGCGCTCATTTTCATCTGCGAGACGAAGGAGGCCTTTGATTACCTGAAGGAATTCGATGCCGGCATCATCGCTGAGCATATCCACCTGAAAGCCTCCGACCTCGGCCTCGGCTCTGTCGTCCTCTACGGCTTCATCCGTCATCTGGGGCACGACGCAGACTATGTGAAGGCTCTCGGTCTTCCGGAAGGCACCTATCCGCTTCTTGCTGTCGCAGTCGGTCACAGCCGCGCGGCAAAAATGGAGCGAAAAGGGGATCGCGAATTTGAGGTCATCTATCGCTAACCTTCTGCCACATATTCTAGGGAAACACTGATTCAATCGTTGTCAGATTTTACTCTTGAAATTTTATGCATAGCGAGGAATAACCTGACGCGAATAGCGAGCTATTTAAGGAAGGTTATGACGAAGCTATGTATAAAAATTCTTGTAAAATCTGACTCTGCGATTTAATCAGCGTTTCCCTAAAGACCACCCAAAAATAAAAAAGCCCTTGACACCGCTTCTAAATGATGATAAAGTACACACAACGAAACGATGAAGGAAAGAGTAAGCAGTCTGATGACAGCAAAGCGAGTCCGGAGAGTGAGAGCGGGCATGGATAAGATGCTGAAGTGCATTTCTGAGTTTGGCAGGCTGAAGTGATAGTAGGTCTTCCCGGGAACTCCCGATACAGGGTCAGGGTTTGTTAGAACCTTTTAAGGTATACTTGGTGACAAGTGTATGAAATTGGGTGGAAACACGAAGCTATGGCTCTCGTCCCTTATGGGACGAGAGCTTTTTGTTTGGCAAAGAAAGGATGAGGAAGAATGGGCAAGCTGATCGCAAGGGAACTCGATGAATTGAAATGGGGTCTGGCAGGCTGCCTGCTCTTCATCGGCATTTCGTCTCCTGCCTTTCATCAGTTTTATAAGAAGTCATGACAGGCTTTCCGTTGTCTGAAGTCAGATGGACAAGAGCCAATAAGATCGATTAGCCAAAAAATACAGGCAAGGATGGAAAAGAGTACATTTCCCGAGGTCAGCAAAGCGAGTCCGGACAGTGAGAGCGGATATGGATAGGGATATGGAAGTGCATTCCGGAGCCAATGGGCCGAAGGCAGAAGCCGCTAGGCCGTTCGGGAGACGCTCGTTACAGCGCAGGGGTATGGTATGTACCTTATAAGGTCAGGGGAGTGATCCCATGGCGAATCTGGGTGGAAACACGAGTCCTCGTCCCAGGAGATATTTTCTCCTGGGACTTTTTTATTTGAGGTAAAGCGATGAGACGATGTAGAAAATGTAAGATAACACAGACAGTGATCGAAAATAATGGTACAAGAAAAGGAGATACCCATGAGACAGAATAAAAGAGAATTGATACAAGCCGTTTTTCACAATGAAAAAGCAGATCGCATTCCGGTGGGATTCTGGCATCATTTTTTGCAGGACGAGGTGGGAGCAGATGCTTTCTCACATCCGCAGCTGACAGAGAAGACGTTAGAAGGGCAGGCGGATTTCTATCAGGCTTTTGAGCCAGACATGATCAAGATCATGACGGATGGTTTCTTTGGCTACCCGCATCCATTGCTTCAGAAAGCTGTCGATAGTCCGAAAGAGCTGATGTCGATCACCCCTTTGGGGCGAGAGTCGGAATGGTTTGCCGCGCAGATCCGATATGCCAGAAAACTAGTGTCGATATATGGGAAAGAAACTCCGCTTTTCTATAATTTATTCGCTGCCCCACGGACCATAGAATTCATGCAGACCGGGATCGGCCATCCGGTCAATCTTTCGGACTGGCTGAAGCAGGAGCCTAATAAACTGGCGCATGTGCTGGATGTGATTTCTGATGACTATGCAGAGCTTTCCAAAGCACTGGTGGAAGAGGCGAAGGTCGATGGGATTTATCTTTCTGTCAATAACATCAGCTGCGATGAAGTGACAGAAGAAGCATACCGGACAATCATCGCACCTTATGAACAAAAGATTCTGGAAGCAGCCAATAGAGCCGGCGGAGAGAACATTCTGCATATCTGCGGTTATCATGGCTTCCATAATCATCTTAGCTGGTATCGAGAGTATCCTTTCCTGGCGGTGAATTGGGCGGCCAAGGTCGAGGGCGTATCTCTTTCAGAAGGGAAAAAGCTGTTTCAGGGCAAGGCAGTGATCGGGGGCTTTGGTCAGACAGAGAAGGATCTGATCTATAGCGGAACAGAAGAGGCGATCAAGGCAGAAACCCGACGGCTTTTGGACGAAGCCGGGCGGATCGGGGTTGTCCTTGGTGCTGACTGCACGATCCCGAGAGATACACCGGTTTCTCATCTGAAATGGGTGCGAGAGGCAGCCAATGAGTGACGGACACAGATGAAGCTGGATCAGAGAAAAGGAGACTTCATAATGAAATGGACAAATATAGCAAAAATGATGCTGCTGACCGGAGCGGCAGGAGCGGTCCTCGCAGCGGCTGGCTGCGGCGGAGATCAAGCGGCATCCTCGGCAGCAGAGAGTGGAAAGAAGGTAGTCAAAGTCGCTCATACAGCGTACTACTTCCCTTATGATTTCGTGGATGATAACAACAAATCGGATGGCCTTGAAGTGGCGGTCATGAAGGAAGTAGAAAAGAAGCTGCCGCAGTATGAATTTCAATATGTGCCGACATCTGACGATGATCTTTTGATCGGGGTGGAATCAGGCAAATATGATATCGGGACGAAGGGGATATGGAAGACGCCGGCCCGCGAAAAGAAATACATTTTCCCGAAGAATAACATCGGCGCCAGCGTGATCGGCGTGACGATCCGCAGTGAGGATGCGAATACGATCAAGAATCTGGATGATTTTGCTAAGGCCGGAAAGAAGCTCGTACCGATCGCTCCGCAGAATGCACAGTATCAGGTCGTTACGGATTATAATGCAGCACACCCGGATCATCCCATTGATTTGGAGGCTTCAGAAAATTTCGAGATCGCAGATGCCTACAGCTGGGTGCTGGAAGGTCGCTATGATGGCTATTTCTCCATTGAGCTGGCCTACCAGAAGAATGTAACTGCCAAGGATGCACCGTATGGGCAGTTTAAGGATAAGCTGACCTACTTCCGATACAAGGCACTTCCGACGTATGCTCTTGTCAATAAGAAGGAGACGAAATTGGCCGAGGAAGTGGACAAAGCACTGGGCGAGCTCAAGAAGGAAGGAAAGATCGCCGAGCTGGAAAAGAAATATTTTGGTGAAGAATTGGATCTGCTCTTAGACAAGCAGTGATCCTGCCAAGACGGGAAGAAAGGAGCGCAAAATGCAGAATAGACCATTTTCCCCAGAAGTTATTTTCTCATCGATTCCGGCATTGCTGCCGTACCTTCTGGTGACGCTGGAAGTGGGGCTGATCAGTATCCTGATGGGATCTATCCTTGGCATGCTGCTTGCATGGGCAAAGCTTTCTTCCCATAAGGTGCTTCGGTGCGCAGCAGACGGATATACGTATGTGATCCGCTGCACCCCATCCATTGTTCTCTTATTTATAGTTTTCTATGGTCTGCCCAAGTGGATGGAGTTTGCTTTTGCTATTTATATCGATGACTTATCGCGCACGGTTTTTGTGATCATCACTTTCACGCTGCTCTTCGGTGCCTATGTATCAGAAGTTTTCCGCTCGGCCTATCTGGCGGTGCCGAAAGGACAGTACGAGGCAGCTGTGACGATCGGTCTCTCTCCGCTATCAGCATTCATCCATGTCATGCTGCCGCAGGCGGCCGTGATCGCGCTTCCGAATTTTGGAAATTCTGTGATCAATCTTTTGAAAGAAAGCGCGCTGGCATACACGATCGGACTCATTGATCTTTTGGGAAGGACGAATCTGATCATTGCTAAAAATTATGGCGGATATGGGATCGAGCTTTACACGGCGAGCATGATTCTATACTGGGCGCTGTCGATCGTGATTGAGCGGAGCTTTCTGAAGCTGGAGACATCATTGTCTCACGAGCGAAGAATGAGCTGAAAGGAGGACAAGAATGTTGGACTATGCATTTATGGAAAAGGCGTTGCCTTTTCTTTTGAAAGCGATCCCGGTCACGCTGGGGCTGACATTTCTGGTACTGGTACTGTCCTTCCTGCCGGCGCTTTTTCTAGCTGACCGGCGGATACGGGGGAGAGGCTGGAGAGAGAAGCTGACTACACTCTATATTTCATTCATCCGGGGGACACCGCTTGTGCTGCAGATCCTTCTGCTATATGCACTGCTTCCTAGTCTTTTGCATTCACTCGTTCAAATGGCAGGTTTGTCATTCGACGTATTTCATGGCGTGAATTCTCTCTGGTATGCAGTGATCGTCTTTACTTTGAATACGATCGCGCTCATGTCGGAAATCTTTCGTTCTGCGATCACCAGTGTGGCGGATGGGCAGATGGAAGCAGGACTGACCATCGGATTGTCGCGCTGGCAGACTTACCGAGAAGTCATTATTCCACAGGCCCTCTCTTCTGCGGTGCCGAATCTTTGCAACCTGACAGTGAACCTGATCAAAGGAACGTCGCTTGCCTTTTTTATCGGAGTGAAGGACATCATGGCCATGGCTAAGATCCAGGCGGCGTATGGCTATAACTATATTGAAGCGTATCTGGAAGTCTTTATCCTGTATCTTGTCATCTGCAGCGTGGTGCAGGTGATTTACAAACTGTTCGAAACAAAAATAAGCTGGTACCGCACTGCCGGCGAGGAGGGGTAATTATGCTGGAAATCTCACATGTGAAGAAAAGCTTTGGTAAGAATCATGTCATTAGAGACGTTTCTATGAAGGTCAATAAGGGGGATGTCATCGTCATTCTGGGACCATCCGGCTCGGGGAAGACCACGCTCCTTCGCAGTCTGGTCTTTTTGGAAAAAGCGGACGGCGGCGAGATGGACTTTGACGGGAAATCACTGGACCTGAAGAAAGCCAGACCGGCTGATATTTCCTGGGTGAGAAAGAATACAGCTTTCGTTTTCCAAAGCTATAATCTTTTTGCGAATAAAACGGCACTGGAAAATGTGATGCTCGGGCTGACTGTCGGACGAGGAATGAAGAAAGAAATGGCGCGGCAAATTGCGCTGGAAGCACTCGAAGAAGTCGGTCTTGCGGATCGGAAGGACTACTACCCTTCTCAGCTTTCCGGCGGGCAGCAGCAGCGTGTCGGCATCGCCAGAGCGCTTGCGGTGAAGCCGGAAGTGATATTCTTTGATGAACCGACCTCAGCATTGGATCCGGAGCTGGTGGGCGGCGTCTTGAAGGTCATGAAGAAACTGGCATCAGAAGGCGTCACCATGGTGGTCGTGACACATGAAATGAAATTTGCCAAAGAGGCGGCTTCGAAAGTCATTTTCATGAAAGACGGACTCATTGTAGAAGAAGGCGCACCGGAGATGGTATTCACTCATCCGCAGAAGGAGGAAACCAGAAAATTCCTGCGGCGTGTCCTTGAGAGGGAAGGTGAAGCGGAAAGGCCTGCTCCCGTCTTCTCCGAGGGCCCCTCGCCTCTTCCGCTTGCAGGACTTGCATGAGACATCAGCGGCTCTGGATTCCGTATTCTTTCCAAAAACCATTTGACATTTCTTTTTCATTATGCTACCCTATGTTCATCGATAAGTGCTATGAAGAAAAGAGTAGTCAATCGGAAGACGGTCAAGCGAGTCCGGAGAGTGAGAGCGGACACGGATAGGATGATGAAGTGCATTTCTGAGCATGTAAGGCTGAAAGGACAGTAGGTCTTCCGGGAGCTCCCGATACAGAGCCAGGGGTTTGTTAGAACCTTGTAAGGTATACTTGGTGACAGGTATATGAAATTGGGTGGAAACACGAAGCTATGGCTCTCGTCCCTTAAGGGACGAGAGCTTTTTGTTTGGCAAAGAAAGGATGAGGAAGAATGGGCAAGCTGATCGCAAGAGAACTCGATGAATTGAAATGGGGTCTGGCAGGCTGCCTGCTCTTCATCGGCATTTCGTCTCCTGCCTTTCATCAGTTTTATAAGAAGTCATGACAGGCTTTCCGTTGTCTGAAGTCAGATGGACAAGAATGATGGCTGTCAGGAGTCAGAGGGCCAGCCGTAATCAAGTCTTTCGTATATCATGTGAAAAAATAGTGATCGCTGGGGGTGACTTTTCCGGGACCTATTTTTCTACTATCATTCTCTATAATAATGTAATAAAATAAGGAGGGGCAGGAATGCCCCTCTTGTTTTTTTCGGAGGTACATATGGAACATACAGAATACATCGCCCACTTGCAGGGCATCGTCCAGATCCCGACCGTTTCCTCGGTCAATGATGTGAGCACGGACTGGAGCGAGTTTGACAGGCTGCACCGGTTTCTGCAGGAAGCCTATCCTTTGATTTTTGAAAAGCTCGAAGTCACGACGATCGGGAAGGCAAGCCTGCTTTTCCACTGGAAGTCATCGCATGCGGAAAAGCAGCCGGTCATCTTCATGGCGCATCAGGATGTAGTGCCTGCGCCGCATGAAGAGCAGTGGAGCCATCCACCCTTTGCCGGCGAGATCGCGGATGGATGCCTTTATGGACGCGGCACAGAGGACTGCAAGTCGGTCCTGACATCGGAAATGGATGCGATCACAGAGCTTCTGGAAGAAGGCTTTGATCCTGATTTCGATATTTATCTGTCTTTTGGCCACGATGAAGAGGTGCAGTGCACGGATGACAAGAAGGGCTCTGTACTTGCGGCGAAGTATCTCGAAGACCACGGTGTCAAGGCGTATTGTATTTTCGATGAAGGCGGGCATGTGGAAGCTGTCGGATATCATGGAAATGAACGTCCCGTAGCGCTGGTGGGGCTGGCAGAAAAAGCGCCGAATGAATATGTCCTCTATAAGGAGGGGGCAGGCGGTCATGCCAGCAAACCGGGGAATGGGACCGTGCTGGGGGATGTCGCTCGCGCGATAGCAGCCGTGGAAGCCCACCCGATGCCCTATCGCCTGACCCCGCTGGTGAAAGCGCACCTGCAAGCGCTGGCGGAATCTGTCGCAGATAAAAAAGTCGCAAAGCTCTACGCGCATCCCAAGAAGCACTGGGATGATATCGTGAAGCTGGCGAAGCACGATCGGGAGCTGGATGCGAAGCTCCACACGACCTTCGCTGTGACCATGGCAGAAGCGAGTGCACAGGCGAATGTTCTGCCCTCTCATGCGGAAGCCACGATGAGCGTGCGCATCCTGCAGGGGGATACGGTGGAATCGGTCAAGCACTATCTGGAGTCCATCATGCCCTGTGATGTACAGGTGAAAGCGACTTTCGCAGAGGATCCGAAGCCGGCTGGCAGTGTCGAAAGTGAAGCATACCATCTGATGAGCGAGACCATCTATGATATCTTCGGCAAGGAAACCCTCATCGTGCCGAATCTCATGCTGGGGGCGTCTGACTCTCGAAATTACGCGAAGGTATCGGATAATGTTTTTCGTTTTAGCGGCCGCTTAAAGACGGAGCAGTGGGGCGAAGCGCATCAGGTCGATGAACGCATGCCGACTGAGCATCTCGGAGTGCCGGTTCAGTTCTTCAAGGCATTTTTGAAAAAGTATAGTGAGAAGTGACTGGTAGCTAGGGAATCTGGAAAGTTGTGCGAATGGTATCCTCGTATCGTCAGTTCGAGCGAAGGCGAGAAATCTTCTTTGCAGACTGATAAACGATGGATGTGTGAAAGCAGGGATGAGTAGCTAGTGGCTAGGGACTAGGAGTGACTAGTGACTGGGAGATGTCAGCCCCCGCATCGTCATTTCGAGCGCAAGCGAGAAATCTTTGTCATTCGCGGTCACACAGTCGATGTCTGGAAACCGCAAACGGGAAGCCTGCGATCAAGAATTCTACGGGCATCGCCCTATTTATACTCTGCGGCGCTTCTGTATTTTTATGCGCCGCACCACCATTTCTCATTTCTCATTCAAGCGAGGCTTTCAAACGCAGTCAAGGGATGGCACGCCCCATGGGCTAATCCTATCCATATTTCCAAACAACTATCAACCAACAATTATTCGGAGAAACAACCACATGTATAAGAAACCAAGTATCGGCGGCGTCCGGCTGGACGGCTGGGCGCTGCTCGCCCCGATGGCGGGCGTGAGCGATCTGGCGTATCGCGTCATTGCCCATCGTATGGGAGCGGCACTGACGACGGCGGAAATGGTCAGTGCCAAAGGCCTGTATTATAAAAATGAAAAGACCGAGGATATGCTGAAGATCGATCCCGGCGAGCACCCGGTCGCGCTGCAGCTCTTCGGAAGCGATCCGGAGATCATGGCGCTTGGCGCGAAGGAAATGGAAAAGGCAGGGCCGGACATCATCGATATCAATATGGGCTGTCCCATGCAGAAGGTGGTCAAGAATGGCGATGGTTCTGCACTGATGAAGAATATCCCTCTGGCCCAGTCTATCGTGAAGGCGATGGTAGAGGCTGTCCATGTGCCGGTCACCGTGAAAATGCGTCTCGGGTGGTCGCGGGACACGGAGAACTGCATAGAGCTCGCACGCGCGGTCGAAGAGGCCGGCGTTGCAGCGATCACCGTGCATGGCAGGACGCGGGAGGACTTCTATCAGGGAGAGGCTGACTGGGCGATGATCGCGAAGGTGGTGTCTGCCGTACACATTCCCGTCATCGGCAACGGTGACGTGGTAGATGGGCCGTCAGCGAAGCGCCTTATGGAGGAGACAGGCTGCGCCGCGGTCGCGATCGGCCGCGCGGCGTGGGGAAATCCGTGGATCTTCAAAGCCGTCGATACGTATCTGGAGACGGGGGAGATCATGGATCCGCCCTCCTGGGAAATGCGCCTTGCTATGTCGCGGGAGCATCTCCACGGTCTTGTCCTTGAGAAAGGAGAGTATGCGGCGGTCCGCGAGATGCGCGCGCATGCGAGCCGCTATTTCAACGGCCTGCCACAGGCGACGGCGCTTCGCCGTGAGATCATGAAGGCATTGACGGAAAAGGAATACAATGACACGCTCGATCGGTATGAAGAAGAGAAGGGGCTCCTGCCAAGTGGCGGCAGGGGACGAAGAGACTAGGAGACCGGTCTTTCGCGGATCCCCCTTTTTCGTCATGTCAATGCGCGCATCGCCGTTGGTTCTGCCGGCGAATTATAAATCTCAAATCACAGGCTATGAGAGCAGCAATAGTGACAGATTGGGATTTCTAAACCGCACTTTACTCTCCCATTATATTTTGCGATTTCTATACGCAAGAGGTCGCAGAAGCGCTCGATATCATTGACAAGAGAAAATAGAAATATTAGAATGATTAAGGATATTTCATGGTTGAGAGGGGCATGGATAGCTGGCTTGTGCAGTAGAAGGGCGCAGGCTTTTTCTATCATGCAGGAGGGAGCAAAGATGTCGTACAGCAGCTGGCTTTGCGGAAACAAGTGCCACATGGCAGGCATGCGTGCGCCCTTATGTCTTTGCCATGCCATCCTTATAAGAGTATCTCATAGAAAACTCCTTTGTAGAGGGGCTGTGCGTCTGATGCGCAGCTGATTTGCAGAGGAGTATTTTTGTTTTATGGCGCATGCCATAAGAGGGAGGAAATCATCATGCATGTAGGGATTGTTATGGGGAGTGATTCCGATCTGCCGGTCATGAAGAAGGCATTTTCCATTCTTGACGACTTCGGGGTCACTTATGACGTGACGATCGCATCGGCTCACCGCACGCCGAAAAAGCTCGCAGACTTTGTAGCCGCAGAAGAAGAAAAGGGCGTCGGCGCCTTCATCGCAGGCGCTGGTATGGCAGCTGCTCTGCCGGGGGTCGTAGCCAGCCTGACACTGAAGCCGGTCATCGGTGTACCGCTTTCCGGTGCCAAGCTCGACGGTATGGATGCGCTTTTCTCTATCGTGCAGATGCCTTCCGGGATCCCGGTCGCTACAGTGGCGATCGATGGCACCAAGAATGCAGCATTCCTCGCTGTAGAGATCGGTGCGGTATCGGATCCGGATCTTTTCCAGAAATACAAAGCCTATCGTGAAAAGGCAGCCAAAGAAATTTTTGAAAAAGACGCAAAACTGCAGAAGGAATTAGGAAGATAAGGAGTCAGGGTTAGCCCGAGGGGCGGGGCGTCCTTTGAAGGCGGATGAAAGCCTTGCTTGAATGAGAAATTAGAAATGAGAAATGAGAAATGAGAAATGGCGGTGCGGCGCATAAAAAGATAGAAGCGCCGCGAATATATATGGGGCGATGCCTGCTTGAGACATTAGACATTAGACGTTAGACGTCAGATGTCAGATGTCTTTCAGCCTTACGATCTTTTAGTCTCTAGTCTCCGGTTCCTAATCCCTAATCCCTAATCACTAGTCCCTAGTCACTAGTCTTACTATGATTGAATAAATGATACGAAGTCCAAAAGGAGAATACCAATGAAAGAATACAAACCATTCAAATCCGGCAAAGTTCGTGAACTGTATGATCTTGGCGACAGCCTCGTCATGGTCTGCACAGACCGCATTTCTGCTTTTGACAACATCCTGAAATGCCCGATCCCGGAAAAAGGCTGTGTGCTGA
>FR879487.1:47335-58372 GCA_000434475.1 Dialister sp. CAG:486
GCTGAACCGCATGTCCAAGTTCTGGTTCGATCTCACGAAAGACATCGTGCCGAACCATATGATCTCCATCGACACCAAAGATATGCCGGAATTTTTCCAGACTGCGGAATTTGAAGGCCGCTCCATGAAGACACAGAAGCTCGACATGATCCCGGTCGAATGCATCGTCCGCGGCTACATCACCGGTTCTGGCTGGGAAGGCTATCAGAAGGACGGCAAAGTCTGCGGCATCCAGCTGCCGGAAGGCCTGAAGGAATGCCAGAAGCTCCCGCATCCGATCTTCACCCCATCCACCAAAGCACCGGCGGGTGAACATGACCAGAACATTTCCATGGAAGAAGGCGAAGAATGGGTCAACCGTTTCTTCCCGGGCAAAGGCAAGGAATACATGGAAAAGCTGTCTGAACTGACCTTGGCTCTTTACAACAAGTGCGCGGACTATGCACTGGAAAGAGGCATCATCATCGCGGATACGAAATTTGAATTCGGCCTCGATGAAAATGGAAACATCGTCCTCGGTGATGAAATGCTGACACCGGATAACTCCCGCTTCTGGCCGGCAAAGGGCTATGAAGCAGGCCATGGACAGCCTTCCTATGACAAGCAGTTTGTAAGAGACTATCTGAAAGCGCATCCGGGAGATACCGTACCGCAGGAGATCATCGATAAGACCATCGGCATCTATAAAGAAGCCTATGAACTTCTGACTGGCGAAAAATTTTAAGATTGGGGACTAGAAGCTGGTGACCAGTCACCATTTATATGTATAGGAGAATTCCCGAATGTACAAAAGTACAGAAATTTATGATGACAAACCCCATGAAGAGTGCGGCGTCTTCGGCATTTTCGACCATAATCTGTCGGCGGTGCATGAAGTGTACTATGGTATCTTTGCCCTGCAGCACCGCGGGCAGGAAAGTGCCGGTATCACCGTCACTGACGGCAAGGAAATGGAGACCTTCCGCGGCATGGGACTTGTAACGGAAGTATTCCGCGATCTGCCGGAAAAGGAAGGTCACATCGGCATCGGCCATGTGCGCTATTCCACGACCGGCTCTTCCATCCCGGCAAATGTCCAGCCGCTGCAGGCAGACAGCATCGATGGCCCCATGGCACTCGCGCATAACGGCAATCTGGTGAATACACTGAATCTTCGCCGCCGCCTCCTTTTGAAAGGTTCTACCTTCTCGACTTCGATGGATACGGAAGTCATCATTAAACTGCTGGCAAGAAGCCGCCGTCCGACCGAAGAAGAAAAATTCAAAGAACTGATGGATGAGATCCACGGCGCATATGCGATCGTCGCTTGCACAAATAAGGCCCTCTATGGCTGCCGCGATCCCTTCGGCTATCGCCCGCTCGTCCTCGGCAAGACCGAAACGGGCTGGGTCCTGGCTTCGGAGACGCCGGCGCTGGATGCCATCGATGCCAAATTCGTCCGTGACATCCTTCCGGGTGAAATCGTTTCCATCGATGACAATGGCGTCCGTTCCACCATGTACTGCCCGGTCGATGCTCATAAGCATGGCATCTGCTCTTTTGAATACATCTATTTTGCCCGCCCGGACTCCATCATGAATGGACAGGACATTTATCAGGCTCGCCTCAATATGGGCAGGAAGCTCTGGGAAGAATGCCGCTTCGACGGAGACGTCGTCATGAGCGTCCCGGACTCCGGCAATGTCGCTGCTCTTGGCTATGCCGCTGCTTCCGGCATCCCCTTCGTAGAAGGGCTGCTCAAGAATAAGTACATGGGCCGTACCTTCATCCAGCCGGGGCAGAAAAAGCGTGAACGCGCTGTCCGCATGAAGCTGAACCCGATCCGCATGAATGTCGAAGGGAAACGCATCGTATTGATCGATGACTCCATCGTCCGCGGCACGACGAGCGGCATCATCATTAACCTTCTGAGGAATGCCGGCGCCAAGGAGATTAAGCTCTGTATCAGCTCGCCGCCAGTCAAGTATCCCTGCTTCTTCGGTATCGATACCGCGGAAAGAAAGCAGCTTATCGCAGCGAAGTATTCGACAGAAGAGATCTGCTCCATGATCGGCGCAGATGCCCTGCACTACCTTTCCCTGGAAGGGCTTGCAGAGTCGATCTCCTGCATCAAGAAGGAAGATATGTGCTTTGCCTGCTTTGATGGCATCTATCCGGAACACGTTCCGCACAACGGCCTCGGAAGCATCGATGATGAGGAATAGCTGATAAATTAGTGGCTAGGGATTAGGGATTAGGTTTCCTGCTTGTGGCGCAGGACAAGGTGCCACGAAGCGGCCAGCATGCTAAGCGCATGTATCGTTTTTCTCGTATCGTCATTCCGAGCGAAGCCCTCGAATCTTTGTGCTACTGGCAAAATGGAGAGATGAGCAGGCATTTCAATCGATGCCTCGGTATTGCATGCCAGCTGCGGGCATTGCCTCATATAATAATGCGGCGCTTTATGATTTATGCGCCGCACCATTTCCATTGAACCCTCAGAACCTATAGAACCTGCTGAACCTCTTTCCCAATGAAATCAAAGGGAAACTCGCCCGATGAGCTAACCCTGAACCCTTAAACCTTCTTACTTTGTCCCGAAGATGCGATGGCTGAAAAGAAGAAAGGCCTGACCTATGCAGAAGCCGGCGTCGATATCGATGCAGGAGAAAGAGAAGTAGAGCTGATTAAGAAATCCGTACAGGCGACCTATACCCGCGGCGTCATGGGGGATCTTGGCGGATTCGGCGGACTCTTCCGCCTGAAAGAAGAGCTCTCCGATGATCCGATCCTTGTCTCCGGCACGGACGGTGTCGGCACGAAGCTGCGCCTTGCCATTGAGATGGGCATCCATGATACCATCGGGCAGGACTGTGTCGCTATGAGTGTCAATGATGTCCTGGTACAGGGCGCACGTCCGCTCTTTTTCCTCGACTACATTGCGACCGGCAAACTGAAACCGGAACTGATGGCAGAGATCGTAAAGGGCGTCGCAAATGCCTGCGTCGAGTCCGGCTGCGCGCTGCTGGGCGGTGAGACCGCAGAAATGGCTGGCTTCTACGCTAAGGGTGACTATGATGTCGCAGGCTTTGCTGTCGGCATCGTGGATCGCAAAGACATCATCACCGGCGAAGACATCCGGGAAGGAGACGTCATCCTCGGCCTGCCATCCACGGGCGTTCATTCGAATGGCTACTCTCTGGTGCGCCGCATCATCAAAGACAATGGCCTCTCGCTCAAAGAAACTTATGAAGGCTTCGACAAGCCGCTTGGTGAAGTCCTCCTTACCCCGACCCGTCTCTATCCGAGACCTGTACTTCCGGTGCTGAAAGGCGCGAAAGTCAATGGTATGGTACACATCACGGGCGGCGGATTCTATGACAATATCCCGCGCGTACTTCCGAAAGGCACCTGCGCGGTCCTCGATGCGGACAAATGGCCGATGCTTCCGATCTTCCCGTTCCTGCAGCGTGAAGGCGGCGTCGAAGCACATGAAATGTACCGCACCTACAACTGCGGCCTTGGCATGCTCCTCATCATGAGCCGTGAAGAAGCCGAAAAGGCGAAGGAAATTCTTGCAGCCATCGAAGAACCGGTCTACGAAGTCGGCGAGATCACGAAAGGCGAGCAGGATGTCATTGTGACAGGTGGTCTTTTCCATGAGTAAGAAAATTTTGATTTTCGCTTCCGGCCGGGGATCGAATGCAGAAGCCATCCATGAAGCGACGGTCAATGGTACCATTGACGGCACTGTGATCGGCGTTATCTGCGACCATGCCGATGCCCAGGTCCTTGAACGTGCCAAGCGCTGGAATGTACTTGCGACGGTTCTTGAACGCAAAGACTTCGCTGACAAGGCGGACTTCAATGCAGCCATTCTGTCTGCTGCCAAGTCCTATGCGCCAGACCTCATCTGCCTTGCGGGATATATGCGTATCTGCGGGGAAGAGCTTGTGAATGCATTCCCGAACCGCATCATCAATATCCATCCGGCGCTTCTCCCGAGCTTCCGTGGACTTCATGCCCAGCGTCAGGCAATCGAAGCGGGCGTAAAAGTCGCAGGCTGCACAGTCCACTTCGTGGGCACCGGTCTTGACGATGGCCCGATCATCACGCAGGTCGCTGTGCCTGTCTACGACGATGACACCGAAGACACACTTGCAGATCGCATCCTTGAGCAGGAGCACCCCGCCTACGTTCGCACCGTAGCAGCTTACTGCCGTGATGAACTCCATGTAGAAGGACATCATGTGACGGGGATGCATAGGGAAAAGTGACTAGTGGCTAGGGATTAGGAGCCTCGAGTGACTGGTGACTTGAATACGACTTTCGGGCATCGCCATTATTTCTACTCTGCGGCGCTTCTATTTTATGATGCGCCGCCCCTGAACCCTGAACCCATAAATAAAAGGAGGAATATCAATGGCAATTAAAAGAGCACTGATCAGCGTATCGGATAAGACCGGTGTCGTAGAATTTGCAAAAGGCCTTCATGAACTGGGCGTGGAGATCATTTCCACCGGCGGCACGATGAAAGCCATCGCGGATGCCGGCATTCCGGTCAAGTCCGTTTCTGAAGTGACCGGTTTCCCGGAAATGATGGACGGACGCGTGAAGACACTGCATCCTATGATCCATGGCGGCATCCTTGCCATCCGTGATAACCCGGACCATGTGAAAGCGATGAAGGAGCATGGGATCACCGGCATCGATCTTGTCGCTGTCAACCTGTACCCCTTCCGTGAAACCATCGCCAAGCCGGATGTGACCCGCGCTGAAGCGATCGAGAATATCGATATCGGCGGCCCATCCATGGTTCGCGCGGCAGCCAAGAATTACAAATACGTCACCATCGTTGTCGATCCGTCCCAGTACAGCGACATTCTGGAACGCATCAAGTCAGATACGCTCACCGAAGATTTCCGTCTGGATCTCTCCAGAAAAGCCTTCCTGCATACCGGACTCTATGACTGCGCGATCGCTGACTATATGACGAAGGAAGTCAATGGCAGCAAAGATACCCTGCCGGACATCTACAGCAAAGCGTATGTGAAAGTACAGGACCTGCGTTACGGCGAAAACCCGCACCAGAAAGCCGCTTTCTACAAAGATCCGGAAGTGAAGGGCGGCATCGCGGATGCGAAACAGCTTCACGGCAAAGAACTCTCTTACAACAACATCGTCGATATGGAAGCGGCCTGGGACCTGGCCAGCGAATGGAAAGACCAGCCGGCCTGTGCTATCATCAAGCACACAAACCCATGCGGCTGCGCACTCGGTGAGAATGCACTCGATGCATTCAAGAAAGCCTTCGCGGCTGACAGCAAGTCTGCTTTCGGCGGTATCGTCGCGATGAATCGCGAATGCGACAAGGCAACGGCAGAAGAAATGAAACCGATTTTCTTCGAAGTCGTCATGGCGCCAAAATTCTCCAAGGAAGCCTTGGAAGTGCTGGAAACGAAGAAGAATATCCGCCTGATCGAAGTACCGTCCCTTACGCATGAAGAGCTGCAGCTGCACAAGGTATCCGGCGGCCTCCTGATCCAGACACCGGACAACAGCACAGAGACCCGCGCGGACTGCAAGGTCGTCACTGACAGAGCGCCGACGGAAGAAGAATGGAAAGCATTGGAATTTGCCTGGGTCATCGTCAAGCACGTGAAGTCGAATGCGATCGTCCTCACAAATCAGGACACCACCCTGGGCGTCGGTGCCGGCCAGATGAACCGCGTCGGTTCTGCTGACATCGCGATTGCAGAAGCAGGCGAAAAAGCGAAGGGCTCCGTCATGAGCTCCGATGCATTCTTCCCCTTTGGCGATACCATTGAAGCCGCAGGAAAGGCAGGCATCACGGCTGTCATCCAGCCGGGCGGATCCATCAGAGATCAGGAGTCCATTGATATGGCAAATAAATATGGCATTGCGATGGTATTCACCGGACATCGTCATTTCCGCCATAGCTGAGAGAGGAAGATCGTATGAAAGTTTTAGTGATTGGGAGCGGCGGCAGAGAACACGCGCTGCTCTGGAAATTATCGCAGAGTCCGTCGGTGACGGATGTCTATGTCGTCCCGGGCAATGATGGAATGAGCGATGTCGCATCACTCATTCCTATCAAAGGAAATGAGGATATCATCGACTTCGCCCGTCTCATGCAGGTTGATCTCACCGTCGCTGGTCCGGAGACCGTCCTGACCGAGGGCCTTGCGGATGAATTTGAAAAGAGAGGCATGGCCTTCTTCGGCCCGTCCAAGGCGGCGGCCCGCATCGAAGGCTCCAAAGGATTTGCCAAAGCTCTCATGAAGAAATATGGCATCCCGACAGCCGCGTATGAGACTTTCGATGATGAAGAAAAAGCCATCGCTTACCTCAAAGCCAATGATACCTATCCGATCGTCATCAAGGCTGACGGTCTGGCCTCCGGCAAGGGCGTCATCATCGCACAGAGCGAAGAAGAAGCCATCGACACCGTGAAGGATATGCTCGAAGGGCATACTTTCAGCGGCGCCGGCAGATCGGTCGTCATCGAAGAATTCATGGAAGGCGAAGAAGCCAGCATGCTCTGCTTCTGCGACGGGACGAACGTCGTCCCCATGATTTCCTCGCAGGACCACAAGCGTATCTTTGACTTCGATAAAGGACCGAATACAGGCGGCATGGGTGCCTATGCTCCTGCACCGGTCATGACCAAAGAGATGTGCGAAGAAGTCAATGTCCGCATCCTCCGTCCGATCGTAGCGGCCATGAAGAAGGAAGGCTACCCCTTCAAAGGCTGCCTCTATGCCGGTCTCATGATCACCAGCGAAGGGCCGAAGGTGGTAGAATTCAACTGCCGCTTCGGGGATCCGGAAACAGAAGCTGTTCTCCCGCTCTTTGATGGCGATCTCGCCCGCGTCATGCTCGACTGCGTCCATGGTACGCTCTCCGACGAAGCTGTCGTCTGGAAGAAAGCCTGCGCCGTCGATGTCGTGCTCGCATCCGAAGGATACCCGGCTTCTCATTCCTCCGGCGAAGTCATCTCCGGCATTGAAGACGCAAAAAAGGAAGGCTGCCTTGTGTTCCATGCAGGTACCGTCAAGAAGAACGGCGAGTACGTCGTCAATGGCGGCCGCGTGCTGAACGTCGTTGCTCTTGCGGATACGCTCGCTGACGCGAAGGCGAAAGCCTATGAAGGCGTCAGCTGTATCTCTTGGCGCGGTATGCAGTATCGTCATGATATCGCAGACAAAGGCCTTCTGCATCTGGAAGCGAAGAAATAAATAAAAGCTCGCGTGGATAAAATCCATGCGAGCTTTTTATTGGGTGGGAGAGTTTGCCACTGGGGCATGCCGCCATTTGATTATGACTCAAAGCCACTCTTGAATGAGAAATGGTGATGGCGGGCATCGCCGGAAACACATATGAGGCGATGCTCGAAGTAGTGTTTCCTTAAGTCTCTAGTCACGAGTCACTTGAGACGCCTAATCCCTAGCCACTAGTCCCTAGCTACCAGTCACTAGACCAGAGCCACCCATACCATACATTTCCCCATTGACACAGGGCTACCATTAGCTTAGAATTAAGACATACTCGAAGCTCTCTATTGGGGAGTGTTGTTAGGAGGACAAATTATGAAAATGAACAAAACAGTAGCAGCTGTCGCTGCTGGTATGATCGCATTTGGCGCTTTCTTTTCCACTTCCGCTGCCGGCATCGGCTATGTAGACACCAATGCAGCTCTGCAGTCCCATCCGAAGATGCAGAAAGCACAGCTCGACATGAGACAGGCTGTCCAGAAAGCACAGGAAAACTTCGAAAAGCGCAGTCAGGGCAAGTCTGATCAGGAAAAACAGCAGATCATGACCGAGATCCAGAAAGAAATGAACCAGAAAGAAAGCTCCACCATGCAGCCGATTTTCAATGATGTCAGAAAAGCCATCCAGCAGGTTCGCCAGGAAAAAGGCCTCGACATCGTTTTGGAACAGGGTGCAGTCGTTGACGGCGGTGTAGATATTACCAAAGATGTCACAGCTAAACTCGCAAAATAACTGAAATAGAAAACTGCGGATCGGAGGAGCTTCTTTTCGATTCGCAGTTTTTTTGTAGAAATAAGAGACCGGTGGCAAGGGATCAGAGAACAGGTCATCCTCTTAAAGAAGGCGCTTTTTCTCTCTTCTTCATCGGTAGGACCCGCTGCACCGGCTGCACATTTTTACCGAAAAAGGAGAACCATACACTATGGATAAACTCATGACACTCTGCGAAGCCATGATCCATTATGATCGTGGCGATGCGAAACGGATTCACCATTTCCTGAAAGTCCATGCCTTTGCCAAGCAGATCGGTCTGGAAGAAGGATTGGACGCTGAGACCCAGTTCATTCTTGAAGCTGCGGCATATGTCCATGACATTGGCATCCATCAGGGAGAAATCAAGTATGGACGAAATGACGGCATGATCCAGCAAGAGCTCGGCCCGAAAGAGGCACTTCCGATGCTGAAGCGTCTGCACTTCACGCAGGCAGAAATCGACCGCATCCTCTGGCTCATTGCCCATCACCATTCCTATGGCTCCATTGATGGCCCCGATGCCCAAATCCTGGCTGAGGCTGACATGCTGGTGAACCAATTCGAAGACGGTGCCTCCGATGAGCAGAATAAAGCCCTCTATCACCGCTTATACAAGACCGAGACAGGCAAGCGTCTCTTCCGCGAGCTGTACTTCGAGACCTATGATCCGGTGAAGAAATAGCTAGTGGCTAGTGACTAGGGATTAGGGATTAGGGATTAGGAGCCTCGAGAGACTAAGAGACCAGGAGGTCTCAGACTTTCTCGTATTGTCATTTCGAGCGAAGCGAGAAATCTTTGTCATTCGCGGTCAAAAGAATCATGGCAGAAACGCTCAAACGGGAAACCTGTTTCCCAAGAAACCTTCGGGCATCGCCCCATATATAATCGCGGCGAAGCCGCACCACCATTTCTAATTTCTCATTCAAGCCAATCCCTGAGCCCTATTTTTTACGAGGTCATCTTATGCGAGACACATCATTGGTTTTTCCCGTCGCCCCTGACGGCCGCATTCTTCTGGGGCGAAAACGCCGCGGCATGGGTTACGGCAAATGGAATGGCTTCGGCGGCAAAATAGAAGCCGGCGAGACCATGCGAGAGTGCGCCGCCCGCGAGCTCTTCGAAGAGTGCGGCCTCACGGTAAGACCGGAACGACTTACGATGGTGGGGGATCTCTACTTTCACCAGCCATCCGATACCACCTGGTCGCACGCCGGGATCATCTACCTTGCGCAGGACTGGAGCGGGACGCCGCACCTTTCGGATGAAATGGAGCCGAGATGGTTTCATCCGAAAGATTTTCCCTACGAAGACATGTGGATGGCCGACCGCATCTGGCTGCCGATGATCCTCTCCGGCAAGAGGATCCGCGGGACTGTCTACTTTGCGGAGGACGGGGATACCGTTTATGATTACGAATTTGAAGAAATGAAATAAACAGTGCGCAGAAATGATGATTTCTGCGCCGTTTTTATACGATGCGACACGAGGAATGGATCAGGAAGGAGAAAACATTGACATATACCGAATGGCCGGGTATTCTGTTGGCTTGGTTTGATCAAAACAAACGAGAGCTTCCCTGGCGGGAGACAAAGCCCAGAGACCCCTATCATGTCTGGGTGTCCGAGATCATGCTCCAGCAGACGCGGACAGAAGCCGTGAAGCCCTATTTCACGAGCTGGATGGAGAGATTTCCTACCATCGAAGCCCTGGCAGAGGCGGACGAGGCAGATGTACTTCACCAGTGGCAGGGCCTCGGCTACTACAGCCGTGCCAGAAATCTGCACAAAGCGGCTCTGCTCATGAAAGAAAGCTACGGAAGCGCCATGCCGCAAGAAAAAGAAGAGATCAGAGCCCTTCCCGGGATCGGCGACTACACCGCCGGTGCCATCCTCTCCATGGCTTTTGGAAAAAAAGAAGCTGCCATCGACGGGAATGTCCTTCGCGTCTACGCCAGACTCTATGGTATCGAGGATGATATTTTAAAAACAGCAGGAAGGAAAAGGATCACACAGCTCGTTTGCGAGACACTGCCGGATCGGGC
Source organism: Dialister sp. CAG:486 (assembly GCA_000434475.1). Classification (GTDB taxonomy): domain Bacteria; phylum Bacillota; class Negativicutes; order Veillonellales; family Dialisteraceae; genus Dialister. The sequence continues at coordinate 57,404 of FR879487.1, forward strand.
AGGAGATTTCAACGAAGCCCTGATGGATCTCGGTGCGAATGTCTGTATTCCTAAGCATCCGAGGTGCGATACCTGCCCGCTCTCAGCCTTCTGCGAAGCCTTTCATCAGGGAAGAGTCGAAGAGCTGCCGCATCGCACGAAGAAGAAACCGCAGCAGGAATTATGCGCCTCCTGCGCCATCTGCATCAGGGACGGCAAAGTACTCCTGCACAAGCGTCCACGGACAGGCATGCTCGCCTCCATGTGGGAATTTCCCATGACACTTTCGGGAACGATCGAAGAAAGCAGAAAGCAGCTCGAAAAAGAGCTGCAAGGCAAAGCAGAGCAGGACCTTTGGCGCTGCACACACATCTTTACCCATCGCATCTGGCACATAATTGCTTACGAAATGGGAGACATCATCGTTCCGGCGGGTGAATACCAGTGGTTCAGCGCGGCAGAATACAAAAAGATCCCTCTCGCAGGACCTCACGCTCGTCTGGCTGCTTTCGCAGAGAAATTACTCTGAGGGCGTCATCATGTCCAGTATGACCATCCTTGCCCTCTTCCTCATCCTCAATGCCATCACATGCATTCTCTACGGTATCGACAAGTGGAAAGCCATCCATGGCGCCTGGCGCATCCGAGAAGCCACACTCCTCACATGGACTGCCCTTGGGGGATCTCTGGGGGCTTTCCTTGGCATGCATCTATTTCATCATAAGACCCGACATAAGAAATTCCGTCTCCTCGTTCCGCTTTTTATGGTGATTCATCTTTCACTCATCGCGTGGCTTGCAGTAAATGCATAAGGGGTCAGGTTGATGGGTTCAAGGTTTTGGTGCGGCGCATCATAGAATAGAAGCGTTGCGAGTTTTGAAATGAGCGGTGCTCTCTGTATTGCATGCCATATGATGAGCAGCCCCTTGCAGCGGTCACTGTGCAAAGCGCTACTCCGTATCCTCATCGGAAGCGAATTCGAGGGATCTT
>FR879488.1 GCA_000434475.1 Dialister sp. CAG:486
GGTTTTCGCTTTGGCATCGGCTTTCTTTTTCTGAGCCTCCTCGGCAGCTTTTTTCTTAGCAGCTTCCTCGGCAGCCTTCTTGGCTGCTTCTTCCGCGCGGCGCTGCTTTTCTGCAGCGGTCAGGTAGACGGTGTATTTCGGTGTGGGCGAGACCATGGCATTGATCTCAAAGAGGCGTCCCCATGGGAAATCGGCGGAGATCGTCGCCGGGTCAAGTCCTATTTTCCGTTTGGCAAAGTCCTGCACCTCGGCGATCATTTCCTCTTTCATGGCCGGGGTGGGGATGTAATTCGCCCTTTCGAGCTCTGTCAGGCGGTTGATGTTCTTCCTGACATTTGCCTGATAGGCCCAGTTGTCGATGTATTGCTCGGTCAGCATATCACGGTGATCTGTCTCGCTCATGTCCGGCGCGAGGATGGCCTGAGCGATGGCATAGCCGATCGTGTTGGAGGCCGTGTTCCATCCATTGTAGGCGGCGACCTTGTAGAGAAGATCATGCTGCTTCATGAGGCTCATGAGCGTATTGTCCGAGCCATTGGCGAAGTAGACGTCCACCATGGAGACAGGAATGCCCTTATCGATGACGGCTTTGACCTGATTCATGAATTCCGTGGTGGAAGGCTTCATCATGCCGTAATTGGAAAACTGGCCGGATTCACCCGTGGAGGAAAGGGGGGTATTCACGGCGAGTACGATGTCGGGGCGGCCTTTGGGATCCATGATGCCGCCGACGGCTTCTACATGCTCGGCGATGGTCTTTCCGATGGGCTGGCTTTCATAGCTTGGGACCGTATCCTCTGCGCGGCCTAAGGGATAGATGGAGGTGAAGCTCGGCGTGAGGTGATTCACGTCATTGTGATAGCGTGCGATGAGGAGCAGGGCAAGCTGGTCTGCTCCCGGGAAGGAGCCATAGACCTTGGGAGACAGCTTCGCGCTTTCCTTTCCCAGATACCGTGCTTCCATGGCGGACTGGGAGTTCGTGCTGTTATCATCATGCCCTTCACAGAAATAGGCAAAGATGCCGCTCTTGGTATCTTTGAGGAGCAGGCGGTTGATCGTATGGTTCTTTGTGCGGCGCTTGAACCAGTCCTGCAGATATTCGGACGGGATGGAGAGCTTCAGGGACAGCATTTCCGCCGCCTCATCCTTTGTGAGTGTGCCTAGATCCATCTTGTCCTGCAGGCCGGAGAGTACATAGAGGTCGTGACCGTACTTGGCATAGTAATACGGCTCGACACCGCTGTTTGAAGCATACGGCGTTCTCATGATAGTGCCGAAAGCATAGATCGGCACATTCGGATACATGTGGTGAAGCCGCTGGATACGGTTTTCCCGTGCCATCAGCGTATCGAGCGATTCGTTGTGCTTTCTGGAGTCGACAAGACCGCCGTAGATGATGGTGTCCGTAGAAATCACCGCCGCATCGGCCTCGCTCATGTGCTGCTCGACCCAGCGCCAGACCTGATCAGGGCTGCCCTGATAATTCTTCCCGGAAAGATAGCCTTTCGGCGGCGTCAGCACCGTGTAGCCGGCCTTTTCTGCGGTGGAAACCGTGTAGTCAAGAGAGACGGGACGGTCATCCTGCGGTACAAGCAGGATGGTGCGCGCATCGATCGAAGCCAGTCCGCCTGCGAGCAGGAACGCCATAGCCAGCGCGCCGATTTTTTTATGATAGTGCAATGGAAAGCCCCCGTTTGAGAATTAGGGAAACGCTGATTAAATCGCAGAGTCGGATTTCACATGGATTTTTATACATGGCTTCGTCATCATCTTCCTTAAATAGCTTGCTATTCGCGTCAGATGATTCCTCGCTCTGTATAAAAATCCAAGAATGAAATCAGACAACGATTTAATCAGTGTTTCCTTAGAAATGAAAAACAGAGAAGCGGCGCGTCAAAGCATGAAGGCGCCGCATGACAGATCATTCCACGCGGTAGAAGAAACGCTACTGCGCGACATATTTATATGGTATTATTATACCATGAATGAAGAAGGTACGCAGGCGTGACCAGCGAGAAATAAATATATGGCGGTGGTCTATACATCGGATACGCTCTGCCCTCTTTTTTCACTCCAAAAGGAAAGTAAAAATGAAGGTCTATGAATATAAGGAGAACCATTGTGGCAAAATATCAATTTGATGAGCTGGTCAAGGCGGCCGGATCTGGTGAAGGGTTCTATGATCAGCTGAAGAAGAAGGAGATCAGCGAGAAGGAAGCCATTGAGGACATCCTGCAGGGGAGCTTCCGCTTCTCCATCACCGATGGCTATCTCGTAGAAAAGGGCGGGCAGTTTGACTATGCGTTTGATTTTGGAAATGGGTCCTGCGTGCGCTATGATTGGCGAAGCGGAGTCCCTGTCAAGAAAGAGGCGGTGCTGTCACGGGACGTGATGGAGACTTTCGCGAAAGAAATCGCGTTTCTTTACCAGCTTCCGCAGAAGCAGTTTGTGACCGACACGAAGTCGACGACCGTCCAGACGAATGCGTATGAAAGAGAGAAGTATGGTCCCATCAAGCGCCTCACCCGTGCGGAGCTCAGATTCGGTGATAAATTTTTCCGTTGGGTACCGGAAGAGGATGAAGATCGGCCGTTTAAGGAATTGTATGCAGCATTGTGTACACTCAGGAAAACGGTCGATGAATCTATTGGAGTGACTAGTGACTAGTCACTGGTGATTGTTATTGCGTTTTCATATGAACTGGGGATAAGCGGCTTCTCTCTTCTAGTGAGACATGAGGAGTGAAGGGGCGACGCAGAAAAAGTAAAAGCGCCGCAGAGATTTTGATGAGGGGCTTGGCGACACGAGAAGTACGGAGGCTAATCCCTAATCCCTAGTCACTAGCTACTAGCTACTAGCTACTAGCTATTAGTCACTTTATTCCCTAGACCATCCGCGTAGAATGGTGTACAATAGGGGCGTTGTTTATCGAAACCCTCGTGTTTCCTGCATCAGCATTTCTCTGGCTTTCATTTGAAATGACAGCGTGGGGCCAGCGGATATCGCAATGATTAGTCACCAGCCATTCCCTAGTGACAAGTCACTTATATATAAGGAGACGTACTTTCATGCATGAACTTTTTGACTGGATTTATTCCATCGTCGTGGCGCTTTTTATCGCCATGATCATTCACATTTTCCTTTTCGTCCCGACGAAGGTATCGGGGCAGTCGATGTACCCGACGCTGAATAATGGCGAATACCTCATCGTATCGAAGATCAGCCACGTTTTCCGCGAAACGCCGGAGTATGGGGATATCGTCATCATCGACAGCCGCACGCATCGCGAACGCTCTTGGATGGATGATCTGGAAGAACCGATGAAGAACTACATCGCCATCTTTGATCGCTCGAGCCGTGAGCACAACGTCTGGGTGAAGCGCGTCATCGGCAAGGGCGGTGACACGCTGGCATTTAAGGAAGGCCATGTATGGCGCAATGGCGAGAAGTTGGAAGAACCATACATCAATGAACCGATGGAATTCTCTATGGACGGCTCCTATACGGTGCCGGAAGGTACAGTCTTCGTCATGGGAGACAACCGGAACCACAGCTCTGACAGCCGTTTTATCGGACCCGTACCTGTGGATCATGTCCTCGGTAAGGTTGCGATCCAGTTTTGATCGGTATTCTTTGGAAACCGCTCTCTGCAAAGAGGGCGGTTTTATTGTGGGGGAGTGATCAGGAGACTTGGAGACCAGGGAAACGCTGGTTAAATCGCAGAGTCAGATTTTACAAGAATTTTTATACATAGCTTCGTCATAGCCTTCCTTAAATAGCTCGCTATTCGCGTCAGGTTATTCCTTGCTATGCGTAAAAATCCAAGAGTAAAATCTGACAACGATTGAATCAGTGTTTCCCTAGCGGGGATAGGGAGATACATGGGAAGGAGGTTCCGCACAGTAAAGCGGGAGTCGAAGGATCTATTTCGTGAAATGTGTTTCCAAATCGCACTGAATGAAAATATGAAATCTGTATGAATGGAAACCGGAAATCTTATGGAATGGAAATTCAAAATCTCACTGAATGGAATTGCAGAATCTTACTGAATGGCATATAATACGACCATAGGAGGATCGCTATGGACAAACAGAAATACATGCCGCGGCTGATAGACAAGAAGGTCGAGACGTATCTCAAAACCTTCGGCGCACTTTGCATTGAGGGGCCGAAGTGGTGTGGGAAGACGTGGACATCCGCCTACCACTGCAAAAGTGAGATTCTGCTCGGAAACCCGGAAGGCAATTTCCAGAACAGGCGGCTTGCTGAGATGTCGCCTTCGCTTGTCCTTTCTGGAGAGCATCCGCGCCTGATCGATGAATGGCAGGAGGTACCGCCGCTTTGGGATGCGGTGCGCTATGCGGTCGATGAGACAGGGGGAAAGGGGCAGTTCATCATGACGGGCTCGGCCACGCCGAACCACAAAGGCATCATGCACAGCGGTGCAGGGCGTATCGCACGCCTCCGTATGCGTCCGATGTCACTCTACGAAGCGGGCTTTTCTTCTGGCGATGTCTCGCTGGAAAAACTCTGCGAAGGACAGCTTACGCCCGAGCTCACTGGCGAGGTGGGACTTCCACGACTCATCGAGTACATTCTGCGCGGGGGCTGGCCTGGGAGTATTGACCTGCCGCTTGCGGAAGCCTCCCTGCTTCCCAAAGAGTACGTGAAAGCTATCGTCGAAGATGATGTGTACCGCATGGATGGCATCAAAAGGGATACGAATAAGATGCGCCTCTTGCTGCGATCGCTGGCGCGTAACGAAAGCACGACGGTGACGAACCGCACGCTTAAAAATGATGTGAAGGAAATCGATGATGAAGACATCGATGCGAATACCATCAATGAGTACCTGAACATTTTTGAGCGGCTTTTCCTCATCAATAACCAGAAGCCATTTGCCGCGTCTGTGCGTTCATCTGTCCGCATCAAGCAGGCCGTGAAGCGTCACTTCGTCGACCCGTCTATCTCGGCGGCGCTCCTTGGTGTGACGTCTTCCTCTCTTTTGAACGATCTAGAGACACTGGGCCTCCTCTTCGAGGCGCTGTGTGAGCGTGACTTGCAGATTTATGCTGACGCTTTCGGTGGATCGCTGTATCATTATCAGGACTACAAGAACCGCGAGATCGATGCGGTGGTAGAGTGCCCGGATGGCGAGTGGTGCGCTTTTGAAATCAAGCTCGGTGCGAACCAGATCGATGCAGCCGCCGAAGGGCTCTTGAGACTCAAGGCGGAATTTGAGGCAGATCCGAGGGGCAGGCCGCCGAAGGTGCTCTGCGTCCTCTGCGGCCTTTCGAATGCTGCCTACCAGCGTCCCGACGGCGTCTTCGTCGTTCCATTGACGGCGCTGAGAGATTGATAGTTGTTAGTTGAAGGAGAAACACTATGATTACCGGAGATATCAAACATTTAGAAGACTACAAAAAACAGTTGCCGACATTCATCTACGAGTGCCTGAAAGAAGTCGCGGCATTTGATTTCACTGCGGTGCCTGACGGAAAGTACAAAATCAATGGCTGCGATATGGGCGTGGAGTCGCCTGTGACCGAGCCGGCGGCGGATAGAAAGCTCGAAGGTCATAAGAAAATGATCGACATCCAGTACGAAGTGGAAGGTCAAGAAGAATGGCTCGGCGTGGAGACGATTTTCGAAGCGGGAGAGTGCATCGAGAGCTACCCGGAGCGTGACCTCTATTTCTATGAGTCTTCGCCCAAAGGGGAGTCGAAGGTGTACTTTGAGACAGGCCGTTTCGCTGTCTTTTTCCCCGAAGACCTCCATCGCCCGCTCTGCCGAGGAGTTAGTGGCAGCCGGCAGCTTCGCAAAGCTGTCGTGAAGGTGCCGGTGGAATGGGTGAGCGTGAAATAGAAGTCAGGGATCAGAGGTGACTGGTGATTGCGAAAACTGAACGAACCTCTTCTTGACTTACAGTCAACTCTTTGCTATTATAGTTTATATTCGATTACTAGCGATTTCTACAGTACCGCACGATGAAGGTGGTATGTGTAAGGGGGCAGAGTATGAAGTATAAAAAATTTTTGGCAGCTGCCATGGCGGCAGGCTTTTTGCTTTCCGCCGGCATGATGACCGGCGGATGCGGGTCGGCCAAACAGCAGCAGGGGCAGCAGCAGGCGATGAAGGTCACGACTTTCAAACCGTTCAAGTCGGACACGCCGATCCAGAGAGAGTATGCCGGCTCCATTATGGCCTTGCAGGAGGTGCCGGTCCGCTCGAAAGTATCCGGTACAGTCATGGAAAAATACGTCAAAGGCGGTGACCATGTCACAGAAGGGCAGCCGCTCTTCCGCCTTGATACGCGCACTTATTCGTCCTCTCTGGCAGCCGCAGAGGCGCAGGTCGCGCAGGCTTCGGCTACCTATGAAAATGCGAAGCGTGATCTGGCCCGCTATGAGCAGCTGATCGCGACGGGGGCGATTTCCCGGCAGGCCTATGATGCACAGAAGGCAGCGACAGACTCCTATCAGGCCGTCGTCGAAGCAGCCCAGTCGCAGGCAGCGATCGCATCGGATAATCTCTCCGATACCATCGTGACAGCTCCCTTCGCAGGGACGCTCTCCATGGATGATGTGAATATCGGCACCTTCGCTTCGGCAGGACAGACGCCGCTCGTCACGATTTCCTCGGCAGATCCGCTGTATGTTCAGTTTGATATGTCGGAGAGCGAATACCTTTCGCTCACCAAGAATAAGAGTGGCACGGAGACGCTCGGGGATACCTTGAAGCTTCGCCTTGCTGATGGCTCCATCTATCAGGAGACCGGCAAGATCGTCCAGATCAATCCGGGGCTGACCGGCGGGCAGCTGACCATGAAGGCAGCCTATGCAAATCCGGATAATCTGCTCGTACCGGGCATGTACGCGACCGTTGTTTCTGATGCAGAAATCGCCAAAGGCAGCATTCTGGTACCGACCAAGGCACTAGTACAGCTCCTGAACCGCGATATGCTCGATGTCGTCGTCGATGGCAAGGTCCAGCAGAAGGCAGTCAAGCTCGGGGCGACCTATGGCATCTATACCATCATTGAAAGCGGCATCGATGAAAATGATGAGATCATCGTCGAAGGCCAGAATAAAGTCCGTGTCGGACAGGCAGTCGCTCCGGAAGAAACCACGCGCGAGGCTTTGGAACAGGCGGCGCTCAAGGCCGTTTCTGTGCAGCATGGCACGACAGATGCTAAGAAATAAGGGGAGGAGCTATGGCAAATTTCTTTATTAAACGCCCTATCTTTGCTATCGTCGTGGCTCTTGTCATCACGATCGCCGGGGCACTCTGTATTTTCTCACTGCCGATCGACCGCTATCCGAAGATCACGCCGCCTCAGGTCTCTGTCCATGCGACCTATCCGGGCGCTGACTCTGAAGTCGTAGCGCAGACGGTGGCCGAGGTCATAGAAAAGAATGTCGTCGGTGCCGAAGGCTTCGATAATATGTCTTCGACATCGAACTCGAATGGCTCCTATTCGCTCTCTGTCCAGTTTCTGACGGGGACGGACTCGGATATGGCGACCATCCGAGTACAGAATGGCGTCACGGCTGCGGATGCCGGGCTTCCTGATACGGTCCGCTCCATCGGCGTCTCCACGAAGAAATCTTCGGGGGATATGGCACTTGTCGTCGGCCTGCTCTCACCGAATGGCACTTATGATGACGTATTCCTGAAGAACTATTTCTCCATGAACTACCTGGATGAGCTGAAGTCCATCAAGGGCGTCGGCAACGTACAGGAATTTGGCTCTGACTTTGCGATGCGCATCTGGATGGATCCGACGAAGATGTCGCAGAACAAGATCACTGCGAGCGAGGTCATTTCTGCCGTTTCTTCGCAGAATAAGCAGATCGCGGCCGGTAATATTTCCAGCGCTCCGGTCGATCAGAATGCCTCCTTCCAGTACATCATCACGGCGAAGGGCCGTCTTGTGACGGAGAAGGAATTCGGCGATATCGTACTTCGTACCAATGATGACGGCTCCATGCTTCGTCTGAAGGATGTGGCCCGTATCGAGCTTGGCGCAAAGGACTACAGCTTCATTTCCCGTGCGGCGGGACAGGAGTCGTCGATCCTCGCATTCTCTTTGACCGATGATGCGAATGCGCTCGAAACGCTGGGGGCGATCAAGGAGAAACTGAAAGAAGATGCGAAGAGCTTCCCAGATGACATGACCTATGTCATCTGCGCGGATAACACGGACTTCATCTATGCCTCCATCAAAGAGGTCATGCATACCTTCGTCGAAGCGCTCCTCATCGTTGCACTGATCGTATACATTTTCCTGCAGAACTGGAGATCCACGCTCATCCCTATGATCGCGGTCCCGGTATCGCTCTTCGGTACCTTTGCCTCCTTCCTGCTTCTCGGATTCACCATCAATACCCTGACGCTTTTCGCAATGGTTTTGGCCATCGGGCTGGTCGTCGATGATGCGATCGTCGTCATCGAAGCCGTCGAGTATGAAATGCGTTATAACAACATGGGCCCGAAAGAAGCGACTGTCGCTGCGATGCAGAAGGTACAGAGCCCGGTTATCGGCGTCGCAGTCGTTCTGGCTGCGGTTTTCGTACCGGTTGCTTTCCTTGGTGGGATCATGGGTATCCTTTACAAACAGTTTGCTCTCACCATCGCTGTCTCCGTCCTGATTTCCGCTTTCGTCGCGCTGTCTCTGACTCCGGCTCTTTGCGCTGGTCTTCTGAAACCGCCGAAGAAGCAGAATAGGAAAAACTTCCTCGATCGATTCTGGGATACCTTTAATGACGGTTTCGATCGTATGGTAGAGATCTATGGGGCGATCCTGCAGAAGATGGGACATGCGATCGCTGCTCCGATCCTTGTTCTTGTCGTCATCACGGTCGCAGCTTTCGGTATTTTCTTCAAGCTTCCGACAGCATTCCTTCCGCAGGAAGATAATGGCTTCTTCATCACGGCATTCTCTCTGCCGGAAGGCTCTGTCAATGTCAGAACGAATGCAGCGATCAACGATTACCTTGATTATATGGGAAAAGATCCGGCGATCGAACAGTCGCAGGGCGTCACCGGCTTTGATATTTTGTCCGGCGGGCAGAAACCAAATGCGGGTCTTTCCTTCATCAAACTGAAACCGTGGGATGAACGCAAAGCGCCAAATGAACAGATCAATGCCATTATGGGCAAAGCCATGGCATATGGGGCGACCCATCCGGAGGTATCTCTGATGGCGCTGAATCCGCCTCCGATCCCAGGCCTTGGCGCCTCCGGCGGCTTCAGCCTTTATATCATGAACAAGAGCGGCGCATCGGATGAAGAATTCCAGCGCGTCGTCGGAGAATTCCTCGGCGCAGCCAACCAGCGTCCGGAAATCCAGATGGCCTACACCACCTTCCGAAGCGATACACCATCCTACAATTATGATATTGATCGAGAAAAAGCACAGCGAAATGGTGTGGCTGTCGGGGATATCTTCACCGCCCTTCAGGCCTACTATGGCTCTGTCCAGATCAATGATTTCACCATTTATGGCCGTAACTACAAGGTCGTCGCGCAGGCGGATACCCAGTACCGCACGAACCCGGGGGACAACAAGTTCCTGACGGTTCGCGACAATAAGGGCAATATGGTGCCGATCTCCACCTTCATCACTCCGAAGAAATCCAATGCCGTTTCTGTCATCACTCGTTACGATAACTTCCCAGCCGTCAAGATCGGCGGGCAGCAGAAGGATGGATACTCCTCCGGGCAGGCGCTCGATGCGCTCGAAGAAACCGCCAATCAGGTCCTTCCGAATGGCTATGGTTTTGAATTCGTCGAATCCTCCGCCCAGGAACGTGAAGCGAGCGGCAAGACGGTATATGCCCTCTCGCTCGGCATGCTCTTCGTATTCCTGTCTTTGGCAGCTCTCTATGAAAGCTGGAAGGTTCCATTCACGGTCATCTTCGGGATACCGACTGGCTTCTTTGGTGCGAGCCTGGCAGCCATGGCATTCCATGTATATAACGACATTTACTTCCAGATCGGTCTCTTGACCATCATCGGGCTGGCCGCGAAGAACGCCATCCTGATCGTCGAGTACGCGAAAGTCCGTACGGATCACGGTATGGAAGCGCTTCAGGCGGCTGTCGAAGCATCGAAGATCCGTCTCCGTCCGATCCTGATGACATCTCTTGCTTTCATTGTCGGTAACATCCCGCTGGCTCTCTCGACCGGCGCAGGTGCAAATTCCCGCTCTGAAATGGGGATCGCCGTTGTATTCGGTGTGCTTTCCGCTACCATTTTCCAGATCTTCATCGTTCCGATGCTCTTCGTCGTCATTGAACACATTCATGGATTCAAGAGATCGAAGAAAGTCGTCACTGAAGACTGATGATCGTAAGTAAAAAAGAGCCTCGAGCCTTGTGCTCGTGGCTCTTTTCTTCTGGAGGGACTAGTGGCTAGTGACTAGTGACTGGTGACTGAAATGTCAGCTCATGGCATCGCTACTATCTATTCTCTGCGGCGCTTCTATATTCTTATGCGCCGCACCTTCCCTTCAGAACCCGGCGAACCCTCTGAACCTGTTGAACCTGCTGAATCCGTTGCACCTTTCGAATATGTTGCGCATTTTCACGAAGCGTTCCCCTTGTGCTATACTAAGAATGAATAAACACGAAAGGCGGTGCTCTCATGCTTTGGGACAGAAAATCGATCCACACCATCCATTGCTTCGGCGACAGCCTGACAGCAGGCTACGGCGCAGTCCCGGGCGCGGGCTGGGTGGAGGTGGTCGCAAAGCGCCATCCGGAAATAAACTGGACCAATCACGCGAGCCTCGGCGCACTCACAGAAGACATTCTGGACGCACTGGAAGGCACTGCCGCACTCATATCCGGTCAAGAAGGCTTCTTCTTCATGGGTGGAACGAATGATATTCTCTGCGGTTTTCGTCTCTCCTCTCTGGAGGGGTGCCTGACAGAGCGGCTGCCCTCGATCTCCGGAAAGGTGCCGCTCACGATCGGCATCCCGCCGCTTGCGACGAAGGAGAGCATCTGGAGCGGATGGCAGAGCGAAGCTGTCTATGAAAGGAATCAGCTGGATCTTGCAGCATATGGGGATTTCTTACGAGAGCTTGCAAAGGCGAGCAACGTGTGCCTGATCGATTTTTCCCATGCGTTCCCTTTGGAGGATGCATGGTACTATGATGGTCTCCATCCGAATGAGAAGGGGTATGAGCGTTTCGCAGATATGGCAGAGGCAGCTTGGATGATCAAAGAGAGGTAGAAAGGAAAAGACAGGATGAATGATAGAGAAGAACGAAAAAGGGAACTTATGAAGCAGCGCGTCTTTACATGGGAAGAAGCGGAAGCGCAGATCGCAGCATGGAAAGCGCGGGGCGAGATCGTCGTATTTACGAATGGATGCTTTGACATCCTCCATCGCGGGCACATCACGTATCTCGCGCAGGCGGCCTCTCTCGGGGATCACCTGATCGTGGGGCTGAATTCGGATGCATCGGTGAAGCGGCTCAAGGGAGAGTCGCGCCCAGTGAATGGAGAAAACGACCGTGCGCTCATGCTCTCTGCCCTTCGCAGCGTGGACGGCGTCGTGATCTTTGGGGAGGACACCCCGACTGAGCTCCTGTCTCATCTGAAGCCGGATATCCTTGTCAAAGGCGGGGACTACAAGGTGGAAGAAGTCGCCGGAAGAGAGTACGCCGGGCGCGTGGAGATCCTTTCCTTCGTCGATGGATACTCGACGACGAAACTGATTGAGAGAATCAGGACGTGATGGGGGCTGGTAGCTAGTGACTAGTGACTAGATATCAGACGTCAGACATTAGACATTGGGCACTAGACATCGGACGTGAGTCATTAGATGTTTAATCCCTAATCCCTAATCCCTAGTCACTAGTCCCTAGTCACTTTATCAAGAGGCATTGATACTATGCAAAACTGGAAACGAATCGTGTATACCATGGCAGCGATACAGATCGGGACAGGGATCTCGATCATTGGCGTCGTTGCCTTCATTCCGCTCTTTCTTACATCTGAGCTGGGCGTCACGGATCCGGGAGAAGCGGCGTTTTGGGCGGGCCTGATTTCGGGTGTGACGCCCTTCTTCGTCGCGATCGCGGCGCCTTTCTGGTCCATGCAGGCCGATCGCCGGGGGCCGCGTTTTGCGCTGTCCATGATCCTCTTCATCTTGGGCGTGGTGATTGCTTTGATGTATTTCACACGATCGCCCGTAGAGCTTCTGATCCTCCGCATGATCCAGGGCATGTCCGGCGGATTTGTCGCAGTCGGCATGTCTCTCGTCATGAATGTGACGCCAAAGAAGCAGTTGACGTGGGCGATGGGTGTCTTTCAGGCATCCATGGTCATGGGAGTCATGTTCGGTCCTCTCGTAGGCGGCATGATCGCTGATACCCTGGGTTATCGTATGCCCTTTATCATATTTTGCGCTCTGTCATTTTTCTGCCTCGCTGCGGTACGTCTGATGGTGCCAAAGCAGATCGGACAGGAACAGGCAAGGGAGCGGGAATCTTTCGTGAAGCAGCTTTCCTACTTTATGAAGAATCCCGTCGTCCGGCTGATGGTCATGCTGCAGTTTCTCTGCAATTGCGGGATGACAGGGATCGGTCCGATCCTCCCGCTCTATATCAAGGAAATGATGGGTGGAGATGCCATGGCGGTCGCGACGATCGTTGGGATCATCATCTTCATCGCAGGCGCCACGAGCGTCACCTCTTCTCTGAATGTCTCGCGTCTTGCTAAGCGGATCTCTATGCCGAGGATCCTCATCATTGCGTCTCTTGTGACAGGCGTGAACTTCATCCTCCAGTACCTGATGCCGGAGGTCTGGACGCTGGGCTTCATGCGCGGGCTCACCGGCTTCTCCCTCGGGATGATCATGCCGCTGGCCAATACCATCCTTGCCTCGGCGGTGCCAGCGGAAAAACGTACGATGGTGGTGGGCTTCTCGACCAGTTTCGCTCTTATGGGCAATGTCGCCGGCCCCATGGCGTCGGGCGCCATCGCAAGGCAGTGGGGCTATGGTATGGTCTTCTGGTCGACAGCCTTCTGCTTCTTCCTCGCTGCATGCGTGATCTATAGGAAGAGGAAAATCATATAATGGGTTCAGGTTGATGGGTTCAAGGTTGTGGTGGCAGCTTCGCTGCAAAATATATATTTGCGGCGGAGCCGCCACCACCATTTCTCATTTCTCATTTCTCGTTCAAGTGAAGCTTTCCAACGGAATCAAAGAGCGACACGCCCGTGGGCTAACCCTGACCCCTGAAGTTTGAAAGCAGGGATGAGTGGCTAGGGATTTGGGATTAGGAGTGACTAGTGACTAGGAGACATGAGACTCTCGTATCGTCATTTCGAGCGAAGCGAGAAATCTTTCTTGTAGACCGCTAAACGAAGGATGTGTGAAAGTAGAAATACGCAGCGCCAAGGCGTCGTTTCCGTACCGGTGCTTATGTGATACTGACCGCAGTGCAAGGGAAACGCTGATTCAATCGCAGAGTCAGATTTTACAAGAA
>FR879489.1 GCA_000434475.1 Dialister sp. CAG:486
GCGGATAGGGTGACTATGGCATGAAAGACAACTGACAGCTGGGATACGGTTTCCCGGTCACTCTTATGAGAGCTGCAAGTCCCCGCGGCAGATGGACAAACTGTTTTATATAATGAAGGGGTATTGGGGCACTCTATGAATGATGTGCCCCTTCCAGCACTTCTCACTTCAGCCACAGCTCTGCTGCAGCCGAGGCGGCCTGTGTCGGCGTGATGACGCCCTGCTCGGCCATGAGGGCGAGGACGACGGTCATGCGCTTCGCGCCTTCCTTCGGGTGTGAGATGGGGTCATAGGCGGACGGTGCCTGCGGGAGACCGGCGAGCATCGCGCACTGGGCGAGGTCGAGATCCTTGGGCACTTTGCCAAAGTAGGTGCGGCTGGCTTCCTTGAGGCCGTAGGCGCCGTGACCGTAGTAAATGGTATTCAGATAGAGCTCGAGGATCTCTTCCTTGCTGTAATTCCGCTCCAGCTGGACAGCGAGCGCCAGCTCTTCGATCTTGCGGGTCATGGTGCGGTCATTCGAGAGGAAGATGTTTTTCACGGTCTGCTGGGTGATGGTGCTGCCGCCCTGGAGCGTCTCTCCGGCGAGATAGTTCGTGAAAGCAGCGCGCGCGACGCCGATGAGGTCCATCGCGCCGTGCTCATAGAAGCGGCGGTCTTCGGTCGCGACGATCCCCTTCTTGAGGTAGTCCGGGATCTCGGCAAAGGGGACGAATTCTTCTCGATGCACGCGCGCTTCCAGTGCTTCCCTGAAGTGGAGAACATTGTCCATTTTTTCCTTGGCGGTGAGGAGCTTCTCCGCCCCGTCGACGGGGCTTTTCGCGTCCGGCTTCGGCGGCCGTGCTTCGATGCTGCCCTCTTGGGTCTCTCCGGAGGAAAGACCGGAGATCAGTGTCCTGACGGTATCCGAGATCTCCGTCAGGATGCCTTTCTCTTCGGCGGGCTGTGTGTCCTTCGGCGGGCTCTTTTGGACGGCATGTGGTCTGACCGGTTCATGTACGACATTCTTCGTGAGCTCGTTGCCCGAGGAGAAGCCCCAGTACATCGCGCCGCCTAAGATCAATAAAAGGAAAAGAAATTTTTTCATGAATGGCTCCTTATGGCAGTACATTTTCTTTTATTGTAGCACAAGTTGGCGGGGCATGGGGGGTAGAAGTGACTGGTGACTAGTGACTAAATACCACCTTCAGGCACCACCCCCGTCCTACCTATAGAACCGGCTGAACCTCTTTCGCAAACAATCAAAGGGCAGCACGCCACAAGGGCTAAGTTTGAAAGCAGTGATGAGTAGCTAGGGATTGGGGATTAGAAGCAAGCGGTGATTGGAGTAGTGCAGTTAGCACGCTGACCGTCCTGCAAGGAGGATCTCTCGGCTACGCTCGAGATGACGACGACGCGAAACGCTATCAAAACTCCGCGGCGCTTCATTATTTTTTGCGCCGCACCAACCACTTTGAACCCGTAGAACCTACAGAACCCGCTCCCCCTCTTTCGCACGCAATCAAAGGGCGATACGCCCCAGGGGCCAACCCTGTGAACCTGTTGAACCTTTTGAACCCGTTAAACTCATCCCCCATTTCCCCTTCATGCGAAATACTCTCAAATATGGTATAATAAATATGCACCATCAAGGTGCGCTTATATATATGTAAATAAATAAAAGGCGGTCATGCATGACAGGCCGCCATTTTTTTGTAAGGAGAATCCCATGTCTGAAGATATTCATGAAATCCAGGCTCGTCACAGCGAAGAGAATGGCAAGAAAGACTACGGCGCAAATGACATCCGTGTCCTCGAAGGGCTCGAAGCGGTGCGCCTGCGTCCGGGTATGTACATCGGCTCGACATCAGCGCGCGGTCTGCACCATCTGGTCTACGAAGTCGTCGACAACAGTATCGATGAAGCACTCGCAGGCTACTGCACGCACATCGAAGTGACGCTCAATGATGACGGTAGCTGTACAGTCACGGATAATGGCCGCGGTATCCCGACGGGGATGCACGAGACTGGGAAACCTGCCATGGAAGTCGTACTGACCGTGCTCCATGCAGGCGGCAAATTCGGCGGGGATGGCTATCCGATCTCCGGCGGTCTGCACGGCGTCGGCATCTCTGTCGTGAATGCGCTCTCCGAATGGACACGCGTCGTGGTGCGCCGTGAAGGACATTTCCATGAAATGAGACTGTCCCGCGGGGAAGTCACGCAGTATATGAAGACCTACGGAGAAACGAAGGAGACGGGCACGTCTGTCACCTTCAAGCCGGATATCGAGATCTTCAAAGAAGGGGTGGACTTCGACTATGATACCCTGAAGATCCGCATGCGCGAACTGGCTTTTCTGAATAAAGGCCTCACCATCACGCTGACGGACCTGCGCGACGGTGCGACCCACGAGGAGAAATTCCACTATGCCGGCGGCATCACGGAATTCGTCCAGTTCCTGAATGAAGGCAAGGATCTTGTCGATCCGGCGGTCATTGCGTTTGAAGGCGAGAAGGATAAGGTCATCGTCGATATCGCGATGCAGTACCAGACAGGCTACAGCGAAAGCATGTATACCTTCGTCAATGACATCAATACCATTGAAGGCGGCATGCACCTTGCCGGCTTCCGCAGCGCGCTCACCCGTGTCCTCAATGAATATGCACGTAAGAATAACATCCTCAAGAATAATGAAGCGAACCTTTCCGGCGATGATGTCCGTGAAGGGCTGACCTGCGTCATTTCCGTCAAAGTGCCGAATCCGCAGTTTGAAGGCCAGACCAAGACGAAGCTCGGAAATCTCGAGGTCAAGGGCATCGTGGATAATCTCGTCTCTGAAGGCCTGCGTACCTACCTCGAAGAGCATCCCGCGGAAGGGAAGGCCATCGTCGAGAAAGGCATCACGGCGAGCCGTGCCCGCGAAGCAGCCCGCCGCGCCCGTGAGCTGACCCGGCGCAAGAATGCGCTCGAAGTCTCCAGCCTTCCGGGAAAGCTGGCTGACTGCACAGAAAAAGACCCGAAGATGACAGAGATCTATATCGTCGAAGGGGACTCTGCAGGCGGATCTGCGAAGTCCGGCCGTGACCGCCGCTATCAGGCGATCCTCCCGCTGCGCGGCAAGATCCTGAATGTAGAAAAAGCCCGTCTCGACCGTGTCCTGAATTCCGATGCCATCCGTACCATGATCACCGCTTTCGGTACGGGGGTCGGTGAAGACTTCGACATCACGAAGCTCCGCTATTACAAGATCATCATCATGACGGATGCCGATGTCGATGGCGCGCACATCAGGACACTGCTCCTCACCTTCTTCTATCGCTATATGAAGCCGCTCGTCACCGAAGGCCATGTCTTCATCGCCCAGCCGCCGCTGTATCAGGTACGCAAGGGGCGTCAGAAATACTACACCTACGATGATGATGAACAGAATAAGCTCCTTGATGAGATCGGCCGCGATGGCTGTGCGATCCAGCGCTACAAAGGGCTGGGCGAAATGAATCCGGAACAGCTCTGGGATACCACGATGAATCCGGAACAGCGCGTCATGCTGAAGGTCGAGCTCACCGATGCTGTCGAAGCAGACCGCCTCTTCACCATCCTCATGGGCGACAAGGTCGAGCCGAGACGCAAATTCATCGAAGAGCATGCGAAGGACGTCACGAACCTGGACCTGTGACGTGGTAGAAGCTAGTGACTGGTGACTAGTGACTGGGATTCTCCGGCATCGTCATCCCGAGCGTAGCCGAGGGATCTCTACTGCTCTGCGGGAATCAGCGCGTATGCGTCTGGGAAAAACGATGTCTTGGTGCTGTCTCACAGCAGGCAATGAGCGTTCTGCAATAGAGATTTCTCGCTTGCGCTCGAAATGACGACGGCGCGAAGCGCTATCAAAATTCTGCGGCGCTTCATTATTTTATGCGCCGCACCACCATTTCTCATTTCTCATTCCTAATTCCTCATTCGAACAAAGCTTTCATCCGCGATCCATGGGCAGCTCAACCCACGGGCAACCCTGGACTCGCCAACCTGAACCCTGAACCTTCATTTCCCTTACATTTTCTTTACTTTTTGTTGCCATTCCATGCCCAAATAGTATACAATAGGGATGGCAGTGATCTGCCATAGAGAGTGGTAAGAAGAGGGAAGGGGGACAGAGATGAAATACTTCTACCCCGCCATTTGTTCATACGATCAGAAAAAGGGAATGTTCTTCGTGATGTTTCCAGACCTCATCGGTTGTGAAGCGAAAGCCAGCACCATGAATGAGGCTGCGAAGAAGGCCAGAGAAGCTTTGGCCGCCTCTCTTCTGGAACTGGAAGAGAAAGCGCTCCCCATTCCGAGAGCAACCAGCGAACGGCAGCTTCGTCTCCGCGAAAACGGCAAGCGGATCTGTACATTCCTGGTAGATATGGATGAATATCGGGCCTATAAAACGTACAAAGTCAGACACGCAGATGCTAAGAGCGCAGAATGGGCTGGCGAAGCCAGAAAAGGACGTCGCCAGAGCTTTCTCGCCAAAGTCTTCGGATTCAGATAAATAAAAAAGGAGCTGTGAAGAAATGAATCCTCATTTCTTCACA
>FR879490.1 GCA_000434475.1 Dialister sp. CAG:486
CTAGTCACCAGTCCCTAGTCCCTAGTCACCGGCAATCTAGATCTTCGAATTCGGAGACATGCTGGTATCTCTGGGATCCCAGGCAATGATTTTTCCGGCGGCGAGGCTTTTTTGCACGTCAATGGTGCGCTGGTTCGAAGAGCCTTTGAAGAGGAGGGTGACGTCCTTCTTGTCAAGCATGAATTCACCGTCGACAAGGACATCGATGCGCTTCAAGAGCTCCATCGTTTCCGGCATGATTTTGGCAAAGCGGCCGAGAAGATCACGGTCGAAGAGGTAGCCGGAGAAGCACCAGATGGTTTTCTGCGGGTAGCGCTCCTTGAAGCGCGTGACGAGGGAGAGAAGGCCTTTCTGATTGGAGGGTTCCATGGGTTCGCCGCCCAAAAGAGTGAGGCCTTCGTAGTATTCCTGTCCGACTTCTTCCAAGATATGGTCTTCGATGTCTTTCGTGAAGGGCCTGCCGTGGGCGAAGTCCCACGTTTCAGGGTTGAAGCAGCCCTTGCAGTGGTGCGTGCATCCGGAGACAAAGAGCGTGTAGCGGATGCCGGGACCATTTGCGATATCGTATTCTTTGATGTTGGAGTAATTCATGATAGTGAGATGTTCCTTATGGATAAAATGGGTTGAGGGTTCAAGGTTCAAGGTTCAGGGTTCGGGGTTCAGGTGGCGGCTTC
>FR879491.1 GCA_000434475.1 Dialister sp. CAG:486
TGAAGAAGGGGCGCGCCAAAGGCGGAGGATAGATCTGCCCCGCAGGGGCAGCCTTCTACGAGAAGGGATGAAAGGGGATGTGAGATAGCCCGTCTTCCCGTATCGTCATCGAAAGCAGAGCCGAGGGATCTTAACGTGATAGCTACGTTCTGCATTGGTGAGGAAACGCAAAATTTTTTTGCCGTATCGTTATCTCACAATCTTCGCTTTACCGGTGTGCAAGGAAGATTTCTCGCTTCGCTCGAAATGACGATACAGGGGAATGATAGGATGCGGAGGAGCGGTATTCTCATTTCCCTACCCCCGCAGGCTAGCTGCAAACTATTTTCCTTTATTTTTACGCACTCTTCTTTCCTGTGATATAATGACATTATTAGGAGAGAATGTTTTTACGAAATGTAGAGTTTCCTGTGAATTCATGAGCCCCATAAGGAGGAAATATATGAAGAAGAAATGGATGATCGTTCTCCTCATTGTCATCGCAGTGGCAGCGGGCGGCGGTTATTTCTGGTATCAGAAGAGCCATGCTCCGCAGAAGGATAATTACACGGTGGGAGCGGTATCGCGCGGCACTATCGGGCTTACCATCGATGCGACGGGGACGATCGAGCCGGTGAACAGTGTCGATCTCTCGGCGACGGCGTCCGGCACTTTGGAAAAGGTGTATGTGAAGCAGAATGAAAAGGTCACGAAGGGCGAGACGCTGGCGATGATCGAGTCGAAGGCACTGACGTCCATGATGAAGCAGACGCAGAATACGCTCGCGAACAAGGAGTCCTACTATGAACGTCTGGCAGGCCTTTATGCGAAAGGCGCGATCCCGTATCAGGAGATGGACAATGCGCGCATGGACTATTTGAATGCACAGGCGGCGTATGACAAGGCGCAGGCGGATGTGAATGATACGGTCATCACTTCGCCGATGGATGGCGTGGTTATCGGAGAGCCGATGAAGGAAGGGGAGACGGTGTCTCAGGGGCTGTCTAGCCAGATGGTCATCGTGACGGTCGCAGATCTTTCTTCCATGCGCATCGAGCTTCTGGTCGATGAGACAGATATCGGCGAGGTGGCCGTGGGCCAGAAGGTGGAATTCACGGTCGATGCATACCCGAACCGCACGTTCCACGGCGTGGTGTCGGATATTTCCAAGAAGCAGTACTCAGCGAGCGGCAGCACAAGCAGTTCCTCGAGCTCGGTCGTGTACTATACCGTCTATGTAGATATCAACAAGGACGAGCTGGAAGGGCTCTATCCGTCCATGACGGCGAGAGCGGTCATCAAGGGCCGCGAGAGCGTGGATGCGCTGACGGTGCCTGTGACGGCGATCCGCAGTGACTCGGAAGGCTCCTATGTTTATGTCAAAGAGGGGGCGGATGTGAAGAAGACCTATGTGACGACGGGGATTTCCACCGAGAAGGAGATCGAGGTGACGAGCGGTCTTTCCGAAGGGCAGGAGATCGTGGTCAGCGGGACTGTCTCGCAGGAGAAGACTTCGACTCCGACGAATAAGAACAATCGCCACGGCCCGGGAGGTCCGGTGTGATGGAGAAAAAAGAGAAATCGGATGCAGTTATCCGCCTGACGGATATCGGCAAGAGCTACTATATCGGGAAGCAGGAGGTGCCTGTCCTGACGAAGATCGATCTTACGATCTCCAAGGGGGAGTTTGTCTCTATCATGGGGCCTTCTGGCGCCGGGAAATCGACGCTCATGAACATTCTGGGCTGTCTCGATCGTCCGAGTCGCGGCTCTTACAAGCTCGATGGGGAAGAGGTCGCGAGGCTCGGGGACAGTGCGCTGGCCTATACCAGAAATCGAAAGATCGGTTTCGTCTTCCAGAGCTTCAATCTGCTGCCGAAGTTATCGGCGCTGGATAATGTCATCCTTCCCATGATCTATGGGAATGTCTTCAAGAAGGAGAGAAGAGAGCGCGCTCTTCGCATGCTGGACTCCGTGGGGCTGGGTGACCGTGCGTATCATATGCCGGCGGAAATGTCGGGCGGGCAGCGCCAGCGTGTCGCCATCGCCCGTGCGCTCATCAATGACCCTGCCATCATCATGGCGGATGAGCCGACAGGGAATCTGGACAGCAAGTCGACAAAGGAGGTCATGGAGATCTTTTCCTCTCTGTATCAAGAGGGGAAGACCATCATCCTCGTCACGCATGAGAATGATGTCGCGGCTTACGCGACCCGCCACGTGATCCTTTCTGATGGACACATTAGTAAAGATATACGAGGGCCTTTATCATGACGAATATTTATTTCGAAAGTGTCCTCATGGCATGGAGCTCGATCGTCAGCAATAAAATGCGCTCGCTGCTCACCATGCTGGGCATCATCATCGGGGTGGCGGCCGTCATCGCGCTCATGTCCATCGGCTATGGCGTGCAGGACTCGATCAAGAGTGATATTTCCCGTCTTGGATCGAATACCATCACTGTCACGCCGGGGACCGGCAGAAAGCCGGGGGTGAAGCAGGCGGCCGGCTCTATGCAGACCTTGACCTACAAGGACTATCTGGCAATACGCAATCTGCCGAATATCACCTATTCCGCTCCGCTCGTGCAGGGGAGCTACCTTCTCGTCAATGGGAATAAGAACTGGAATACCCGTGTCTACGGCTGTACGCAGGACTATGCGGATCTTTCTGACCTCAAGGTGCAGGAAGGCCGTTTCTGGACGCAGAAGGAGTACAATGCCCGTGCCCGTGTCGCTGTCATCGGGAAAACGGTCGCGACAGGGCTCTTCGGAGAAGAGGATCCCATCGGGAAGAAGGTCCGTATCCATGGGAATCCATTCACCGTGATCGGGCTTTTGGAGGAAAAGGGTTACTCCTTCATGGATCAGGATGACCGTGTACTCTGTCCTTTCAGCACCGTGCAGGAACGTATGCTGCACATCACCTATGTGAATAACATCGTCATCTCCGCGGATAACAGCAGCGATCTTTCACAGATCGAGTCCGATGTGACGAACCTGCTCCGCACGCGCCACCGCGTCTCCGGGACGGATGATGATTTCTCCATTCAAAATTCGCAGGATCTCATCAAGACCATGGAGTCGACCACGCAGACGCTCACCATCTTCCTTGGCAGTGTGGCAGCGATCTCTCTCCTTGTCGGCGGTATCGGCATCATGAATATCATGCTCGTCTCCGTCACGGAGCGTACGAAGGAGATCGGCATCCGCAAAGCACTGGGCGCGACATACCAGATGATCATTGTCCAGTTCCTGATCGAGTCCATCACTGTCAGTCTTGCTGGCGGCTTCCTGGGGGTCGCTCTTGGCGTCGGCATCGCGCTCGTGACACCGCAGCTGTCACAGATCCCGACCGTCATCGCAGCGGGGCCCATCGTCGGCTCCTTCGTCTTCTCGGTCCTGATCGGCCTTATTTTCGGCCTCTATCCGGCACAGAAGGCGGCGAAGCTGAATCCGATCGATGCACTGCATTATGAATAAGGCAAACAAAAAAAGGAGCTGTGAAGAAATGAGGATTCATTTCTTCACAG
>FR879492.1 GCA_000434475.1 Dialister sp. CAG:486
CTTTGAGAATTAACGTGTATTGTAATCCTACATGAACCCGCCAACCTTTCCCATTTTCCTCTTGCATTTTGCTTTAAATCCTGCTATCATACTAACGTATATGTACAAGCAAAGATGGGAAGAAGCTGGGAAATTTCTCACAGAGAGCCGCCGGGGCTGGAAAGGCGGCAGGAAGGAAACAGCGGGTCACCCCGGAGCTGACAGCGAGATCTGTCCGCGGCGCACGTTACGCGCGAATGAGCGATCAGTTACTGATTATTTAGGTGGTACCGCGGAAGCACTCTTTCGTCCTATGTGGATGAAGGAGATTTTTTTATTGTAGGAGTGAACGATATGGCAGAAGACATGAAAGATCTGGGAAAATACGATCCCAGTCAGATCGAACAGAAATGGTATAGCTTCTGGGAAGATCATGGTGTATTCCATGATGAAGCAGATCCTGAAAAAGAACCGTACAGCATCGTGCTGCCGCCGCCAAATGTCACCGGCCAGCTGCACATGGGGCATGCGCTCGATAATACCCTGCAGGATATTCTGATCCGTTACAAGAGAATGCAGGGCTACAATGTCCTGTGGCTGCCGGGCAAAGATCATGCCGGCATCGCAACGCAGGTCAAGGTCGAAAAGCAGATCGCTGAAGAAGGTCTCAATAAATATGACCTCGGCCGTGAAAAATTCCTGGAACGTGTATGGCAGTGGAAGGAAAAATTCGGCAACCGCATCGGTCTGCAGATCCGCCGCCTCGGCTCTTCCTGCGACTGGTCCCGTGAACGTTTCACCATGGATGATATCTGTGCGCGTGCCGTTCGCGAGGTTTTTGTTTCCCTCTATGAAAAAGGCCTGATCTATCAGGGCTTCCGCATCACGAACTGGTGCCCGCGCTGCCAGACGGCACTCTCCGACATCGAAGTCGAACATGAAGATGAAGTCGGACATCTCTGGTACTTCAATTACCCGATCGCTGGCGAAGAGGGAAAATACATTCAGATCGCGACCACCCGTCCGGAAACCATCCCGGGCGATACCGCTGTCGCTGTGAATCCGGAAGATGAACGCTACAAGGATCTCGTCGGCAAGAAGGTCTCACTTCCCGGCACCGGCCGTGAGATCCCGATCATTGCCGATGAATACGTTGACATGGCTTATGGTACCGGCTGCGTAAAGATCACACCGGCGCATGACCCGAATGACTTTGAGGTCGGCCAGAGACATCAGCTCGAGACCATCGTCATCATGAACAAAGATGGCACGATGAATGAAAAGGCAGGCAAGTATGTCGGCATGGATCGCTACGAAGCGAGAAAAGCCATCATTGCTGATCTCAAGGAAGCCGGTCTTCTCGTCAAGATCGAAGAAACAAAGCATGCAGTCGGTCACTGCTCCCGCTGCAAGACCATCGTCGAACCGATGACCACCAAGCAGTGGTTCGTCAAGATGAAACCGCTTGCCGGTCCTGCTATGGAAGCTGTCACCTCCGGCAAGACCAAGTTCGTCCCGGAACGTTTCTCGAAAACATATATCCAGTGGCTGTCGAACATCCATGACTGGTGCATTTCCCGCCAGCTTTGGTGGGGGCATCGTATCCCGGTCTGGTACTGCGATGACTGCGGCGCTGTCTCTGCATCCCGCACCGACCTCACAGAATGCCCGAAGTGTCACAGCCAGCATATCCATCAGGATCCGGACGTCCTTGATACCTGGTTCTCCTCCGCGCTTTGGCCATTCTCCACGATGGGCTGGCCGGATCAGACACCGACGCTGAAGCAGTGGTATCCGACCTCCACCATGGTTACCGGCTACGACATCATCTTCTTCTGGGTAGCCCGCATGATGTTCATGTCCATGGAATTCATGAAGGAGATCCCATTCAAATACGTCTTCATCCACGGCCTTGTCCGCGACTCTCAGGGACGTAAGATGTCCAAATCCCTCGGCAACGGTATCGATCCGCTTGAAGTCATCGAAAAGTATGGCGCAGATGCGCTCCGCTTCACCCTGGTGACCGGCAACACCCCGGGCAATGATATGCGTTTCTACTATGAACGTGTCGAAGGAAATAGAAACTTCGCTAACAAGCTCTGGAATGCGACCAAGTTCACCCTGATGAACCTGGATGACTATGACAAGGATTTCGTCCCGACCAAGGAACAGCTGACGCTGGCAGACAAGTGGATCCTCGACCGTCTCGCCTACACCGAAGACTATGTAGGCACGAACCTCGACAAGTACGAACTCGGCGAAGCGGCAGACAGTATTTACAATTTCGCATGGAACTACTTCTGCGACTGGTACATCGAAACGGCAAAGGGCCGTCTCTATGGCCAGCACAATACGGATAGAAAAGTCACCCAGTATGTTCTCGTGTACACCCTGACCCGCATGCTGGCACTGCTCCATCCGTTCATGCCATTCATCACGGAACACCTCTGGCAGCATCTGCCGCATGAAGGCGAAACGCTGGCAAGAGCTCCGTGGCCGAAGGCGGACGAGGCGCTCCGTTTCCCGACCGAAGCAGAACAGTTTGACCGCATCATGGACTGCATCAAGGCGGTCCGTAACATGCGCGCCGAAGCGGGTGTCACCCCGAATAAAGCCTGCCATATCCAGATCGCTGTCCTTCGTGATGACCTCAAAGCCTGCCTTGAAAACAATAAGGAATACTTCGAAAAACTTGGTCATGTCGAAGGCATGAAGCTCCTCGCAGCAGATGCGGCAAAGCCAGAAAATGCCAATGCGGCTGTCGTCACAGGTCTTGAAGTCTACCTCGAGCTCAAAGGCCTCATCGACACGGCGAAGGAAAAGGAAAAGATCCAGAAGGCGAAAGATGCTCTGGCCAAAGATATCGCCCGTACGTCCGGCAAACTTTCCAATCAGGGCTTCCTCGCCAAGGCACCGGAAGCTGTCGTAGCGAAGGAAAAGGAAAAGCTGGCGACCTTTGAAGAAAAGATGAAGTCTTTGGACGAACGTCTGCAGTTCCTGGAAAAATTGGGGTAATATTGCACTAGGAGGATATATATGAACCTGGTTTTTGCTTTTCTTATCGGATTTCTTTGTACATTTACACATTTCCAAAAGAGAGAACATGAAGAAACTATAGGGGGACATTTGGTAAATCCTACTGCGGTTAAGATGCTCTATCTAAGTAACTTTTTGGGAAATAAACTTGGCTTTGTTTTTTGTGGGCTTGTTGCTTATCAATTAGGCCTATTGTCTGGCGGTATTGCCTTGGCTCTTCTTGCTATCGGCTTTTTTGCAGGGGGAGCAGCTTATAGAATTTTTTATCCATTATCGAGATGTTTGGGGATTATTTCCTTTGCTCCGATTAGTTTAATGGTTGTTTATCAGTTTATGATAAGTGGTCTGTAGTAGAGGAGAAATCATGAATTACGAAGAATCTATCGCCTATCTGGAAGCGGCGGCATCCTTCGGGATCAAGCCGGGCCTCGAACGCATCGAAGCCATCCTTGAACGTCTGGATCATCCGGAAAAGGCTTACAAAGTCATCCATGTCACCGGTACGAACGGCAAGGGCAGCGTGGTGGCCATGATCACCAGTGTGCTGGAAAATGCGACACTCAAAGTCGGCCGCTACATTTCCCCGCATCTCATCGATTACACCGAGCGCATCCACATCGCAGGCCATGATATTCCGAAGGAAGACTTCACGAAGGCTGCGACCGTCGTCCGCGAAGCCGCAGAAAAAGCCATCGCTGACGGCGTCGAAGCTCCGACTGAATTTGAACTCCTGACGGCTATGGCGTTCTGGTATTTCAAAGAACAGAAGGTCGACTATGCTGTCATGGAGGTCGGTATGGGCGGGCTCTACGACTCTACGAATGTTATCATCCCGGTCGTTTCCGTCATCACGAATGTAGCGATGGACCACGAGAAATACCTCGGCAAGAATCTGGAGGAGATCGCACATCAGAAGGCCGGTATCATCAAAGAGGGCATCCCTGTCGTCACCGCAGCCCAGCATGTACCGCTGAAGCAGCTGAAAAAAGAAGCGCATGATAAGAAAGCGCGCCTTTATTTCTATGGAAGAGACTTTGAGATCGATACCCGCAGTAAGTACGGTCATGGACAGGTCGTCGTCGTCAAGCGCAAGGACATGCCCAAGGAACTCGAAAACTGTCTCCTCTTCGTGCCCTTCGTCGGCGCGCATCAGGCAGTCAATGCGGCTGTCGCGACCATGGCGCTCACGCTCATCATGAAGCAGGATGAGAGAGTCAATGAGAATGACCTGCGTGAAGGTCTTGCACGTGCCCAGTGGAAGGGCCGCTTTGAGATCCATGATCTGGGCGGTATCCCGTTCGTCATGGACGGCGCACACAATCCGGCGGGCGCTGAAGCACTGAAGGAAGCGATCGAGGAACAGTACCCGGACAAGCGCCGCGTCCTCGTCTTCACTTCTCTTCAGGACAAGGATACGGAGACCGTCATCCAGCTCCTCATCCGCAAGGGTGACCGTGTATTCCTGACGGAAGCACCGACATCGCGCACCAGAAAGCCGGAAGAGATCGCTGCCATGATCGATGAGCAGAAGATCGCAGCCGTGCATACGGCAGAGCCGTCTGTCACGAAAGCACTGGATGCGGCACAGAAAGAAGCCAAAGATGGCGATGTCGTCATCATCTGCGGCTCCCTCTACATCCTTGGCGAAGCCATGGAGTGGATGGCAAAGAAGATCGGAAATTGAACTAGTAAAGGAAACGGTTACATCGCCAGCGGGCGGTGTAACCGTTTTTTGCCTTGGGGTTCAAGGTTAGCCCACGGGGCGTGCCGTCCCATTGACTGCAGGCGAAAGAGCGGGTTCTATGGGTTCTATGGGTTCAACGGGGGTGGTGCGGCGCATAAAATATGGAAGCGCCGCGGAGTACAAATAGTGGCGATGCCAAGGTGTCGGCGGATAGCAGGTTTTCCGTTTGGGATTTCCAAACATCGACCGCTGAGCCGCGAATGACAAAGATTTCTCGCTTACGCTCGAAATGACAATACGAGAGAATTCCTAGCTACTAATCCCTGGCTACTCATCCCAGCTTTCAAACTTCGGGGTTTAACGGGCTGCGGTAGCCGCTTTTTCATGACTTTCTGGCATCGCCCCATATATATTCGTGGCGAAACCGCCACCTTCATTTCTGATTCCTCATTCGGGCAGAGCCTTCAAACGGAATCAAGGGCCAGTACGCTCACGGGCTAACCTAGAACCTTGAACCTTGAACCTTAAACCATTATCTCTAAAATAGATAAACTTATCTAAAACGGTTATACATATATCCGCTCATATGTTATAATGGGAACACGAAATAGAAGACTATTTCTACTTGCGGCATGGCTGCGATTTCCTATAGGAGGACCTCAATATGATTACCGAACGTGAAATATTCCTGACCGATCCTGAAGAAAAAGCAAAAGTTGTCGAATTCCTGAAAGGCTTTGATCTGACTTTTACGGGGATCATTGACTATACCATGGGACTTTTTGATGATGGCAAGCTCATCGGCACCGGTTCGCTCGGCGGGCGCGTCATGCGAGATATTGCGATCAGCAGCGATTATCAGCGAAAAGGTCTGACTCACCGCATCATCAGAAACCTGCAGGGGGAATCTAACCGCCGCGGGATCAATGGAAATCAGATCTTCACAAAGCCGAAGAATGTACCGGTCTTTGAACACATGGGCTTCAAATGCGTGGCTGTCGCTGAGCCGTATGCAGCGCTTTTAGAGTCAGGTACAGATACACTCGAGGACTATCTCGCGCGCGTGCGTACCTTTCTGGGCAGCGGGGAGGGAAAGAACCGCGGTGCGATCGTCATGAACTGCAATCCTTTCACCTTGGGACACAGAAGTCTTGTCGAGTACGCACATAACAATTGTGATGAAGTCATCATCTTTGCCGTGCAGGAAGATAGGAGCGTCTTCCCCTTCTCGAACCGATTCACTCTCATCAAGCAGGGCGTGAAGGATATGAAGGGTGTCGAAGTCATTTCCGGCGGGGATTTCATCATTTCCAATGCGACCTTCCCGACCTACTTCATCAAAGGCACGGATGAGCTCGCTGCGCAGACGAAACTGGATGCGACCATCTTTGCTACCCGCATCGCACCTGCGCTGAATATCACCGTCCGCTTCGTGGGCGAAGAACCGACCGACAAGACCACGCTGGCCTACAATCAAGCAATGCGTGAGGTCTTCGCTGAAAACGGGATCGAGCTCAAAGTCATTCCCAGAGAGCAGAAGGGCGATCAGATCGTTTCCGCCTCTTCGGTGCGCCGCGCTCTCGCGGCAGATGACTGGGAGACCGTTTATCGCATGGTACCGAAGACCACGCTGACGTACCTTCGGAGCGAGGATGGACAGACAGTGATCCGGAATATCAAGATGCAGGAAGCATTCAAACAGATGGAAGGAAAAACGAAATAATGGGAAAAGGCTAAGCTATCATGGGATGGCTGAGCCTTTTCTTATTCCTGGTGACTGGTAACTGGTGACTAGTGACTAGAGATTAGTGACTAGGGATTAGTGACTAGGGATTAGGAGCAAGCGGTGACTGAAATAGCGCAGTTGGCATGCTGACCGTTCTGCAAGAAAGATATCTCGCAAACGCTTCCGATGACGACGGCGCGAAGCGCTATCAAAATTCCGCGGCGCTTCCATATTTTTATGCGCCGCACCAACACTCCCCAATCCTCATTCCTCATTTTTATGCGCCGCACCACCACTCCTCACTCCTCATTCCTCACTTCTAACTAGAGCAAGCGAGAGGCTTTCAAGCGTAATCAAGGGACGACCCGCCCCATTGGTTAACCCTGAACCCGCCTTCTTAATGTCAATCCTGCTTTATAAAATAGTTGACCAATGGTTTACAACTGATTATAATAAGAAAAAATAGTAAACCAAACATTTCCTGTATAGGGGGCATTTCTATGCGAAACGAAATTCTGGATTATTTCCGCAAAGCCAATGGTCAGTTTATCTCCGGCGAGCAGATCTCCCGAGATCTGCATGTGTCGCGGACGGCCATCTGGAAGCACATCAATATTTTAAAAGAACGCGGTTATATTTTCGAGTCCAGCACGCGCAAGGGCTATCGACTGATCTATGCGCCCAATCTTTTGACACCGCTGGAAATCGACAGCGCGCTGCACACGGAGACCTTTGGCCGTCACGTGGTCTATCTCTCTAGCACCACATCGACGAATGAAGAAGCGAAGAAGATCGCACGAGAGGGCGCGGAAGAGGGGACCATCGTCGTAGCGGAGGAACAGACGGGCGGTCGCGGACGTCTCACGCGTTCCTTCTATTGCCCCTTTGCGAAAGGGATCTGGTTTACGCTGATACTCCGTCCGAAATTCTTCCCGATGGAAGCGTCCAAATGTACGCTGATGGCAGCCGTGGGTGTCTGCCGTGGGATCCGCCGTCTGGGGCTTCAGGACGCGGGCATCAAGTGGCCGAATGATATTCTTTATCACGGCAAGAAGCTGGTCGGCATCCTGACGGAAATGTCTGCCTCCATGGAAAAGATCGACTACATCATCATCGGTGCCGGTATCAATACAGGGATGAAGAAAAGCGAATTCCCGGAGCTCTTCCGTGAAAGTGCCACCTCTTTCCTGGCAGAGGGGATCGATGTTTCCCGTAAGGATCTCCTCGCTGCCATTCTGGCGGAACTGGAGAAGGAGTACGAGATCGCACAGACACAGGGCTTTGACAAGGTGCTTGAGGACTGGAAAGCTCTCTCCGTCACCTTAGGTCAGGATGTCCGCGTCATCATGGGCGAGGAAAACTATACCGGCAAGGCGGTCGACATCGATAAGGATGGCTGTCTCCTTGTCGATACCGGTGAAAAGGTCGAGCGCGTCATCGCAGGCGATGTCTCCATCCGCCCGATCGATGCGCCGCTCCCGAAACGATAAGTGCGGTTGGCAGGCAAGTGGTGAAAAACAAACAGGTTCTGAAGAGTCAATGGGTTCAACGAGGGGCGGCGCAAAATAATATGGGAGCGCCGCGAGTTCAGAAATAGTGGCATTCTCGTATCGTTCCTCTTTCTATTTGCGGCTGAGCCGCCACCACAAGTTTGAAAGCAGGGATGAGTGGCTGGGGAGCGGGAGTGGCTAGGGATTAGGAGTGACTGGTAACTAGTGACTGGGGTTCTCTGGCATCGTCATCCCGAGCGTAGCCGAGGGATCTTTACTGCACTGCAGAAAATCAGCGTGTATGTGCTGAGGAAAAACGGTGTCTTGGTGCTGTCTCACATCAGGCAATGAGCGTACTGCCATAGAGATTTCTCGGCTACGCTCGAAATGACGACGGCGCGAAGCGCTATCAAAATTCTGCGGCGCTACTGGTTTTTATGCGCCGCACCACCCCAGCCCTACCTATAGAACCCGCTGAACCCTGAACCCTTATTCCTCATTCACGAAAGAAGGTCTTTCCTTTGGAAAAAGGACACATGCATGATATGATCAGTGCCGCTTTATTTGCGGGCATTATGGCGATCCTGTCACAGTTTACATTCCCCATCGGTGCTGTGCCGATCACGCTGCAGAGCTTCGTCTGTGCGCTGGCCGGCGGTGTACTGGGACGGAAGTGGGGCGCGATCTCTATCGGACTATGGCTTCTCCTTGGGATGCTTGGCATCCCGATCCTTACCATGGGGAAGGCTGGCATCGGCATCTTCCTTTCTCCTGTCGGTGGCTACTATTTGGGCTTCGTCGTCATGGCCTGGCTCTCGGGCTTCCGCCTGGCACAGAAGCGGCACTTCGTGCGCCAGATCGCCTGTGCACTGGCCGGTCTTGTCTGCTGCTATGCTCTGGGGACGGTATGGTTCATGGGCTATTTCCAGTACGGCCTTGACAAAGACATGCCGCTGTGGACGGCGCTCACCATGACGGTCTTCCCCTTCATCGCCTTTGATCTCATCAAAGTCATTCTGGGTGTCCTTGCCGGTACGCGTATCCGTCAGGCGCTGCATCAGGCAGGATTCTATCCGTCCTTGGAGCATTGAGAGTGTAAAGGAAACGCTGATTCAATCGCAGAGTCGAATTTCATATGGATTTTTATACATAGCTTCGTCATCATCCTCCTTAAATAGCTCGCTATTCGCGTCAGATGATTCCTTGCTCTGTCTAAAAATCCAAGAATGAAATCTGACAACGATTTAATCAGTGTTTCCTAAAGACGTATTGATCTCACCTGAGAAGCAGTGTGTCCTTAAAAACGTTTCATCTCATTTTGAGGTGAGACGTTTTATTTTGGAATCGGTATCAGACCTTCTTGCTGCCAGCCAAGCATCCCTTCGTATCTCCCATCCCACCTTTTTTTATTCATAACTATTTCTGCATGGGATTTTTCATCCATATCAGAATAATCATTTTTCTCTTGACAGAATGGAAACTTTGTTGCATTATACACATGGTAACAAGGGGGATGATTTCAGAAGGACAAGAATACCCCTTGAAATTATTGGCTATGCGCCATTCACTTGGAGGAGATGCACATGCTTCTTGCTTTTGATGTAGGGAATACGAATATCGTCTGTGGTGTATATAAGGATAGGAATTTGATCCGTCACTGGAGGGTAGCAACTGATACCCTGCAGACCGCGGATGGATACGCTGCACTGCTGGGCAATCTTTTCCAACTGACTGGTCTCAGCTTCAAAGAGGTAGAAGATATCATCATTTCTACTGTCGTCCCCCCGATCATTCCTATTCTGGAAACGATGTCTCAGCGCTACTTCCATACCAAGCCGATCCTTGTAGGACCTGGCATCAAGACAGGGCTGAATATCCTCTATGATAACCCGAAAGAGCTTGGGGCTGACCGTATCGTGAATGCCGTAGCTGCCGTGGATGAGTACAAATGCCCTCTGATTATCATCGACATGGGTACTGCGACCACGTTCTGCGTCTTAGATACCAAGGGCAACTATCTGGGCGGTGCTGTCGCACCGGGCATCGGGATCTCCATGGAAGCCCTCTTCCAGAGAGCCTCGAAGCTTCCGCGCATCGAGCTGGTCAAGACGCCGAGCATCATTTGCCGCAATACCGTTTCCGCGATGCAGGCAGGGATCTATTACGGTTTCGTCGGACAGATCGATGAGATCGTGAACCGCATCAAAGAGGAACTGAATGAGAAAAATGTCAAGGTCATTGCGACCGGCGGTCTTGCCACTCTCATCGCGAAGTCTTCGAAGACCATCGACATCGTAGATCCGATGCTGACACTGAAGGGGCTTCTTGTCCTGTATGAAAAAAATAAAGCGGATAAGAAGAGAGAAGCGTAAGAAAATGCAGGATTTACAGGTCCTGCGCTGCTTCCCGTAGGATCCTTTCGTCATGAATCCATGAGGCCTCCGGGTGAATACGGATCCAATCATGACTTGATGGGATCTCGCGTTTCCCC
Source organism: Dialister sp. CAG:486 (assembly GCA_000434475.1). Taxonomy (GTDB): domain Bacteria; phylum Bacillota; class Negativicutes; order Veillonellales; family Dialisteraceae; genus Dialister. The sequence goes on from FR879492.1 coordinate 10,407, forward strand.
GGAGGCGTAAAATCTCATAGTGACTGCAAG
>FR879493.1 GCA_000434475.1 Dialister sp. CAG:486
CGACCTGAGCCATCGATCTCGGCGATGCCGCCACCGCCCCCTGAACCAGAGGCGAGTGACTTCACTCGGCGCCTTCTCAGTCGTCTCTGTCGACTTTGTACTTACGTTCGAGTTCTTTGTATGTATCGAGGCCGATGATGCTGTTGAAGTGTCCGAATTCGATCATATTCTTCAGGTGATCTTCGGTCGTTCCTTTTTCTTTCAGGTCGGTGAAGAGATCATACAGGGTCTTGGAGATCGCATAGACTGCGCTGCAAGCCCAGAAAACGACGGAGTATCCCATTTCCTCAAGCTCTTTGGCCGGGATGAGCGGTGTCTTGCCGCCTTCGATCATATTCGCTACGAGGTATGCGCCGCTTCCTTCAAGGCCTCTGGCAAATTTTTCCAGCTCTTCGCGGCTGCCGATGCCATCAGCGAAGCAGATCTCTGCGCCCGCCTCCGCATAGCGCTTGCTTCTTTCGATGGCATCATCAATGCCGTAGACAGCGCGGCTGTCCGTGCGGGACATGATCATCGTCTCCTTATCGAAGCGGGCATCGACGGCGGCGCGGATCTTCTGTGCGTGTTCTTCCGCAGCGATGACCTGCTTGCCTTCCATGTGGCCGCAGCGTTTCGGCCATGCCTGGTCTTCGAAGAAGATGCAGGCAGCGCCTGCCTGTTCGAACATCTGCTCGGTGCGGATGATATTGAGCGCATTGCCGTAGCCGGTATCCCCGTCAGCGATGATCGGGATATTGACCGCATGGCAGATGCCGGTCAGCTGCTCTGCCATTTCCGTGCAGGAAAGAAGGCCGACATCCGGCTGTCCGAGACGGGACGCGGAGACGGAGTATCCGCCCATGGCAAGAGCCGGGATGCCCGCCATCTCTGCGATCTTGGCGCCCAGCGCATCACCGACGCCCGGGGCGATCATAATGTGTCCGGATTTCAGATTTTCACGGAAAGCGATACGTTTTTCAGTGGCAGTTTTCATGATTTTCATAATGGCTTCCTCCTTGGGATGATCGATGATCGTAAATGAATTGTCGGCAGGGAAACAGGGGCCGGCTCTCGCTCCGGTTTTTTCACATCTCATTCCGCATCTAAAAAAGCCTCCCCGACCCTTCGGTCAGGGAGGCGCATCAGCGCGGTACCACTCCTGTTTCTCACTCCGCCGTCCATCATGCAGGTATCGCAAAAAGAAAAGCCCCTGTCCTTACGGACAAGGGCGTCATACGCGGTACCACCTTGCATTATACTTAGGCTTATCCTTAACGCGGACCAACGCTTCGCTTACTGATTTCAACGAAGTGCTCTCAGGTGACACGCTGCTTTTCCATACCGGTTCCCACCTTGTCCGGCTCTCTGTGATATCCAAGTCCAGCTTACTCCTGATCCTCGCATGTCTTTATGGGGATTATTATAGGGCAGAGGGATGGACATTGTCAAGAGGTCATAGAACAGACCTATCAAGCCCCTCCTCCGGCGTAAGGAAACACTGATTCAATCGTTGCCAGATTTTATTCTTGGATTTTTATACAGAGCAAGGAATCATCTGACGCGAATAGCGAGCTATTTAAGGAAGATGATGACGAAGCTATGTATAAAAATCCATATGAAATCTGACTCTGCGATTTAATCAGCGTTTCCTTAATTCTCACGCATTCCTGCCTTCAATCGTTTCAGTATGTTGCGCCCGATCTCCACATTCCAGTACGCATAGATATAGGCCTCGATGATGAAGAGGATGGCGAAGAAGACCATGCCGCCCGTGGTATAGGCTGCTTTCTCCGGACTGGGGTCCATCGAGAAGAGACGCGCGAGCGGCTGCCAGATCCAGCGGATGACAGAAGCCAGACGTTCGATGCTCGCCGCCAGTGCGTCTGCGATACCGAGGATATAGATGGAGAATGTCACCTTGTACGTCATTTCCACCAGAAAAGCCAGCGCGACCACATGCACGGACTTCACAAAGGACAGGCCGTGGATGAAGCTGTAGCCCAGTGCAAGCCCCAGTGCTGCCGCATAGAAGGCTGTCGTAAGGCCAATCTCCGGCCCGCCGATCATGTTCACGAGCAGGATCTCTGCGACCGCCGTACCGATGCCCCAGCGCATGCCGTGCAATCCGGCAATGACTGCGATCGGCACGGCGGATGCCATCATCGTGACCGCGACCAGAAAGGGCATGATGAGCTTCAAGAGCACCAGAATGGCTGCGATCGCTGCCGCGGCTGCGGCCTCCGTCATATATTTTGTTTTCCTTACAGAAGGATTTGTAGGTGTCAATAGCGGCTCCTTTCAGAAAATGAACAAGAGGGGTGAGGAAATGCTAGTCCCCAAACTCTTTGACCAGCTCTTCTTTCTCTCTGCGCGAGAGCTTCTTCATATGATACTCGGCACTTCTTGCCTCGTGCTCGCTCTCCCATTCATGATACCACACAAGCTCCACCGGGCGGCGGCTTTTCGTATATTTGGCGCCTTTTCCCGCATTGTGCATCGCGATGCGGCGATGGACATCATCCACCGTGAAGCCCGTATACAGCGTCCCGTCCGCACAGCGGACCATGTAGGTGAAGTAAGCACGTTTGGTTTCCGACATAAATAGTTCCTTTGAGAAATGGGGGGAGTGTCAGCCCGTGGGGCGTGCCGCCCTTTGATTGCGTGCGAAAGAGGTTCGGCGGGTTCAACAGATTCAGAGGGTTCAACGGGGGTG
>FR879494.1 GCA_000434475.1 Dialister sp. CAG:486
TTTCTCGCCGCTCAGGATGACGAAACGGGGCGATGCCCGAAAAGTGGTATTCAAGTCACCAGTCACCAGTTCCTAGCCACTAATCCCTAATCCCTAGCCACTAAGTCCCCAGTCACCAGTCACCAGTCCCTAGTTCCCTTTCTTCTGGCAGTCCTTACAGATCCCGTAGATCTCAATGCGCGGATCGGCCGCAGCGAAGCCGTACTTCTGTGAGAGCTTCTCTTTATAGCCCTCTTCGAGATGGGTATCGATCGGGAAGATGCGATGGCAGGAGGTGCAGATCGCATGAGGGACGGGCGTGCCGTGGTCGAATTCGTAGCGTGTGAGACCATCGGACATTGTGGTAGAGCGGGAGAGAAGCCCATGCTCAGCGAGCGCTTCGCAATTCCGATATACCGTCGAGAGCGAGAGCTGTGTATCCTTGACACGCACCGCCTCGAAGACTTCGCCCGCAGAGAGCGGGAGCCCTTTGGCGAGCGTCTTCAGGATCAGGACACGCGCCTTCGTCCGCTTCATCTTCTTATCCATCAGGAGTTGTTCGATATTGCTCATAATATATCCTCGCTTGCTCAGTTCCGTGAATCATATAGTGTGCTATGCATTTAGAATAGCGGATTTGAGAAAAAATTGCAAGAGGGAGAAAAAATGAGAATGGTAATGAGGAATGAAGGTGGCGGCTTCGCCGAGATCCTTCGGCTCAGGTCGCAGCTGTTTTGGCATTCGTTATCTCACATACGACGTTTCTCGCCGCTCAGGATGACGAAACGGGGTGATGCCCCAAAGCGGCATATTTCGTCTTCTGAATAACTGGCATTTAAGTCAATTCCCGAATTAAGTCAGGAGTTAGGAGTGAGGAGTTAGGAGTGAGGAGTGAAGGTACGGC
>FR879495.1:0-3340 GCA_000434475.1 Dialister sp. CAG:486
TTTTTGTGTTCATGGAGCTATTATTTCACAGCCCCTTTTTATTTGCCAATATCATTCGCCCATTTCGGTGAGGACATGTGCGCAGCGAGCGCAGACGCCCGGATGCTTCGGATCGGCATCCACATCCGCAGAGCGTTTCCAGCAGCGTTCGCACTTGGCGAGCGTGCAGACAGCGACAGATGCTTTCACCGTGCCGTCTTCATTCGAAGCAGCATTTTCCGGAGCTGCAGCTGTACCGGAAACGATGTGCGTCTGGGACACGAGGAGGAAGTCTGCGAGTTCTTTTTCCATCGCTTTGACGATGTCATAGGCTTCGCCGTCCGCATAAACGGTGACTTCCGCATCGAGCGGATGGCCGATGACCTTCGCCTGACGGGCTTCTTCGAGTGCCTTCATAGCGACGCTTCTCACAGCGAGGCGCTTCTTCCATTTTTCATCGAGCGCTTTGTCAAGGTATGCTTCATTGACCTTCGGCATATCGGACATATGGACAGACCATTCTCTTTCTTCCTTATTGGGAAGAGCCTGCCATACTTCTTCGGAGGTGAAGCAGAGGACCGGAGCGACGAGGCGGACCAGCGTAGTCAGGATCTCATACATCGCGGTCTGCGCGCTTCTTCTCAGCTTGGAGTCAGCCTTTTCCGTATAGAGGCGGTCTTTCAGGATATCGAGATAGATCGCAGAGAGATCGACCGTGCAGAAATTATGGACAGCATGGTACATGACATGGAATTCATAGTCATCATAGGCTTTGAGGACAGTCTCCTTGACCTGTTCCATGCGCAGCAGTGCCCAGCGGTCGAGTTCTTCCATATCTGCGTAAGCGACGGAGTCGGTCTTCGGATCGAAGTCGGACAGATTGCCGAGCAGGTAGCGGAATGTATTTCTGATCTTTCTGTAGACGTCGCTCATGGACTTCACGATCTTGTCAGACAGACGGACATCGCCCTGGTAGTCGACAGAGGAGATCCAGAGTCTCATGACATCAGCGCCGTATTTGTTGATGACATCCTGCGGAGCGACGACATTACCGACGGACTTACTCATCTTTCTGCCTTCGCCGTCCATGGTGAAGCCATGGGTGAGGACAGCCTTGTATGGCGCATGGCCATTGACAGCGACAGAAGTCAGAAGAGAGGAGTGGAACCAGCCGCGGTGCTGGTCAGAGCCTTCGAGATAGAGATCGCACGGATAGGACATATCCTTCCAGGACTCTTCATGCGGATAGCGGAGGACGCCGTTCCATGTGGAGCCGGAGTCGAACCATACGTCCATGATGTCTTTTTCTTTATGGAAATGTGTGCCACCGCAGTGCGGGCATTTGAATCCTTCCGGCAGAAGTTCTTCTGCGGAATGCGCCCACCATGCATCGGTGCCCTCTTTTTCGACGATCTCTTCGACCTTCTTCATGGTTTTCGGCGTGATGATCCACTTGCCGCAGTCATCGCAGTAGAAAGCCGGGATCGGAACGCCCCAAGAGCGCTGGCGGGAGATACACCAGTCCTGACGATCACGGATCATGTTGTAGAGACGGTCATGGCCCCAGGATGGGATGAAACGGGTGTCATCGACGGCTTTCAGTGCCTTGTCGCGGAAATCATTGATGGAAGCGAACCACTGATCGGTCGCTCTGTAGATGACCGGCTGCTTGCAGCGCCAGCAGTGCGCGTACTGATGGTGCAGGGATTTCTTGCCGAGGAGTCTGCCTTCATGCGCGAGGGTAGAGATCACCGGGCCTTCCGCTTCCCAGATGGTCTTACCGACGAGGAATTCGCCGGCTTCTGCCGTCATGTGGCCTTTTTCATCGACCGGGCAGACGATCGGCTGGTGGAGCTTGCCGGCATTTTCATAGGTCTTGTAGACTTCGAAGTCGTCGACGCCGTGTCCCGGTGCGGTATGAACGCAGCCGGTGCCGGCATCCAGCGTGACATGGTTGCCTTCCAGAACATAGATGGTGCGGTCGCCGTAGGTTTCCGGAGCGAAATGAGCCAGCGGGTGTTCGAATTTCGCAAGGTCAAGTTCAGAGCCCAGCATTTCACGGCCGACAAATTCATAGTCTTCGACTTTGCAGTCGGAAAGGGATGCCGGAGCGAGCTCCTTATTCATGAGATAGTATTCATCAGCAGCCTTGTTGTGTACCCAGACATAGGTGAATTTCGGATTCACGCTGATGTAGCAGGAAGCCGGGATGGTCCACGGGGTGGTGGTCCAGATGACGGCAAAGACCTTGCTCGGATCTACGCCTTCCGGCTGGAGGCCATGGACGTCGATCATCGGGTATTTGACATAGATGGACGGAGACTTTCTGTCCTTGTATTCGATCTCTGCTTCGGCCAGTGCCGTCTCGCAGTGGGTGCACCAGTAAACGGCCTTCTTGCCCTTGTAGATGTAGCCCTTGTTCGCCATTTCGCCGAAAACTTCCAGTTCCTTCGCTTCCAGATGCGGGTCGAAGGTGACATAGCGATGTACGAAATCGCCGACAACGCCCATACGGATGAAGTCTTCCTTCTGGATCTCGATCCATTTCTTCGCGTAAGCGAGACACTTCTTGCGGAGTTCCAGCGGGGTCATGTTCGCGCGATCTTCGCCGGAGTCCTTGAGTACGGCGTATTCGATCGGCAGGCCATGGGTATCCCAGCCCGGTACATAGATGGCTTCATTGCCAGCCATGTGGTGGTATCTGACGATGATATCCTTCAGTGTCTTATTCAGCGCATGACCGATGTGGATCTTGCCGTTTGCATAAGGCGGGCCATCGTGCAGTACGAAGGTCGGTGCGCCTTCCTTTTTTCTCTTTTCGATTCTCTTTTCATACAAATGATTCTGCTGCCAGAATTCTACGAAGCCCGGTTCCTTTTTCGGAAGGTTGCCGCGCATCGGGAATTCAGTTTCCGGTAAGTGCAGGGTCTTGCTGTAGTCCATGACGAATTTCCTCCTGGGGTCATACAAATGACCAAAATAAAAAATTCCCGCCCGATAAGGGGCGAGAATTGATTTCCCGTGGTACCACCCTCATGACCTTATGGCCACTCGGTACAATTAACGATGTCCCGTCGGGGCTTTTCTTCCCCGCAGCTCTGAAGTGATCCATCCGCAGCCCCAACGCTCTCCTCCCACCATCGGAAAGCTCTCTGTGCATGAGGTCCATGCGAAACGTCTTCATCCTTGCCTTTACATAACTTTTGTTATTATAGGCTGATTGGGAAGGCAAGTCAAGGGGGATTTTGGGGGTTAGCCCGTGGGACGTACTGCCCTTTGATTGTGGATGAAAGTTCTGCTCGAATGAGGAATTAGGAATGAAGGTGGCGGCTTCGCCGCAAATATATATAGGCGATGCCCT
>FR879495.1:3417-10203 GCA_000434475.1 Dialister sp. CAG:486
CACCAGTCACTTGAGCCGTCTAATCCCTAGCCACTTATCCCTGCTTTCAAACTTCAGGTTTTAGGGTTATCCCCGGCGTGGCGCCCCATTGACTGCAGGCGAAAGAGGGGAGCGGGTTCTATGGGTTCAACGGGTTCAACAGGGGCGGTGCGGCGCATAAAAAACAGAAAAGCGCCGCAGAGTATAAATAGAGCAATGCCCGAAAGTCTGCGGATAGCAGGTTTCCGGTTTTGATCTTTCTAATCATTGCCCACCTAACCGCGAATGACAAAGATTTCTCGCTTTCGCTCGAAATGACGATACGAGAGTCTCCTAGTCACCAGTCACTCATCCCTGCTTTCAACCGTGAACCCATCAACCTGAACCCGGAACCTTTTCATTCAAAAAAGGAGAGCTTCTCTCGCCGTCCTCTCACCCACGGGTGATTCGCACGGCGGTGGCGGATGCGGCGGCGCGCCCAAGGTGAGATCTCGCGGCGCAGGACGCCGCCGATCTCTTCTTTATGAAGTCCGTCTACCGAAGACGCCGGCTCAGTCTTTTTTAGGAGCTTCCTGAGCGGTGCTACCAGTTTCTTCAGCTGTTCCAGGATTTTCACCGGGATTTCCTTCTTTCTTGGCTTCTGCCTGCTTCTTGGCTGCGCGTTCTTCGATCTTGGCCTTGTATTCGCTGGCGGTCTGCTTGAGGCTTTCTTTCGCTTCTGCGGCCCTGGCCTGGGCGGCTTCTTTGTATTCTGCCGCCTGCGTCTTTACTTTTTCAGAAAATTCCTGAGCAGAGGCTTTCGCCATTTCTGCCTGCTCTTCCGCCTGCTTTCTGAATTCTTCGGCCTGGATCTTCAGCTTGTTCGCCTGGATCTTCGCTTCCTGCATCTGAACGCGTGCCTGCGCTTTCAGTTTTTCGGACTTGAGCTTCATCTGCTGAGACTGGACTTCGGACTGGCGCTTCATCTCTTCCCTCTTCTGCTGGAGCACTTCCATCTGGTCCTTTGCCTGCGCTTTCACGTCCTCCGCCTTCTTCGCCGCATCCTTCTTGAATTCTCTCGACTTGATGCGCGCGATAGCCTGCAAATCCTTAGCGGCCTTTTCTGCCGTTTCCTGTGCGATCTCCGAGGCACCGAGTGCGGTGTACTTCGCCTTCTCGATCTGTTCATCGGTCACGCCGACTTTTTTCAGGGCAGAGAGGAATTTATCGCCAAGCACTGTGACGGATTCCGAAAGCTGATCGGCCAGTTCATTCATCTTGGCATGTGCCTTTTCCGGGTACACGTCCTCCCAATTCTTTTTCAATTCCTTGGTGAAATCCCTCTTCTCATCTCCGAGCGGTTCGTCTTTCTTCGGATTTTCTTCGAGTTCCTTTTCTTCAGACGCTGCCAGCGCCTTTTCTTCTTCAAAAACAGCGCGGTACGGGCGGGTGTCGTCCGGCATGCCGTCTTTGATCCAGCGCTGCGCGGCCTTGCCGACGCCATAGGTGACGGTGACGCCGATCGGGATCTGCATGATGGAGATCGGGATCAGTGTCGCAAGCGTCGTGCCGATGACCGTCCCGCCAAGCGAACCGATGAAGGAAAGGATCGCGGTCTGGTTCACTTCGACATCATACACCTTTGCGACCTTCGCGATCATGTAGACTTCATTAGCGACCAGAGCGACCGTCCCGAGGACAGGAGCCGCCACGATCACGCCGGCGCGTCCTGCCGCCCAGCGGATGAGGCTCTCGGCTTCTTCATCCCGGTTATCAATGATACGTATCTCTACATCAGCTTCCGGAGAGTCGACATGGGCTTCTTCCTTTGCTCGGGCGACTGCCGGTACTTCAGCGGCTTTCTTCTCTGCCGGCAGCTGCGATTCCTTCACGACAGGAGCATTCTCTGCACGGACAACCGGTGTCTTTTCCATTTCTTCACTCATAAGTCCCTCCTTCTCCGGCCTTCCCGGATTTTCTAGTTTAATTTACAAGGATCAGGCTGTCTTTATTATAACGTATTTCTCTGGGAGTGGGTAGTAGGAAGGTTCGGGGTTAGCCCTTGGGCGGGGCGTCCTTTGATTGTGGATGAAAGCTTTGCTAGAACGAGAAATTAGAAATGTGAAATGAGAAATGGTGGTGCGGCACAAAAATAATGAAGCGCCGCAGAATTTTGATAGCGCATCGCGCCGTCATCATCGGAAGCGCAGCCGAGAGTCTTTCTTGCACTACTGTCAGTATCACATAGACACCGGTACGGAAACAACGCCTTGGTGCTACGTATTTCTGCTTTCACACATTTTTTGTTTAGCGGTCTGCAAGAAAGATTTCTCGCTTCGCTCGAAATGACGATATGGTAGTCTGATGTCTCCTAGTCCCCAGTCACTAGTCACTAGCCACAAGTCACCAGTCTGTCAGTCCGCCATCGACAGGGATCACCGCCCCTGTCATGAAGGAAGACCTCTCAGAGATCAGAAATGCGATCACTTCGCCCACCTCAGATGCTTTCGCAATGCGGCCCAGGGGATACCACTCTGCCATTTCCTCTCGGCTGCCGCCGTAGACTGCCAGCTGCCTTTCAAGCAGCGGCGTATCGACATCCCCTGGGCAGACGACATTCGCACGGATCTCATCGACAGCAAGCTCTAAGGCCAGCGAGCGTGTGAAAGAAGTGAGCGCCCCCTTGGTTGCACTGTAAAGGCTGCACTGCACATTGCCCTCAAGTGCGGCATCCGAGGCCACGGAGACGATGCTCCCCTTTGCGCCGCGCATCAGGGGGATCACCGCACGGGCGAGCTTCATCGCACCGAATACATTCACAGCAAACATCGTTTCCATATCCGCGTCTGTCATATTATCCAAAAGCCCTTCTGCATAGATACCGGCAGAAATGACAAGCCCGCGAATCTTTCCCCGCATGGCTGCTTCTTGGGCTGCGCGCTCACAGTCTTCTGTCTTCGTCACATCGCAGCGGATGAAATGGCTGCCCGCTGCCTGTTTCTCTGCAAGCTGTCCCTTTTCCTCATCGCGGCCGAGGAGAATCGGCTCATAGCCTTCCCGAGAAAGGATCTTCGCCGCCGCGAGGCCGATGCCTGACGTGCCGCCGGAAATGAGGACGAGATTTCGTGTATCTGACATAGCGTATGCTCCTTTGTATGGAAAAATGTTTCAGGGGTGGGAATGGGTTCTATGGGTTCTATGGGTTCTATGGGTTCTATGGGGAAGGTGGCGGCTTCGCCGCAAGTATATATGGGGCGATGCCCAAAAGTAGTATTCAAGTCCCAAGCCAGTTGAGGCTCCTAATCCCTAGTCCCTAGTCCCTAATCCTTGGTCACGTTTTTAACGACGACAGGTACACGAACTCGATCCCCTGTGCCTTGAGCTTCGGTACCATCTGGCGGAAGGCTTCGGCGGTGTGCGGACGGCAGTGGCCGATGATGATATATGTCCCCTTTTTCTTCGCGCGATCGGCGCCCTCTTGGATCATCGCACAGATGTCAGAGACGGAGGCCGAGTTATCGACGAAGAGATCATTCCTCACGTAGGGCACACCGTATGTCTTCGCAGCCTTGTCCGCAGCCGTCGTGCTGTTTGTGTGGCTGTCGAAGAAGAAGAGCCCGCGATGGTGAAGCTCATTCATGACGATATCCATGGTCCTCGCGTCGATGGTAGCCTTCGATCCCTGATGGTTATTGATGCCGATGGCTTCCGGCAGCTGCGAAAGCGAGTCCCTCAGCATCTGCCGGATGGCCGCATCGCTCATGGACGTCAAGATGACCTTCGGCTCCATGCCGATGCCAGAAACGGACTCCATGGGCTGATGGAGAATCACGGGAAGTCCGTGCGCGCGCCACGAGAGTGCGGCATCTCTGGTATGCACCTGATCCGGCATGACGGCCAACGTGAGCGGGATGCCCATCTGTTCATAGATGTGCTGGGAGTCCAGATCGCGCCCTGCATCATCGATGACGATGGCGAGGCGGCCGGTCACTTGCCCGCCGGCGTTTTCTTTCGGCGGCAAGATGGATGCCGCTTTGACCGGCAATGCTTTTTCGGAGCTGCCATTCGCACTGGCTTCACTCTTGCCGGACTTTGCAGGTGCTGCTTTTGCGGGTTCCGTCTTCTTTACCGAGGCAGGAGCCGACGCAGATTTTCTCTCACGAGAGTCTACGCTCTCTGTCCTTGCGGAAGAAGCGGAAGCCACGACCGTTTCTTTCGTTGTTTCCGCCTTCGGCTCTTCTTTGCCTGTGATCTTGGAGACGACATGGCTGATGCTGAAGACCTCCTTCGCCGGCTCTGTCTCTCTCGCCTCATCCTCTTTCATGCGCTCTGTCTTCCCGTCAGCTTTCGTGACTTCGGCAGCCTTCGGCGTATCCTCATCGTCCGCTTTGGCTTCGACGACGACGGTTTTATTGATGATATCCTTGATCTTTTCTTTCACGCTCTCTGGCGTCCCCTGGTCTTCCTTCGGGACGAGCCCCTGCATTTCCTTGTCATTGAAAATATGACGAATCGCCGTCACCTGATCCGCATTGTCCGCCGTCGGTGCGTTCGTCATCCGGTCTGTCATATATGCCGAGCCCACCACGAGGCTGATAAAGAAGAGAAGGACTAGGAATGGATGTCCATTGCTCTTTTTCGTTGCTCTTTTTCTTCTGACTGCCATGAAGATCTCCTTTGGGAAATGGTTATATCGATTTCGTCTCTATAGCTTTAGTATAAAGGTTCAAGGTTACAGGTTCAAGATCAGCTCATATCGTAGGTATCTTCTTTGGCGTTCTCAAAAAGAGACAAATCTCTTAAAGGCAGGGAGACGGGGAGACGGGGAGACGGGGAGAGTCGAAGACTTTAGCCCAAAGACTTTGCGACTTCAGACCTCTGACTTCTCACAGCCTCCTTATCTCCATAAAAAAAGAGCCCGAAGGCTCTTTTTATTTCCGATTTCTCCACACATGCCACGCAGAAAGGACGAAGCAGAGTGTCACCATGCCCGCCGTCACAAGTGTCATAGCATCATCATGGCTTTGCGTCCGCCAGAGGGCAAACGTGGTGAGGATCGCAAGGAAAAGAAGTTTGATGGTATTCGTCATAAAGGCTCCAAAGAATAGTGACTTGGGACTGGGTTCTATAGGTTCAAGAGGTTCAAAGGGGTTGGTTCGACGCAAACATAACGAAGCACCGCAGATTTTTGATAGCGCTTCGCGCCGTCGTCATCAAAAGCGTTGGCGAGAGATCTCTATGGCACACTACGGTAAGTATCATCGCATAGGCACTGGCAGGGAACCTACGCCTTGGTGCTAGGTATTTCTACTTTCACACATACATCGTTTATCGGACTGCACGGGAAACGCTGATTAAATCACAGAGTCAGATTTCACAAGAATTTTTATACATGACTTCGTCATAGCCTTCCTTAAATAGCTCGCTATTTGCGTCAGGTTATTCCTCGTCATGTATAAAAATTCAAGAGTAAAAGCTGACAACGATTTAATCAGTGTTTCCCTAGAAAGATTTCTCGCTACGCTCGAAATGACGATACGAGAGAGTCTGATGTCTCTCAGTCACCCGTGACTAGTCACTCGAGGCTCCTAATCCCTAGCCACTAATCCCTAATCCCTGCTTTCAAACTTTTGTCATGTAACATGCGTATTGCCCCCCCTTCCTCCGGAAAGTGGCTCTCCGTGCGCGTTCTCCGATCCTGAAACCTGTCAACCTGAACCCAACAACCTTATCTATTCCGCTCTCTCCAGCATGAGTTTCAGATCCTCCTTATGGAAAGACTTGATCTCCGGTTTCTCTTCAAGCATGGCGAGGACATAGGCGAGTGCCGCTTCGACGCCGACCTTGAGACCACTCTCATCGATATCAAATTCCGGCGTATGGTGGTTCGCTCCGGTGCCCAGCGCTTCATTCTTCACGCCGGTAAAGGTGAAGATGCCCGGGTAGGTGGACTCGGTGATGGCAAAGGTCTCCGAAGCCATCCATGGATCGGTGTCTTCCATGACATCACCCACACGTTCAGCGATGGCTTTCCGCGCAAGGTCTACACACTCTTTATTATTGGCCGTGACAGGGAAGTACTGATCTTCCATGATCTCTGCCGTGCAGCCGTAGTTGTCGCAGATGTCCTTGAGCAGCTTCCAGAAATCCTGACGAAAGGAAAGCCCGTCTTCATTCACAAAGCAGCGCGCTGTGCCGGCGAAAGTGAGCTCGTCAGGGATGACATTCGGCGTGTCACCCGCCTGCACCATGCCGAAGGAATAGGTGAGGCAGTTTCTCGGACTGACCTTCCGCATGCGGTAAGACTGAAGCGCCATGTAGAAAGTATGGAAGCAGTCGATCGGGCTGACGGCAAGGCTCGGCATGGAGCCATGTCCGCTCTTGCCATGGATCTTTACACGGTAGAAGAAGGCACCTGCCAGTACACCATCATACATGACCGCGACCTTGCCCGCAGGCAGGCAGTACATCATATGCGTACCATAGCAGGCATCCACGTGGATCTTCTTCTCGCCCAGATAGGACAGCAGATGCCCGACACCACGCTCTCCCATTTCTTCCGCTTCTTCGAACATGAGAAGTACCTTGCCTTCCCATTCGTCCTTGTGTGCTGCAAGGATCTTCGCCGCGGTAAGAAGCATCGCCGTGTGACCGTCATGCCCGCAGGCATGAGAGACACCGTGATTCTTCGAGAGGCATACCTTTTCGCATGCAAGATTCTTCGGGTTCTCTTCGATCGGCAGCGCATCGATATCTGCTCGCATCAGGACCGTCCAGCCATCCTTTCCGCTGTCGATCATGCCGAAGACACCGCCGCGCGGTACACGG
>FR879496.1 GCA_000434475.1 Dialister sp. CAG:486
AGATTTCTCGCTTCGCTCGAAATGACGATACGGGAGTCTGATATCTTCTAGTCTTCTAGTCTCTTGATCTAGTCCCCAGTCGCTAGTCACTCATTCCCGCTTCTTCCCTTTCGATCTCCCCTTCGGTCATCATGCGGGTGATGCCGCAGGCGGAGAGGATATCTTCTTCCGCCTTTCGCATGGCTTTCTTTTCTTCGGGGTCATAATGGTCATAGCCGAGAATGTGAAGGAAGCCGTGAACGGAGAGGTAAGCTACTTCGCGTTCCGTGCTGTGTCCGAATTCTTTGGCCTGCTGGATAGCACGATCCAGATTGATGACAATGTCTCCCAGCTCTGTTTCTTCCTCCGGAATGTCCTCCTCCCCTTCATTCAGTGCAAAGGAGAGGACATCGGTCGGTGCATCGACATTGCGGTAGTCGCGATTCAGCTCATGGATGGTATCCGCATCACAGATGAGGACGCTGATCTCTGCCTCTTCCGGCACCTTCTGCAGCTCTGCGCCCTTGGTGAGGACGGTGTGGATCAGCTTTTCGTAATTTTCGTCGTAAAATTTCATATCACTGTAATTGATCGTGATTTCCATGGTAACACCTCCGAGATCATGGATTTTCGAATGGAAGGTTCAGGGTGAGCCCATGGGACGTGTCGTCCCTTGATTGCGAATGAAAGCTCTGCTTGAATGAGAAATTAGAAATGAGAAATGCGAAATGG
>FR879497.1 GCA_000434475.1 Dialister sp. CAG:486
AATACCATCATCTAACAGGGCGGCGAAGCCGCCACCACAACCTTGAACCCTGAACCTTGAACCTTAAACCCTCTTTCACTCAATCAAGGGCGCCCCGCCCACGGGCTTCCCCTTCTATCCCATCCGTTCTACGACATTCTTCGCCCAGTCGCGATCGATATAGAGATCATTCCTTGTCGCGGCATCGAGGCGTTCATACGCGCTGTCATAGATGGCCTTGTACAGGGATTCATCAAATTCCATCGATGCCACCATCTCTCCCGCTCTGCGGAAGAGGAAGCCGTGCACGCCGTCGTCATTGGTCGCGAAATAGATCTCATCGATCTTCTTATCCTTGTAGTGCGCCTCGACATTGTCCCATACGGAGCTCTTGATGATCTCCACGATCCGGTCATCGAAGCCCGCATCGAGGATGAGGAGCTTTTCCTTGAACGCATTGTAAGAACGGACGATGCGTTTCCGATAGCCGTCGAAGGCATTCCCCCGCTGGTCCAAGATCTGCGACATCTCCGATGCATCCTCGCCATCTGCGCTGACATAGATCAGCACCTTATCCTCCTGCTGATGATAGAGGAAATTGTAATTCAAAAGCGCTGACGCGCCGCACTCCGGGCAGTGGAAACGGAAGGCCTCGTCATTTCTGACCTTCTCCTTCATCTCCGGATTCTTCATCGTATTGATGCTGTCCCATACGAGGAAAGACGTCTTCTTCCCGCATTTCGGGCAGGTGATCTCCTGCATAGCACTCTGTGACATAATTGGCCTCCTGTAATTGAATCTCTATCCATTATAACAGGGGACCTGCGCCTTGGGAAGAAATAGTGAGAAATCAAAACGCAGCACAAAAAGCAAGGCGGCAAGACACTTTCTGAGGAAACACCGCCCCTAAAATGAGATGCCCATCACCTCGCACTGGCAGTCTCCCCCGCGATCACCAGTGTGAGGTGAGCCTTTCCTTGTTTTGCCTGCCCGATCACAGCCGAGAAATGACGATACAGGGAAAGCGACATTCTCGTATCTTCCTCCTTCCTCTGGAAGGAGGTGGTCCGAAGGGGCGGAGGCTCGCTCATGCTATCGGTTGAAAAAGAATGTGAGATATGCCTTCCCTCGTATCGTCATCCCGAGCGCAGCCGAGGGATCTTT
>FR879498.1 GCA_000434475.1 Dialister sp. CAG:486
GACAACCCATTTCATTTTCCCCCCTTGTGAAAGATGAAAGTTGTATTATATAATAAATAGGCGTATAAAGAAGCATTTACTAAGGAGGAACAGGAATTGTTCAAAACATTTGAAATGGAACTGGCCGGTCGTCCACTGATCATTGAGACTGGTAAAATGGCCAAGCAGGCGAATGGCGCTGTACTGGTAAGATATGGGGATACCGCTGTCCTCGTCGCTACGACGGCGAGCAAGGAGCCTCGCGAAGGCACGGATTTCTTCCCGCTGACTGTCGACTATGAAGAGAAGATGTATGCTGTCGGCAAGATGCCGGGGGGATTCCTTCGCCGTGAAGGCCGTCCGGGAAATTCGGCGATCCTCTGTGCGCGTCTGATCGACCGTCCGATCCGTCCTCTGTTTGATAAAAGATGCAGAAATGATATCCATGTCGTAGCGACGGTGCTCTCTGTCGACTATGACAATGCACCGGAGCTGTGCGGCATGATCGGTGCGTCCGCGTCCATCGGCATTTCCGATATCCCGTGGGACGGCCCGATCGCCGGTGTCCGCGTAGGGCGCGTGGATGGCAAGTATGTCATCAACCCGACACAGGAAGAGATGGCAGCGTCCACGATGAATGTGACGGTCGCCGGCTCGGAAGAGGCGATCATGATGGTCGAAGGCGGCGCTAAGGAAGCACCGGAGGAAGAAGTCCTCGATGCGATCATGTTCGGCCATGAGACGATCAAGGAGATCTGCCGTTTCCAGAAAAAGATCATCGAAGAAGTCGGCAAGGAAAAGCGCGTGCTGACCTTCCCGGAAGTCCCGGCAGAGATCGAAAAGGATGTCGAAGCGTTTGCGACCGAGTCCCTGAAGAAGGCGATCTTCGATGCGGATAAACTGCGTCGCGATGGCAATATCGCTACTGCGAAGAAGGCGGCGATGGAGCATTTCGCTGACATCTATCCGGAACATCTCTCGGATGTGGCGGATGCGCTCGACCATCTGACGAAGGAAATCGTCCGTCACACCATCACGAATGAAGGCATCCGTCCGGATGGCAGAAAGCTGACGGAGATCCGTCCGATCACCTGCGAAGTGGGACTGCTGCCGCGCGTTCACGGCTCGGCGCTCTTCACCCGCGGCCAGACCCAGGCGCTCTCCATTACCACGCTGGCTCCGATGTCGGAGACACAGATCATCGATGACCTCACCCCGGTCACCGAGAAGAGATACATCCATCAGTACAATTTCCCGTCCTATTGTGTCGGCGAGACGAAGGGCTCCCGTGGCCCGGGACGCCGTGAGATCGGTCATGGTGCGCTCGCAGAACGTGCGCTCCTCCCGGTCATCCCGAGTGTCGATGAATTCCCGTATGCGATCCGCGTCGTTTCTGAAATCCTGGAATCCAATGGTTCTTCCTCGCAGGCTTCTGTCTGCGGCAGCACCATGTCCCTCATGAATGCAGGCGTACCGATCAAGGCACCGGTCGCAGGCATCGCGATGGGTCTCATCGAAGATGGCGGCAAATTCTCCATCCTTTCTGATATTCAGGGCATGGAAGATGCACTGGGCGATATGGACTTCAAGGTCGCAGGTACGGCAAAGGGCGTCAATGCCATCCAGATGGATATCAAAGTCCATGGCATTTCCAGAGATATCCTGCTGACTGCACTGAAACAGGCGCATGAAGGCCGTCTCTATATCCTGGGCAAGATGGCAGAATGCATCGATAAGCCGGCAGAACATCTTTCCAAGTATGCGCCGAAGATCATTTCTCTCACTATCCCGGTCGACAAGATCCGTGTCGTCATCGGAAGCGGCGGAAAGACCATCAATAAGATCATCTCTGAAACCGGTGCGAAACTCGACGTCGAAGAGGACGGCCGCGTATATATCGCTTCTGAAGATGAGGCAGCTGCCCAGAAGGCAAAAGCGTGGGTCGAGTCTCTCGTGAAGGAAGTCGAAGTCGGCGAGACGTATCTCGGCCGCGTCACCCGTCTCATGAAGTTCGGCGCTTTTGTAGAGATCCTGCCGGGCAAGGAAGGTCTTGTCCATGTCTCTCAGCTCGCTCTGCAGAGAGTCGAGAAGCCGGAAGACATCGTCCACGAAGGGGATGAGATCATGGTCAAGGTCACGGAGATTGATGACAAGGGCCGTATCAATCTTTCCAGAAAAGCACTGCTGCTGGAGAAGAAGAATAAATAATGGCGGAAACCGGCTCGCGCCAGCGGGCAGGTCATACAGTT
>FR879499.1 GCA_000434475.1 Dialister sp. CAG:486
AGGAGCTGTGAAGAAATGAATCCTCATTTCTTCACAGCTCCTATTTTACATGTCTTTCTCTGCGCTGCCTCCGGCCACAATGTCGGTCTTTCCGATGTGCCAGGTGGTATTCACGCGGGCGCGGGCATCGCTTCCGCTGTCGTTTTTGTAGCGGACGCGAGTGTCTCCGCTGATTTCCAGAATGGGCTTTCGCTCCTCTTTCTTTTTCTTTTCGCGATAGCCCTGCGCTTCGAGTTCGCGGGTGTATTCCTTCTTGAGTCTTGCCATGTCTTCTGTCTGGTCTTTGGCAGGGACGGATTCCAAAATGTTCTTCACGACGCTGGCGATCTCGTAGCGGGTGAGTGTTTTGTCAAAGAAGGCGGTGGTGTAGGCTGGCGCTTTCCCTTCTTCGGTGAGGGCGCGGGCGGTCCGGTAGTCCCAGGAGCTTTCCTTCACGATCTCAAAGGAATTCGGAGCATCCCATGGCGAGGCCCATGCGGGCACACACACGATGGTAAGCAGCAGGGTCAGTATGAGTTTCTTCATGGTTTCTCCTTTTTGTTACCATCCCCTACTCACAGATCTTTCCCTCGATCACTTCGAGCAGGGCATCGCGTCCTTCTCCGGTGAGCGAGGAGTAGGCGAGGGGCAGGGAGGCGGTGGGGAAGAGCTTCTTCATCTGCATGAGGTTCTTTTTGAGGTCGTTGCGGCTGAGTTTATCGCCCTTGGTAGCGATGATCTGGATGGGGATGCCGGCTTTTTTCAGCCAGTCGAAGGCTTTGAGGTCGATGGGAAGTCCCGGGTGCCGAAGGTCGAGCAGCAGACCGATCATGATGAGGCCGGGGGACTTCTTCATATATTCGTCAATGAAGGAGGACCAGCTGTCTTTGTTTTCCTGGCTGGTCTTTGCGAAGCCGTAGCCGGGGAGGTCTACGAGGTACCAGTCCTGTCGTTGTTCTTCTTCGTTCTCTATGCGCCTAGACTGGATGGCGTAGTAGTTGATGGTACGTGTCTTGCCGGGTTCGCGGCTGACGTAGGCGAGCTTCTTCCTTCCGGTGAGGGAATTGATGAGAGAGGATTTGCCTACGTTCGAACGGCCGATGAAGGCAATCTCTTTCTTGCCGTCCGTCACGTACTGGGAACGGTTCACCGCCGAGGCAAAGTAGGCGGAGGAAAATATATGAAATTTGGTGATGTCTTTGATCTCTGCCATAGGACAGCTCCTTTCTATGGAAGCACCGATCCTGCGATGGAGTCAGCGTTCCTTTAAGAATCACTCATTGGTTTCAGAAAATGGATGTTTAGAGATGCACAGCGGTATTCGGGTGTTCTCGTATATCGCCTGCTTGAGACGATCTTCTTCGCTCTCTTTCATA
>FR879500.1:0-3926 GCA_000434475.1 Dialister sp. CAG:486
AGCGCCGCGGAGGTTTGAAACCAGCGGTTTTCTCGTATCGCACCTCTAATCCCTAGCAACCAGTCACGAGTCACAAATCACAAATCATCAGTCCAATCTCCTCATTTCCCAAAAACGATTTGACACTGCTGCGTCCTCGTGCTATAGTAAGTTAAACAAAGAAAGCCTTGGAACAGGAAGAGTAGGATAGTGATGGCGCTTCAGGGAGCCGGCGGAGAGTGCAAGTCCGGTGCGACAGCTATGTGAATGGGCCTGGGAGGCGCAGCCTGAGCCGAAAGGGGTAGGAGTTGCCGGAGATCGCCGTTACCGATGATGAGCTGGACCTTGTGTCAAGTAGGGTGGTACCGCGGAAAGTGATCCTTTCGTCCCTTTGCTGGAAAGCAGAGGAATGAAGGGATTTTTTTATTGGATGAATACGATCCTGTAAAGGGGGATATGAAATGGAACAAGTGAAAGATGTATCGAAGCTTGTCTTTGTCAAGGCGCGGGGCGGGCGTTTCCGCTGGCTGACGATTTCCACACTGATGCTGGCGATCGGGATGCTGCTGCATCTGGTCTCGCCATCGGTGGCAGGCTTCACGCCGAACTGGATGATCGCGACCTATGTGGTAGCGATCCTTCTGACGAAGCCGACATACAAGCAGTGCCTCGGCATCTGCATGGTCGCAGCGCTGATGGAAGTCTTCACCAGTAAGTCGGCTTTCCCGTATGGCGACTTTGCTTCGGAATTCTTCGGTGCCTATGTGGCAGGTTTCTTCGCACACAGCGTACCGCCGATCCGGATCGGGAAATTTTCCCTCCGTCCTGCCATTGCAGGATTCGTGACGACGATCGTCTCCGGCTTCACCTTTGTTTCCATCCTGACGCTCGTCATGGGGATCCCGATGAAGGTATATCTCTACGGGATGCTCCCGATGGTGGCCCTGGTCGGCGTAGGTAATGGGATCATCACGCCATTCCTCTACTTCCCGGCGCTGCGTCTCTTCAAGTCCATGCACTACATGGCTGAGTCAGATACCGTAGACAGTGACCATTCCGGTCTGTCTCTTAGGCAGTCCGAAGAAGGTGTCATCAGCGTAGAGCATCTGACTTACACCTATCCTTTTGCCAAAGAGCCAGCATTGAAAGATGTGTCTCTTGCGGTGCGCAAGGGGGACTTCGTCATCGTGACGGGGCCGAATGGGGCAGGGAAGACGACGCTCCTCATGTCGATGGCGGGGGCGATCCCGCACTACTACGGCGGTACGATGCAAGGCATGGTCTTCACGGATGGCAAAGCCGTGACACAGCACAATATCGCAGACCTGGCATCCTCCATCGGTGTCATCCTTTCCGACTACAAGGCGCAGATCGTCACGCTGACGGTGGGGGAAGAAATGGCATTTACGCTTGAAAACCATGGTTTCCCCCCGGAAGAGATCCGCCGCCGCTCGAAAGAAGCACTTGCGAAAGTCCATCTCGAGGGTCTTGAGGACCGCAAGGTGACGACTCTCTCCGGTGGTCAGTGCCAGCGCCTCGTCGTCGCAGCCGTCCTTGCCGAAGAGCCGGACGTACTGGTCTTCGATGAACCGACATCCGCCCTCGATCCGGAAGGCATCCGCGAATTCTATGAAATGGTCGGTGAGCTGAATGAGAAGGAAGGCCTCACGGTCATCGTGGCAGAGCACCATCTCGAAGCCGCGCTCCCCTATGCGAAGAAATTCGTCCTCATGAATCATGGTGAAATCATCGTAAATGGCACGCCGGAAGAAGTGATGCGCCGCATGTATACCGAACATATTTATGAAGAAGCCATCCCGGATATGTATAAGGCACAGCTCGAACTCGAGCAGGTGGGGATGACCTTCGAGAAGCCGTTCCTGAATCTGGCCGATGCAGAAACCTCGGTCATTCATTCTTTTGCGAAAGGAGGAGAGAAAGATGCTTGAACTGTCTCATGTGACCTTCCGCTATGCGGAAGGGCTGCCGGACGTATTGAAAGACATTTCCCTCTCCTTTGACAAGGGAGAATTCGTCGCCATCACAGGGCGAAACGGCTGCGGCAAGACCACGGTGACACGCCTCCTGACGGGACTTGAGAAAGCAGCCTCGGGGCAGATCCTCTATCATGGGAAAGATGTGACTCGCGAAGAACCCTCCGAGCGCAGCCGCTTTATCGGCTACGTCTTCCAGCAGCCGGATCGGCAGATGTTTATGCCAACGGTTCGAGAGGAGATCGCCTTCGGCCCCTATCAGCAGGGGAAACGCGGTGCGGAGCTCGAGGAGGCTGTAGCACGCGCCATGCAGGATACCGACACCGAAGCCCTTGCTGAGGAGTATCCGCGCATCCTGTCTCGCGGCGACCAGCAGCGAGTCGCCATTGCCTCGGCACTTGCGATGGATACCGAGTACCTCGTGCTCGATGAACCGACGAGCGGACAGGACGGACGAGAAAAACAGCGCCTGATGAAGCTCATGGAAAGTCTGCAGGAGAAGGGCATCACCATCATCCTTGTCACCCATGACATGGATATCGTCGCGAAAGACTGCACCCGCGTCATCGTCATCGCAGAGCATGAGATCGCTTTCGACGGTCATCCCTCTGAACTTTTCTCTGCGGAGAACCGTCCGGAAGACTGGGGACTTGCCTATCCGCCGGCCGTCCGTCTGGGGCGTAAGCTCCCCGGCAGTCCCTACTGTAAGGATATGAATGCGTTCTGTCGTGCATTTTATGAACTGAAAGGAGGAAAAATCGAATGAGAAACCTGGTACCCTTGACCAAAATCCTTCTCACCTTCGGGACGGCCGTCTGGGCGATCGTCCTCTCCGAGCCAACGAGCCTTGCCGCCCTCTGCCTCCTTGAGCTTCTGATCCTCCTCGTGTCCGGCGAACTCATCAAGAATCTGAAAGCCCTCCTTGCTCTTGTCATCTTTGCGGTCATGCTGGGCGTGATCGAGTATATCGGCGGCGGGAGTGTGAAGGAATGTAATGTCGCGGCCCTGCGTATGCTGGGGATGACGATCATTTTCATCTACCTTCTTGGGACAGTGAAGCTGCAGGACCTCACCGCTTCCATGGTGCGCCAGCTGAAGGTGCCGTACGAATACGCTTTCATGTTCACGGCGGGGCTTCGCTTCATCCCGGACTTTATCGAAGAAAACAAAGCAGTCTCCGAAGCACAGGCCTGCCGCGGTCTGGCAGTGAAAGGAAATTTTTTCAAGCAGGTGAAACGCTACATGTCCATCGTCCGCCCGCTCATGCTCCGTTCGCTTGGACGCAGTGAGACCATGGCACTCTCACTCGAGCTCCGCGGCTTCGGCGGCTCGAAACGTACCTTCATGGAAAGCGTCGCACCGAAAGGAAAAGACTTTGCTGTCATGGCACTGACTGTTCTCCTTACCGCTTTCGTCATCTATGGACGTGTGAAGCTGGGATTGTAGTGTGGCTGGCGGACTGGTGACTGATAGCTGGTGACTAGAAATTAAAAATAAGAAACTGGCGTTCGCGCGTCATCCTGAGCGGAGTGAAATGTCGGATGTTTAAAAATATAAAGGTAGAACAGTGAAAACTGAGCCGAAGGATCTGGGGAAAACGCTGATTCAATCGCAGAATCAGCGTTTTCCTAAAGTAATCCAACACGCCTCTCTTTAGGAAGGAGGGGCTCGAAAGGCGGAGGTTGCCTTCGCATTACGCAATGAAAAAAGAGCGCCTAAGCGCTCTTTTTTTGATGGTGTCAGATGATATTCAGCTTTCTCATCAGTGCGTCTTGCAGTACCTGACTGAAATTCACATGGGCGGTCAAAGCCTTATCGTTTAGCCATGCGGGGATGGTGAGTGTCTTCTTGACAGAGCGGCTGAACTGGTTCGGGTCAAAGTCTGCCGTTGCCAAAGCGAGACACGTGTTTGGCTCTGTAAGCTGGACATTTTCTAAGCGGGACGCAGCAGGA
>FR879500.1:3961-7541 GCA_000434475.1 Dialister sp. CAG:486
GCAGGAATTTTGATTTCTTCTTTCACGTAATCGGTCAGATGGCAGCGGATTGCGTCAGAAGCATTCTCCATAAGTTCCGTCAAATTATCTCCATCGGTGAAGCAACCCGGGAGGTCGGGGAATTCCGCCCATATACCGTCCGAATCATTGTGGATGATCATAGGATAGGTCAGTTTCATGACTATCAGCTCCTTTACTTTTTTAGACCTGTGACCTTCATGATTTTCATGAAAAGTCCTGTTGGCAAATCCTTATTGTGGTAGGGAATGGTGATTGTTTGAGTGCCCTTTTTATATTTCTGGTGGCTACCGCCATTGGACGGCACATATTCCCAGCCATCTTTCTCAAGTAATCGAATCAGATCTTTTGGCTTCATGGTCGGCATAGCGGCACCTCTTTCCTCTATTTATATTATAGCACGTGTATACGTGCTTGCAAGCGCCGGGAAACATAAAAATTCACGGTAGGGTGCGCTTCCTTCATATGATATAATAATACCGATAACTACGTATATGTCACGTCTACGGGGCGGGGGCGATTTCTACGAATGACATCCACCGCCTACTTTCTCAAAAACTAAGGAGAACCCATGGATACAGAGCACATCAGAAATTTTTCCATCATTGCCCACATTGACCACGGCAAGTCCACACTGGCGGACCGCCTGATCGAGATCACTGGGACAGTGCAGAAGCGCGACATGGAGGCGCAGATCTTAGACACGATGGAGCTCGAGCGTGAGCGCGGCATCACCATCAAAGAACAGTCGGTGCGCCTGAACTACACGTATGAGGACGGCGAAACCTACGAGCTGAACCTCATCGATACCCCAGGGCATGTCGATTTCAACTATGAAGTCTCGCGTTCCCTTTCTGCCTGCGAAGGCGCGATCCTCATCATCGATGCGACGCAGGGCGTACAGGCGCAGACGCTTGCCAATGTATATCTTGCGCTCGACCATGATCTGGAGATCATCCCTGTCATCAACAAAGTCGACCTCCCGAGCGCAGACGTGGAGCGCGTGAAGACGGAAGTCGAGAATGTCATCGGCCTTGACATGTCGGAGGCGATCCCCGTCTCCGCAAAGACCGGGCAGAATGTCGAAGAAGTCTTGAAGCGTATCGTCGAGCAGGTGCCGCCGCCGGAAGACCATTCGAAAGCACCGCTTCGCTGTCTCATTTTCGACTCCATTTTCGACTCCTACAAGGGTGCGATCGCCTATGTCCGTGTGAAGGATGGGGAGATCCGTGCGGGGATGAATATCCGCATGATGGCCTCCGGCAAGGTCTACACCGTGACGGAAGTCGGCTATTTCTCGCCCTTCCCGAAGCCCTGCGACGTCCTCACCTGCGGCTCGGTCGGCTACGTGGCAGCCAGCATCAAGAACGTCTCCGACTGCGAGGTAGGGGATACCATCACGACCGAAGAGGGCGGCGCCAGCGAAGCACTGCCGGGCTACCGCAAGGCACTCCCGATGGTTTTCTGCGGTCTCTACCCGATCGAGAGCAAGGACTATGACAACCTGAAAGTGGCTCTTGAAAAGCTGCAGCTGAATGATGCGGCGCTTGAATACGTGCCGGAAACCTCTCAGGCGCTGGGCTTCGGCTTCCGCTGCGGCTTCCTGGGACTGCTTCACATGGACGTCGTGCAGGAACGCCTCGAGCGTGAGTACCACCTGAAGCTCATCACCACCGCGCCTTCTGTCATTTATCACGTCTACAAGACCGACGGCACGATGGTACCTGTGGACAATCCGGCGGAGCTCCCTCCGATGACCAAGATCGAGCATATCGAAGAGCCTGTCGCCAAGGTAGAGATCCTCGTTCCCTCCGATATGGTGGGGAATGTCATGGAGCTTGTGCAGAATCGCCGCGGCGTCTTCCAGACGATGACCTATCTCGATGAGACACGTGTCGACCTTTCCTATACCATTCCACTCTCGGAGATCATTTTCGACTTCTTCGATAAGCTGAAATCCTCCACCAAGGGCTATGCCTCCCTCGACTACCAGCTCTCCGGCTACCAGAAGACCGATGCCGTGAAGCTCGACATCCTTCTGAATGGCGATCTCATCGATGCCCTCTCCATCATCGTCCACCGAAGCAATGCCGCAGCCCGCGGCCGCACTCTCGCGCAGAAACTGAAAGACATCATCCCGCGCCAGCAGTTCGAGGTGCCGATCCAGGCGGCTGTCGGGAGCAAGATCATCGCCAGAGAGACCATCAAAGCCTATAAGAAGGACGTCCTCGCTAAGTGCTATGGCGGCGATGTCTCCCGTAAGAAAAAACTGCTCGAAAAGCAGAAGGAAGGCAAGAAGCGCATGAAGCAGGTCGGCAGCGTAGAGATCCCACAGGAAGCCTTCATGGCGGTATTGAAAGATGACTAGTCTAGGACTCTATATCCATATTCCTTTTTGCAGAAGCCGTTGTGATTACTGCGGCTTCTATTCGATTGGACGAAAGCCCACCGACCGCTACATTGATGCACTTACCAAGGAAATGGATCTCAAAAGCCCGGACTTTGAGGATCGCCTCTGCGATACCGTCTATCTGGGGGGCGGCACACCCTCTTCACTCTCCGAAGCGCAGCTCACAAGACTGATGAAGACGCTCTCTCAGCATTTCCGTATTTCTAACACGGCAGAGATCACCATGGAGATGAATCCCTGCGATATGAGCGAGAGCTATCTCAAGAATGCCATGCGCGCCGGCGTGAACCGCATTTCCATCGGCGTCCAAGAAAAGCACGATCACCTGCTTTCTGCCATCGGTCGCCGGCACACCGCCAAAGAAGCAGAAACAGCCGTGAAGCGCGCGTATCGGATGGGCTTTCATAATCTCAGCCTCGACCTCATGTACGAGCTTCCCGGTCAGACCGTCAAAGACTTCGAAGCGAGCCTTCGCTGGGCTGTCCATCTTCCCGTGAATCACATGTCCATCTATAGTCTCATTCTCGAAGACGGTACGCGCATGGCGCAGCTCGCGGAGAGGGGCCGGCTCGCTCGCCCCAGCGAAGAAGAAAGCTGGGCCATGTATCAGGCCATGTGCCGCATTCTTCCCGCCTATGGCTTTGAGCGCTATGAGATCTCCAGCTTTGCCAGGAAAGGCTATCGCTCGCGGCATAATCAAAAATACTGGGAGCTTTCTGACTACCTCGGCCTTGGCCCCGCCGCCTGCTCCCGCATCGGACACACACGCACGGAGAATACCCCCGGCGTGCGCCTCTACGAAAAAGAACTCCTCACCGGCCATCCGCCGCAGCAGGAAGTGGAAACGCTCTCGGATACTGACGAAATGGAAGAATACTGCTTCCTCCACCTTCGCATGAAAGAAGGCATCCCGCTGGATGGTTTCCGGAAAAGATATGGAGAGGGCATCACGCACTGGTATGGAGACGCCGTCAAGATGCTGAAAGAGAAAAAGCTTCTCAAAGAAGAGGCCGGTCATCTCTTCCTGACCTACCACGGCGCCGCTCTCGGGAATTTTGTATTCGAACAGTTTTTGCTGGACTGAGCTCATCACTTTTGGCACACAAAGGGGCTGTGAAGAAATGAATCCTCATTTCTTCACAGCTCCTTTTT
>FR879501.1:0-3704 GCA_000434475.1 Dialister sp. CAG:486
TTTTCCGTGATCCCCATTGCACCTCGTTCTCTCATGATCAAAAAGGCGATGCCCATTAACAGGCATCGCCTTTTTGATTGCCAAGCATACCCCGGCTGTATTATACTTGAGGATGGATACATAGCGATGATACAAAAAGAGAAATGGTGACGGCAGCTTCGCTGTCCATAGAAGAAGGGCGATGCCTGATCCCATTTTTTGTGACGGGCGATCGACCTTTCATCGTTCGCCCGTCTGAATTACGGAAGAAAGGAGGGATACCATGGGACTATCGATCAAAGACATCCTGCTCTTGGACTACTTCGATGGCAAGCCGGCGCACCACAAGGTGCCACCCTATAAAGAGAGCATCTACGGGCGTGATGCGAATGACCGCATCGGAGAGCTTTTTGATGACGGCTGGATCCGCATGAGCCGTCCGCAGGAGACGCTCACCATGCTGCCGGACAAAGCGCTCTCCGATTTCCTCAAACGATACGATCTCTCCGGTGAAGGCACACACGCCGAGCTCGTGGGCCGTGTCATCGCCAAAGTGCCGGAGAAGGACTATGCTCATGGCGTCCCGAAGATCTACGTCCTTACCAAGGAAGGGCAGGCGGAGGTCGGACACCACATGGCCTACGTACTGAACGTCCGTGAGAACTACGGTCTGACCGAGGGCGAGATCGGTGAGTCGCAGACCGCTCTCTCCGCCCGCGGCGAGTCCTACACCGCCCGCGGCATCCTTTACCGCGCTTTTCAGCAGAAGATCTCCCTCTACACCATGGCAGGGGAATGGTCGAAGCTGCGCAACATGTACTATACCGTGGCGAATTTCTACATCCGCATCAAGCACAATGACTACGCACTGCCCTACCTGTACCTCGTCTTCTTCATGGATATGTCCGGTATGGGCAATAAGAACAACCTCGTGCCCTACGAGAACCTTTTCCCGACGCAGAAGGGCATGATCCTGCTCATGGATGAGATCAGGAAAGGTCTGCACATGACGATGGACGATGTGAAAGGCTCCTTCCTCTCCTCCATCGCCCGCATGGCGCCATCGCTGCCCTTCTCCTACTTCTCCCCGCAGGTCATGGCCTCCATGCTGCTCGAACGTCTCCGCGGCATTGATTTCAACGGCACGAAGTACATCTGCGACAGAAATGTCCCGGATCCTTCCTCGGGGGCGTACCACTATGTCCCCTACGGCCGGAGCGAAGCCCGCCCCGCCGCCCGCACCCGTCATATCGTGAAGCCGAAGATCATGGCGCCTCCGGTCCTGCGGATGCCCACCTTCACTGCGCCCGCCCCCTTTTGCCCGAGCGAGGCCGGAAAGCCCAAGGAAGCTCCCGCGCAGGAGATCGAGAAACCGGCTCCGCCCAAAGAAGAAAAAAAGGAGAAAGGGATTCTCGCAAAGATCAAAAAACTGTTTTGACTGGTGACTAGTGACTGGGAGATTAGGAGACGGCAGAAACTCTTGCGCTGTCATTTCGAGCATCAGCGAGAAATCTTTGCTATTCGCGGTCAATCGGATGATGTCAGAAAATCTCAAACGGGAAACCTGCTATCCGCCGACTTTCGGGCATCGCCCCGTTTCGTCATCCTGAGCGGCGAGAAACGTCGTAAGTGAGATAGCGAATGCCAGAACAGCTGCGACCTGAGCCCTCGATCTCGGCGAAGCCGCCGCCATCATTTCTCATTTCTCATTTCTAATTGGCGCAGACACAATCCCGAAACAAAAAAAGCACTCCTTTCGGAGTGCTTTGCTTGGTGCGCTTGGGGGGATTCGAACCCCCGACACACGGTTTAGGAAACCGCCGCTCTATCCAGCTGAGCTACAAACGCATGGATCTTTCCTATTATAGCATGGGAGAGAACATGTGAGAAGGGAGAAGTTGGAGGGGTGACTGGGGATTAGGGACTTTATCCCATCTGTCTTCCATACCGCCTCTGCCCTATCCGCCCCTTCGGGGCACCTTCCCCGTAAGGGGAAGGCGACGCGGGAAAACCATCACCAGGACCCTCGGCCCCATGAAACCTTTTCTTTGGGCTATCCATGGGCGCATCTGGAGCCCTGTTTTTTACAGAAAGCGTGAACTCTATGAATATCAGACATCTTACCATCGGCAGCGGACGGCCGAAGATCTGCGTTCCGCTGGTCTCTTCCACACTGGAGGATCTGGAAAAGGAATGCGCATCACTATCATCCTGTCCTTTGGATATGCTCGAGTGGCGTGTGGACTACCTCCTGAATCAAGAGGATTTCCATGCGACAAAGGATCTGGAAGCAGCCTATCTCATCATCCGCAGGCATTTCAAGGATGTGCCGCTTTTGACGACGGTGCGCACGAAGAGCCAGGGCGGGGCGCACAAGACCCCGGGCGGTGAGTACGTGTCGCTGCTCTCTCTCATCATCCGTTCGCACTGGGCGGATGTGCTTGATGTGGAGTATGGGCATGAAGTACTCGATACGAAGGTTTTGATCAAGCAGGCGCATGAGCAGGGGATCCCCGTCTTGATGAGCTATCACAAATTCCAGCGGGCAATGAGCGAGACAGAGCTGATCGATACGTATGAAAATATGGCGTCCTTCAAGGCGGATATTTTGAAGATCGCGGTCATGCCACGAGTGCCTCGTGATACCGCGTCGCTCCTCTCGGCGGCAGCCCGTGTCCGGGAGGATCTTCCGGAGACGCCGGTCATCGCGATCGGTATGGGGCAGGCGGGTCAGCTCACCCGCATCGCGGGCAGCGATCTGGGCGCTCCCATCACGTTCGCGGCCGGTCAAAAAGCCAGCGCACCCGGCCAGCTGACCGCAGCGCAGGTGAAAGCCGTGCTGGATGTACTGTATTCGTAGTGACTAGTAGCTAGTGACTAGTAGCTAGGGATTAGTGGCTAGGGATTGGAGCCTCGAGTGACTAGTGACTGAAATGCCACCTTCGGGCATCGCCACCACCTATACTCCGCGGCGCTTCCATATTTTTATGCGCCGCACCACCCCCGTTGAACCCTCTGAACCTGTTGAACCCGCCAAACCTCTTTCGCAAACAATCAAAGGACGCTGCGTCCCATGGGCTCACCCCGAATCTCATTTCCCCACATCCACTTTGTGGCTGCTATTTCATTCCAAAGGACATTCTTTATGACACAAGGCGAAAAACTTTTCATCGATGGACAATTACAGGAAGCCTATGACGTACTGCTAAACGAAGCGTCGGAGGGAAGCGGCCGCGCCATGTACCTTTTGGGCGAATACGCCAAGCATGGCTACATCGCTCCGGCGGACAAAAAGCTGGCGAAGCGCTATGCCGAGGAGGGGAAGAAGGCGGGCGATCTGCTGGCGGCCCTGAATGTGGGTTATGCCAGCCGGCCGGGGACTCTTACGCAGAAGAGGATCTTCCGTCAGTACATGCCTCAGGTGGAAGCACTGGCAAAGACGGGCGATGTGCTGGCGATGTATGAGATGGCGGATGTGTACCGCGTCGGACTTGTCAGGAAGGCGAATGAAAAGAAGCGCTGGGCATGGAATAAAAAGTGCATGAAAGCGGGGCTTTGGCAGAGCCGCATCCGCTGGGCTTCCCGTCTCATTTTTGATCAGACGCTGGCCGCAGAGGTGGGCGCAGACGGAGAAGCCCTTCTGAAAGAGATCGCGGAGGAGCCGAAGGCATCCGCCGGCGAGGCGGCGCGCCTCCTTGCGGAGCACTATCTGTTTCAGCAGGATT
>FR879501.1:3734-5460 GCA_000434475.1 Dialister sp. CAG:486
TTTCAGCAGGATTTCAAGAGGTCTTTCTACTACAGCGAGCTTGCTGTGCGATGGAAAAATGTCTGGGGCTGGTTCTATCTGGGGCTTCATTATGCGTATGGCTATGGCGTGAAGGTGGATCTCATCAAGGCGGAGAATGCGCTGGCGAAGGCCTATGACTGGAAGAGCGAGTGCGCGGGGGATGCGGCGGCCCTTTTGGGAGAGGTGCTCTTGGAAACGGCGCCGAAGCGGGGGATCGCATGGCTCCGTGCCAGCGTGAAGCTGGGCAATGTGCAGGGCATGTTCTCTCTGGGCTGCTGCCTGCAGGACGGGCGCGGCTGCAAGCAAAACATCGAAATGGCAGAGGAGCTCTTGGAGAAGGTCTTTGCCTTTCACGGCTACAAAGAAGAGGAAGCGGCGCAGCGGCTCGCACTGCTCGCGATGGATGCGGAGCGCTATGGCGATGCGCTGAAGTACACGGTGGTCGCAGCCAAGAGCGGGCGGCCGGAAATACTGGTCCAGCTCGCGCAGCTCTACCACGTGGAAGGAGATTTCAAAGAAGCTCTTTTCTGGTACAAGAAGGCCTTTGACATGTTGCCAAGCGGCAGCCTTGCGGACCAGATCGCGCTCTGCTGCTCGCTCATGGATGAAATGAAGGAGTCCGCCGTTTGGGTCAAAAAGGCGGCGGAGCTGGGCTCGCCGCTTGGCATGCTGCACTATGCACAGTATCTTCTGGATACGCTTCCTGATACGGCGGATGCGAGTGAGCCGTTCCACTGGTTTAAGAGCTGCTACGATGCGAAGGCAGATCCCCAGATGCCGGAGGACATGCAGAGGAGCATTCGCGGCGAGGCGGCGAATATGGCCGGGATGTGCTCGTTCTGGCTGGGAGATCAGGAAGAGGCCAAAGCATGGTATCAGAAGGCGTATGACATGGGCGATGTGTACTGCCTCATCAATCTGGGGAATGGTGCGCTCCAGCAGAGGCCCCCGCAGCCGGAGGAAGCCATTCACTACCTGAAGGAAGCCTGGGAAAGAGGAGAGGAGATCTTCGAAGATCAGGTCAAAGGCGACATCGCGAGTCAGATCAGCGCCGGATACCGCATGAAGAAAGACTGGATGAATACTTTCCACTGGGCCAATCAGGCGGCGGCTCTTGATAACGAGACCGGCATGATTGATCTCGGCATGATGCATCTCTACGGGAATGGCACGCCCGTCAACCATGACGAAGGTCTTCGCTGGCTGGTCAAGGCGTATGAGAAAAAGGGGCCGCAGGCGAAAGACGTCGCGAACTATCTCGGGATCTTCTTTCAGGAGATCGGAGACATGGCAAAGGCGGAAGAGTGGTATAAAAAGTCAGCCGCTCTCGGCAGTGACTGGGGCATGATGAATCTCGGCCTTTTCTATCAGCACGGTCTCTATGGAGAGCCGGATCTGAAGCGCGCCAAGGAATGGTTTGAAAAAGCCATCGCCGTCCACGGCGATGCGGAAGCTGATGTGCGCGCCGAGCTCGAGAAGGGCTCTGCCTGCCCTGAGATCCATGATGATCTGCCCAAGGAGGCGGCGCGAGAGGAAATAGATCTCAAGTCACTCTACATGCCATGGCTCGCCGATATGAAGTGGAAAAAGTAAGGGATGGGCGAGATGGGCATGGCATCGCCCATTACAAAAACGGCGAAGCGATCGCGGCAGCCCCGAACCAGAAAAAAGGAGCTGTGAAGAAATGAGGATTCATTTCTTCACA
>FR879502.1 GCA_000434475.1 Dialister sp. CAG:486
ATTTCGAGCGAAGCGAGAAATCTTCCTTGCAGACCGATAAACAATGCATGTGTGAAAGCAGAAATACGTGGCACCAAGACGTCGTTTCCCTGCCTGTGCCTATGTGATACTAACCGCAGTGCAAGAAAGATCCCTCGGCTGCGCTCGGGATGACGATACGAGAAAAGGATAGCCCCCAAAGTTTGAAAGCAGGGATCAGTGACTAGTGACTGGTAGCGTTTGAAAGCAGGGATGAGTGACTAGTGACTGGTAGCTAGGGATTAGTGGCTAGGGATTAGGTTTGCGATACGAGAAACCCGCTAGTTTCAAACCTCTGCGACGCTTCCATATTTTTATGCGCCGCACCACCATTTCGCATTTCTCATTTCTAATTTCTCATTCGAGCAGAGCTTTCATTCACAATCAAGGGGCTAACCTTGAACCCATCAACTTGAACCCATTTTTACTCCACGATCTCAAACTCCGCTCGGCTTCCCTTCTCCGCTGGACTGACCTTGAGGCGGGCATCGATGCGCTCCTCGAGCTCAGGCACATGGGAAATGATGCCGACAAGACGGCCGGTGCTCTGCAGATCGATCAGTGTATTCATCGCGCTGTTCAGTGCTTCCGGATCCAGCGTACCGAAGCCTTCGTCGATGAACATGGTATCGAGGTGTACGCCGCCCTGCCTTGCCTGCACGACATCGGCAAGCCCCAAGGCAAGTGAGAGGGAGGCGAGGAAGGTCTCTCCGCCGGAGAGGGTATTCGCCGGACGCGAACGGCCGGTGTAGCTATCAGAGACCTCGAGAGAGAGGCCGCCCTTATTTGCTGCGCCCGTCTCCTTCATGCGATGAAGCGAGTAGCGGCGATGGCTCATCTCAAGGAGACGGTGATTTGCCGCCTCCGCGACCTCGTCCAAGAGAACGCCCAAGACATAGCGCTCGAGCGTGATCTTCGTGCGGCTGCCACGGGTGAGGTCATAGAGCCCCTGCGCAAGAGACAGTTCTTCAGAGAGCGCGTCAAGCACCTGCGCCATGGCTTCGGTGTCCTTCGCAACTTTCTGCAGATTCTTCAGCTGGTCAGCGAGCGAACGGCTCTGTCCCGCCGACGTAGTGAGACGGTGCTGCAGCTGGTTATCTTCCTGACCGAGCGCGGCCATGTCAGGGCGTTTCGCATCGCCTGTCACGAGACGCTCATCCGCGATGGTTTTCTCCGTCGCTTTCAGCTCGGTTTCGTAGCCGGAAATCGATTTCTCCATCCGATCTTCTTCTTCGGCGCGAGCATACCAGACCTTGCAGTCATTGCGGTCCGCAAAGCCGGCTCTCCTGGCTTTTTCATCCAGCGCATCCGAATTCGCTTTATAGTCGGCTGCCAGCTTTTCTCGCCGGGCCGTGGCGTTCTGGAAATTTGCCTCCGCGCCGCCCAATGCGGAAAGGAGCGGCTCTTTTTTCTCCTGCAGCGCTTTC
This sequence comes from Dialister sp. CAG:486, assembly GCA_000434475.1. Classification (GTDB taxonomy): domain Bacteria; phylum Bacillota; class Negativicutes; order Veillonellales; family Dialisteraceae; genus Dialister. The sequence continues at coordinate 1,446 of FR879502.1, forward strand.
AGGGCTTCTTCCCATGCCGTCACGGCCGCAAACAGCCGCTTCACTTCGTTTCGAAGGAAAATGGGACTGCGGTAGGCTTCCGGCAGATCGGAGAGGCTTGCGAGCTTCGCTTGGGCATTTCCCATCTCGGTGATGGCGCTGACGTATGCCCCCGCCGCATAGGTGCCCGCCAGATTTCTGGCATTCTCGTAGTCTTTCGTTGCCGTTTCTGCTACTTTCTGTGCCTTTTTCAATTCGGTTTCCGTCGGCAATTTTTCCTTCGAAACCGCTGGATGCGGATGATGCACGCTGCCGCAGACCGGACAGGGCGCGCCCTCTTCGAGCTGGCTCGCCAGAATGGCCGCCTGACCGAAGATGTAGCGCCGCCGGACGTCTTCGGCTGCTTCGCGCGCGGCTTCCGCCGCCCCGCGGCATTTCTTCTCCGTCTCCTGCAATCTGGCAAGCTCCGTTTCCGCTTCCTTGTATTTCTGCGTGTAGCGCTCCACATTGCGCCGCGCCGCGCCGTACTCCTTCGCCTTCGGCTCCCAGCCCTGCAACTGCGTGATGGTTGTCTTCGCCCTTTCCATCTCAGTGCGCTGGCCTTCGAGCTTCGTTTCAAAGGCGAGCAGTTGCTCCTTTTCTTTCGCATAGCGATTTCGCTCTGCCTCGGCGGTATCCCTCGCGGACTTTGCCGCCTTTCCTTCTGCCATGATGTTGTCAAGCATATCAAAATACGCCGCAAGCTCCTTTGCCCGGCGGATGCGGACCAAATCCTGCTTTTTATGCTCGATTTCCTCAGCCTTCATAAGGAGCGACGCCTGCTGCTTCTCTGCCTTGTCCAGTGCCTGAAAATGGGAATTCAACTGCGCGGCCTCGCTGTACACCTTGCGGAAATCCTGCATCGCGCTTTCCGTTTCCGCGTGTACCTTCTTCGCGTCCGCGAGCTGCTGCTCCGTCTCCGCAGCAAGCCGGGCGAGCTCCGCCGCATCCTGTGCGCCGACCGTATGGTATGTGGTCACGAGCACCGTCTCCTGCTCCTTTTTCTTCCGGTACAGCGCATCGGCGCGCTCCTTCAGCTCATATTGGAAATCCGAAAAACGCTGCGTCTTGAAGAGCTGCTTCAGGATGCCCTCTCGCTCTTCGGCCTTCGCGACGAGGAGCTTTCGGAAATCCCCCTGCGGCAGGAGGATGACCTGACAGAACTGATTCGCATTGAGCCCGATCAGCTCCCCTGCCGCCGCCTCGACATTCGTGCGAAGCGTCGACATCTCCTTCCCGTCGACCAATTCCGAGAGCGAGGCCTGCATCGCTGTCTTTGTCTGTCCCTTGCCTCGCTTCTTATCGATGAACTGCTCAGGCGAGCGGCAGGCACGATACGTCTTATCGCCGATCATGAAGTCAAAAATGACTTCCGTCTTCTGATCCGGCCCTGCATAGTCGCTTCGCATACGCGCGCCGCTCCGATCGCCTGACGTCTTCCCATAGAGCGCATAGCACATGGCATCGAGGATCGTTGTCTTACCCGCCCCCGTCGGCCCGCAGATGAGGAAAAGATGCCGCCCATCCAGCTTTTCGAAATCGATCGTCACTTCCCCCGCATAGGGGCCGAAGGCACGCATCGTCAGCTTCAAAGGTCTCATCGCTCTTCCTCCTTCTTGTACACCGCTTCCCAACAGACATTGGCAAGCGCCTCTTCCTTGTCTGACAGCTCTCTCTCTCGGAATTCGCTGACAAATGCACGGAAAATATCTTGATCGCTCATGTGCTCCAGCTCGATATCGCGGCGGCCGCTGTCCTCCTTATAGCCCATGTTCTGCTCGACGCCCAGTGCATTCTTGTACTTCTCGCGAAGCTTTGGCATCGCATCGATCACAGGCAGCTCATCCGTCAGGATGACCTGCAGGTAGTCCTCCGAGGCCTCCCTCTTTTCGCTCATGAGCTCGGCGAATGTCCCTTCCAGCACACGGACCTGATGGAGCGGCGAGAGCTCACGGAAATCCGTCTCGACGCTGCCATCCTCTCCGATCGTTCCCACGATGACGCCCTTATGCTGCTCCGCCTCATCGAAGGAATACCGCATGAGGCTGCCGCTGTATTGCACCCTTTCCGACTGCTTCTGCGTCCTCTGGTGCCGGTGCAGATGCCCGAGCGCCGCATAGTCGTAGGCATCAAAGACACCATCCGAGATCCTGTCATAGCCTCCGATCGAGAGCGGCCGCTCCGACTCGGAAGGCGTCCCGCCCGCGGCAAAGACATGCGCGAGTGCCACCTTCCTCATCGAAGGATCGGGCAGGGCAGAAAGAAGGATATCCGAGAGCTTCTTCTCCGCCTCCTCGTAGCTGTGAATGTCTTCCGCGCCGGAAAGCCCCTTCTGATTCATCATGACGCGCACGCGCGCCGGCTCGGCATAGGGAAGCGGCACAAAAGCCACCTTTCCCCATGCATCCTCCAGGATGACGGGATGCACGCGATCCAGCGGGCCGAAAATATAGAGCCCCTGATGCGACAGAAGACGGCTCGCCACCGCGAGGCGCTCCGCACTGTCATGGTTCCCGCTGATGACGATCAGGGGAGTATGTCGCTTTCCTACGATCTCCTCTGTCATGCGGTCGAAGAGCTCGACCGCCTCCTCCGGCGGGTATGAACGATCATAGACATCCCCCGAGAGCAAAATGACATCCGGCCTCTCTTCATCGACGAGCGGAAGGAAGCGGTGCATCAAAAGCCATTCCTGATCCTCTGTCATGGCATGCTCTTTCAAAAGCTTTCCCAGATGCCAGTCAGCCGTATGGATAAATTTCATGGTACCTCCTCTTATAAGCCTACAGGAAACACGGATCTGTCATTATTATAGCCTGACGCACAGGGCCGGGTAAGAGAATGGCTGTACGCTTCTCCCCACGCAAAAAGGCGCTGTGAAATAACGATCATCTCATTTTCGCATTCCATCTGCCGC
>FR879503.1 GCA_000434475.1 Dialister sp. CAG:486
TCCTTCCAAAGGAAGGAGGGAGAAAAAAGGCGCTGATGTCTTCCGATCTCCCAGTCCCCAGTCATCCCATACACCACAAAGCCCCTGACCGGAAAATTTCCGATCAGGGGCTTTCCATGCGATCGCATCAGCGTCTCTCGAAAGACATTAGTCGATCGTGATCTGACGCGATGGTTCTGCCTTCTTTTCTTCTTCCTTCGGCAGTGTGATGGTCAGGATGCCATCCTTCAGCGCCGCTTTGATGCCTTCCTCCTTGATGCCTTTCACCGTGAACTGACGGCTGAAGGAGACCGAAGCACGTTCGCGGCGGATGTAGTGATGCTCTGTATCATCGGCATCCTTCTTGTCTTCCTTCTTTGCACCCAGAGACAGGATCCCATTCTCATAAGAAATATGGATCTCTTCCTTCTTGAACCCCGGCATATCGCAAGTGATCTCGTAATGATCCTTCTTATCCTCAATATCGACCTTCGGGACAGCGGTGTAATCCTGATACACCGTCGGCATATCATCATCAAAGAAGTGATCCAGAACCGTATTGCCAAACAGACCATCAAATGGAATCAAACTACGCATATCAAAGACCTCTTTCTTTTTATAATTTTCTTCAGGAGCCCTTTCGGTTCTCCCTTGAACAACTATAGTATAGCACTTTTAGCACTCATGTCAATAGAGTGCTAAATTATTTTTGATTATTTGATTTAAGAGAACGAAAATGCGTGCTGCGATGATCCTTAGCTGGTGCTATCCTCGTATCGTCAGCCTTCCCCTCGAGGGGAAGGGCCCCGAAAGGACGGATAGGGCACTGGCGTT
>FR879504.1 GCA_000434475.1 Dialister sp. CAG:486
TTAACATACGACGTTTTTCTCCGCTCAGGATGACGAAATACGCCGCCCTGCTCCCCGTTGAACCCATAGAACCCATAGAACCCGCTCCCCCCTCTTTCATCCCCGATCAAAAGGCGATACGCCCCAGGGGCTAACCCTCAACCCTTTTTCAAGGAGTCACAATGAAACGATTTTTCAACAACATCGTGGTCAAGTTTATCCTGATCACCTTGGTCTTTTTCATCATCACGTCTCCGATCGTGGTGCTCTTCGGGCCGTTCGGCAATCTGAAGCGTGCTGTGGTCGGTGCGATCATGCGCTCACGGCATCCGCAGTACATCACGTGGCTTTACGATCAGGAGGAGCTGAACCAGATCCTCGGCACTGTGACGACGACGGATAAGCAGAATGTATTCGCTTTCAAGCCGCGCACGGATGCGACGCTGAAGCTGAAAAAGATCGAGACATCCCGCTTCGTCGGGTATCTGCTGGAGATCCCAAATCCGAAACGTATCGAAGTCGCTACGGCGGAAGACATCAATGAGAAGGGGGATACCACTTCCAGCATCGCGAAAAAGAACAATGCCGTAGCAGCCATCAATGGCGGCGGCTTCTACGATCCGAATGGCACCGGCATCGGACGTCTGCCCTATGGCTTCATCCTGCATCAGGGCAAGTACCTTTTGGGGCAGCAGGTCGATGACAAGGAAAAGGTCGACTTCGTCGGAATGACGAAGAACGGGAACCTGATCGCCGGGAACTACAATAAGAAAGAACTGCGCGACCTTGGCGCGGTCGAAGGCCTGACCTTCGGCCCGCCGCTCATCATCAATGGGCAGAAGGTCATCAAGAGCGGTGACGGCGGATGGGGGATCTCCCCGCGCTCGGCCATCGGGCAGAAGAAGGATGGCACGATGCTCTTCCTCGTCATCGATGGACGACAGCCCGGCTACAGCATCGGCGCGACGCTTGTCGATTCGCAGAATATCCTCTATGAAAACGGGGCCTACATTGCGGCCAATCTGGACGGCGGATCTTCCACGACACTTTACTATAATGGAAAGGTGGTCAATAAGCCTGCCGATCTTCTGGGCGAACGTATGATACCGACTGCATTTATCGTGAAATAAGGAGAACAGAGTGAAGAAAAAAATCGCACAGCTCATGATCTGCTTCCTCCTTGGCGCAGGGGTGCAGGCAGGGGCCTACGTATATATGGACCGCGTCCTTTTTGCCCCGCTCTCCTCAGGTGACTACGATATGTCTGATGTGAAGGACAAAGTCGCAGAGCAGGCGGAAAAGGAAGGCAAGAAGCTCTATGCGAAGGTCAGCGTGAAGGGGAAAGCCTACTACTCGCATGACTATAAATATATGGCAGATGTGACCGCAGAAACGGTCACCATTTACAAAGCCGAAGATCTTGGACATCCTCAGATCGTGGATCTGAAGGGACAGGGCGTTTCTTTCTTCGAATGGATGCCGGACAGAAATCTGGCGCTCATGGCGCTCTATCCGATCCACTGGAAAGGCGGACGCTGGGATGTGACACTGGCGCGCTACAATCCGGAAGGCACCACGCACGAGTCCGATGCGCCGATCCGTGATCTGCCAAGAAATGCAAAGATCGTGGATGTTGCTTACTCGACCGCGACCAATGCCGTCTACATGAAGATGGAAGTCGGCAAGGGTCTCTACCGCATCTACCGCACCGATGCAAACTATGATACCCGCCGCATCTACGTCCAGACTTCGCACATCGGCAAGATGGCCGTCTACTATGATGCAGACCGCCTCTTCTATGATGACAGCCAGAAGGGCATCATGTACACCTTTAATGGGGATGACAGCTCGTGGCGCGTCATCTCTCCGCCGGGGGCCTACCGCTTGGTCGGCCTCGGGGATGATAAGACCATCTATGCAGCCAAGATCAACAACAAGGGCGAGGCGACCGCTTACTATACGGGTAAACTCGGCGTCGGCTTCAAAGAAGTCAAAGCGCTTGAAACACCTGTAGAATTCAACTCCATCACCGTCCATATGATCCGCGAAGCCGCCATGCACGCGGGAAAATAAAAAGCAGCGCTTCGGCGCTGCTTTTTGTGTGCGAGTGACTGGTGACTGGTGACTGGTGATTAGTGACTAGTGGCTAGTGACTAGAAGACTCTCGCATCGTCATTTCGAGCGCAAGCGAGAAATCTTCCATGCAGACCGATAAACAAAGGATGTGTGCAGCACCAAGGCGTCGCTTTCCTGCAGTGCCTATGTGATACTGACCGCAGTGCAAGAAAGATCTCTCGGCTACGCTCGAGATGACGACGGCGCGAAGCGCTATCAAAA
>FR879505.1 GCA_000434475.1 Dialister sp. CAG:486
GAATGAGAAATTAGAAATGAGAAATGCGAAATGGTGGTGCGGTGCCAGATCCTTCGGCTCAGTTCTCACGGTTCCGCCTTTACATTATCGAGCATCCGGCATTTCACTCCGCTCAGGATGACGAAATGCGCCGCGAAGCATAAATAATGGCGATGCCATAAGCTGGCATGCCAGTCACTAGTCACCAGTCACTTGCGACACCTAATCCCTAGCCACTAATCCCTAGCTACTCATCCCTGCTTTCAAACTTGCTGGGGGTATCCCTCTCCCGTATTGTCATCCCGAGCGTAGCCGAGGGTTCTTGCACTGCGGTCAGTATCACATAAGCACCGGCAGAGAAACGACGCCTTGGTGCTACGTATTTAGGCTTTGGGATAACAGGTTTCCCGTTTGCGCGTTTCTCTCATGACCCGTTTCCCCGCGAATGACAAAGATTTCTCGCTTCGCTCGAAATGACGATGCGAGAGTCTCTCGGTCACTAGTCACCAGTCACAAAAGTCGCAAATAAAAAAACGCTTTGAATCATTCACGATCCAAAACGCTTTTGCTGCGTCCTATTCGTCGACCTCTTTGATGCAGGCGACGGTCATATCATATTTTTCCTTCAGCTGCGGGAAGAGGGTGTCTGTGCCGTCCATGGTACCTTGGCGGAGAATCTCCGTGATCTCGATCGACAGCGGCGAGAGCTGGCTGAAGCCGAGGTTCTGCGTGATGCCCTTCAGCGTGTGTGCGGCGCGGAAGGCTTCATCCACGTTTTCCTCAGCGAGGCTCTTTTCGAGCAGCGCGAAGGTGGGGTCGTCTAAGAATTTCAGCGCAAAACGCTTGATAAAGGCGTCGCTTGGGAGGCGGCTCTTCACTTCGGCGTAGTCAGCGCCCATTTTGTTGTAGCATGCTTCGATATTCATAGGAAACTCCTTACATTCAATGGATTTGTGGCGTGGCGCGCCGTGGAAAGGATGAGAGGGGGAAAGCAGATCACCGGTCACAGATCCCGGATGATCCCGTCGGGGATTTTCTGATGGATGGCAAGACCGGTGCTGTTTTTCTCTAGTTCCTCTTTCAGGCTGTCTTTGATGTCCAAGAGACAGTCCAGGAGGAGCGGGTTGAAGAGGCCGCATTCCCCATTGAGGATCATCCAGATGGCTTTTTCGTGAGCGAAGGCGTCCTTGTAGACGCGCTTGCTTGTCAAGGCATCGTAGACGTCAGCGATGGATACGATCTGCGCAGAGATCGGGATGGCATCGCCCTTGAGGCCGTCGGGGTATCCGCGACCGTCCCAGCGCTCGTGATGCCAGCGGCAGATGGCGTAAGTCACCTTGACAAGGGGCTCTTCCCGAAAGGCTTCCAGATGTTCGACCATCTTCGCGCCGATCAGGGTGTGCGTTTTCATGATCTCGAATTCTTCCTTGGTCAGCTTGCCGGGCTTGTTCAGGATCTTCTCATCGATACCGATCTTGCCGATGTCATGGAGAGCGGCGGCATTCGTGATGAGGGCTTCGTCCTGCCAAGTGAGATGGTAGCGGCTGGTCCGCTGCATGACACGCGATAAGAGAAGCTCGGTGATGCGGCTGACACTCAGGATGTGCTTGCGGCTTTCCCCGTTTTTGAGACCGACGACTTCGGAAAGGATGCTGATGATGATGTGGTTATTTCGTTCTTTTTCCTGGATCTGGCTTGATACCAGGCTCAAAAGACGGCGTTGCTTGGCATACAGCTTTGTGATATTGTCGGAGCGCTGGCGGACGACGTTCATATTAAAGGGGCGGGTGATATAGTCGGACGCGCCCATGTCATAGGCTTTTTGAATGAAGGCGGGGGAGTCTTCGGCGGAGATCATCATGACGGGGATGTCATCGAGCCAGCGTTCCTTCTGCATGACGGCGAGTACATCGAAGCCTCCGAGCTTCGGCATGACGACGTCGAGAAGTACGAGGGAGATCTTCGTTCCGAGCTCATAGAGGAGAGCGAGTCCTTTTTCACCGTCTGCGGCTTCGAGAACCTCGTAACGATCGCGCAGCATTTCTTTCAGGAGATCCCGGTTCAGCTCCGAATCATCGACGATCAGTACCTTCGGCTTCGCAGCAGAGGTATCGAGCAGCGTCTTTTCATATTCCACCTCTTCGTCCATAGCCACGGTATTTTTATAGGACTTGGCATAGTACATGAGCTTGTCCGCACGGGAGACGACTTCTTCGATGCTGCCAGTGTAGAGCATAGCGCCGCCGATGCTGGCAGAGATCTTAAGTCCGGGGAATTCGGGGAAGTCTGCCTCATGGATGTGCTCTTGGATGGTGCGGAGCTTCTCTGCGAAGATGGAGGAGGAGACATTCGGCATGATGAGGAGAAATTCATCTCCGCCATAGCGGATCAGCTTGTCTGTCCGGCGGATGCTTTTCTTCGTGATCTGTACCAGCGCCTTCAGGGCCGCATCGCCTGCGCTGTGGCCGAAGGTGTCATTGTAGAGCTTCAGGTCATCGAGGTCGATCAGAGCGATACCGGCAATGCCGGAAAAGCTCTTCATTTTGTCTTCCCAGAAACGGCGGTTGTACGCGCCGGTCAGGGCATCAATGTAGAGCTGCTGGCTGAAGGACATCAGCTGGTCATAGCCTTCCGCAAGGAAGAGGTCTGTATTATCGATGTGCTTTAGCATTTCCAGAACGTAGGGCACTCCTTCGATCGTGAGCGGTCTCACAAAGATCTGGTACATTTTGCCGTCGATGACCTTGAAGTGGAGATGCATGCCCTTATCGGTAAAGGTGCTCTGATGGGTCTGCGGGGCGCAGAATTCACAAGTGCTTCGGCGGCTGTCATCATCACCTGCGGAAAGCGTGGAACCATCCGCTGTATCCCGGTCTTCGGGATGCGCAGCCTTGACAAGACGTACTATGGAAAAAACCTTCCGCAGACACTGTATGTCCTTCTGCACGCTTTCCATGGTCGATGATTCTTCTTTGGAACTCATGTCGTACTCCTCTTCTGTGTTTTCCGTACTGCTTTTCGCGCTAGTTTATTATCTTTCATTGTACTATATATTTGTTCCCCTGTAAAAGAAACTTTGCATGGGTGGCGGGAAATACGGTGCAGGTGCAGAGCTGGATTCCAGAGTGAGAGCGGATAACGATCGGATCCGTGCTTTCGAAGCCCTGCTCTGCCTGCCGGCCACGCTAAAATGCGATGTGAAATAACGATCATCTCATTTTCGCGTTCCATCTG
>FR879506.1 GCA_000434475.1 Dialister sp. CAG:486
TTTCTCCGCTCAGGATGACGAAATGCGCCGCACCACCATTTCGCATTTCTCATTCAAGCGAGGCTTTCAAACGGAAACAAGGGGCGCCCTGCCCCCCTATTTATAAAGGACTTTTATGCCAAACTATCAACTTCTTGTCAATGCCGACGACTTTGGCCGGCATGTTCTTATTGATCAGGCCGTCAAGCGCTGCGTGGAGGAGGGCTGTCTGCGCTCTGCGACGCTCATGCCGGGCGGCAAGGCCTTTGATGATGCCGTCGAGGTGGCCAGATGCCACCCCGAGCTGGGCGTCGGCATCCATCTGACGCTCGTGAACGGATTTCCTGTATGCGAAGCGAAGGATATTCCCTCGCTCGTGACCAAAGAGGGTGTCTTTTTTGATAACCACGTCGAATTTGTGAAGCATTTTCTAAAGGGGCAGATCGCCATGGAGGATGTACGGCGTGAGCTCATGGCGCAGGCTGCGAAAATGGAGAAAACCGGTCTTCCCCTGACGCATGTCGACAGTCACCAGCACATGCACATGCTGCCGGGGGTGATCGATATCTCGCTCGATGTCGCCGCGTCGCTGCATCTTGACGCCGTGCGTATCTCCCGGACGCCGCTCTTCACGGCCTTTGCCGGTATGGGGCAGCTCATCGGCCGCCTCGGGCTCTTCACGCTGTCGGAGCTCTCCCTCTGGAAGGCGAAGCGCCGTCATTTCCGCGTGCCGGATCATTTCGAGGGCATCGTGGCAGGCGAAGCGGTGCATGAAGGGCATTTCCTGCATATCCTGAAGGATCTGCGCCCCGGCACGACGGAGGTCATGATGCATCCCGGCACGGATAATGAAAAGCTCATTCCCGCCTGCGACTGGGAGCATGACTTCGAAGCGGAGATGCAGGCGATCGTCTCGCCGAAGGTGAGACGGATGATCGCGGATAAAGCCGTGAAGGTCGTGAATTACAGGGATCTGAAATAGTTGGTGACTAGTGACTGGTGACTGGTGGCTAGGGATTAGGGATTAGGGACTCTCTCGTATCGTCATTTCGAGCGCCAGCGAGAAATCTTTTTCGTTCGCGATCAGGCGGTTGATGTTTGGAAACGCTACATGGGAAACTTGCTATCAAGAGACCTTCAGGCATCGCCCATTTATACTCCGCGGCGCTTCTGATTTGCACCACCATTCCTCATTCCTCATTCGGACAAAGCGTTCATACACAATCAAGGGGCGGCACGCCCCTTGAGCCAACCCATTGAAACCATTTCCCTCTCGGAGGACACATTGAATACTCGAATCAAAGGCATCCTGCAGTGCGCGCTGGGCGCGCTTTGTTGGGGGGCGAGCGGGATCGCGGGGCAGTACCTGCTCGTGAATCGCGACATCTCCCCGGAGTGGCTGACCTTCTGCCGGCTGCTGTCGGCCGGTGTGCTGCTCCTTTTTATTTTTTCATTGACGGGACAAACGGGCATCTGGTCGATTTGGCAAAATAAAAAAGACCGGATACGGATCCTGGTCTTCGGCATGCTGGGAATGATCTGGACGCAGTACGGATATTTTGCGGCCATCAAGTACAGCAATGCGCCGACGGCCACGGTCCTGGAGTATCTGATGCCGATCCTCATCATCTTCTGGTACTGCCTTTCGGAGCGGCGGCTGCCGCATCTGGTGGAAATTTTCTGCACGGTCTTTGCCTTCGTGGGGACCGTGCTCATCGCGACACATGGAAATTTTGGCAGTCTCGCGCTGTCTGAAAAGGCTCTCTTCTGGGGACTTCTTGCCGCCGTGGCATGCGCGCTCTATACGGTAGAGCCGGTCGGCATGATCAAGAGATACGGCGCGCCCATCGTCGTGGGCTGGGGCATGGTCATCGCAGGGCTTTCCTTCCTGCCCTTCATGGGGCTCTTCCCCTTCACCGGGGCGGTGGATCTTTCTGTCGGTCTGGCCTTCCTTTTCGTGGTCATCGTGGGTACGATCTGTTCCTTCGTCCTCTATCTCGGAAGCACGAAGTATATTTCTCCGGCAGACGCCAGCATTATCGCAGCCCTGGAGCCGCTCTCATCCATCCTTCTCGCCTTTGCCGTCTTCGGGCAGGACTTCGGATCCTTTGAGCTTCTCGGGATGGCACTCATCATCGCTGCCGTCGGCGTGGTCAGTGTGCATCAGTGACTTGCATGCTGCTTTCGGGTATCGTCCTTTATAAAAATTGATGCGGAGCGTCGCACCTCTTAGCCTTCCCCATTGGGGAAGGGGGACCGCGGAGCGGTGGATAGGGTGCTCTCGTTAACCGTGATTTGTGCAAAAACGTTTTTCCATCTGCATCATCCTCTTTCATGCCGCTCTGCGCCCCCAACCTCCGCCCTGCGGGCACCTCCTTCCAAAGGAAGGAGGGATCGATACACTCGAAACGACCCACATTCTCGCCCCTTCCTCTGGA